>JAGLUZ010000066.1 GCA_023134165.1 Deltaproteobacteria bacterium | reverse complement strand
CTAAAGAGCATCACCCAGACCGTAAGAGTTGATATCGCAAAACTAGATAGCCTAATGAACTTGGTCGGTGAGCTAATCATTACTAAAGGCTCGATTATATCAATTGCCGCAAATATGAAGAATCAACTTGAAGGTGCAAAATTTTCACTAGAACTTCAAAAACCTCTAAAGAGCTTGGATAAAAGACTAACTGCCCTGCAAGAAGGCCTTATGGAGGCTCGCATGGTTCCTCTTACCCAGATATTTGACAAACTCTCACGAAACGTTAGAAAGATTGGTCGTGATATTAATAAAGAAGTCTCCCTAGAGGTCTTCGGAGGGGATACAAAACTTGATAAATTAATTGTAGAAGAACTCTCCGGCCCACTCATGCATATTATAAGAAACTCTATGGATCACGGAATTGAGAGTGCCGAGGTTAGAGAGGGCAAAGGGAAACCAGCAAAAGGTGTCATAACCCTTAATGCGTACCAAAGCGGTGGTCACGTCCTAATAGAAGTATCTGATGACGGGGGCGGAATAAATCACGAAAAAATCTTTAAAAAAGCCGTTGAAAAAGGCCTCGTTGAACCCGGACACCTTCCAAGAAAGGAAGAGATAATTAATTTGATGTTCCTACCTGGATTCTCTACAAGCGATGAGGTAAGTGATATCTCTGGCCGTGGTGTTGGGATGGATGTAGTCAAAGAGAGCATTGCCGCCATCTCAGGCATGGTAGAGATTGAGAGTAAGGAGGGTCAAGGCACAAAGGTAATCCTAACCCTCCCAATGACGCTTGCTATTATTCAGGCCCTTATAGCCGAGGTCAACGGAAGGCACTTCGCAGTACCACTAAATACCGTTGTTGAGAGCTTTCTCCTTGAGGACACCCAGGTTGAGACCATAGAGACAAAAGAATTTGTCCACCTTAGAAATGCCACCATACCCATTATACGACTCAGTGAATTACTTGACCTTCCAGAGAATAGTACCGAGAAAAGAGACGTTAGGTGCTTTGAAAAATACGTAGTCGTTGTTGGGCTCGCAGAGAAAAAACTCGGCCTCGTTGTTGATGACCTTCTAGGGCAACAAGATATTGTTATCAAATCCGTTGGCAAAAGACTTGGCAGTGTCTCTGCCATTGCTGGTGCTACTGAGTACAGACAAAAAACAATCCTTACAATAGACGTAGGTGGAATAATTGAAGAATGCATGGGCGAGCAAAGTGGCCTTAAATCGACCCTTAGCAATTAGGACAAAAATATGTTCGAGAGCTTTTACGGACTAGAGAAAAATCCCTTTAAAAAGACACCTGACCCAAGCTTTCTCTACTATAGCAAAGGCCATAAGGAGGCCTACGCACGGTTGCATTACGCTGTAGAGGAAAGAGAGATTATACTCCTAACAGGTGAGGTTGGGTGCGGAAAAACAACCCTCTCAAGGGCTCTTATGGATGCCCTTGATGAGACCTATATTCCTATTGTAATGGTTGGCCCTTTATTTGGACCAGGCGAACTCTTAACTCACCTAGCTCACAGGCTAAATGTAACAGAGCCGTCTTTGCTTAGGATTGAGCTTATGGAGCAGATTGGCTCAAAATTTTTTGAACTATACCAAGAAGGCCTCTGCCCTGTGATAATAATTGACGAGGCGCAATTAATCCCTGGGCGAGAGGGTCTTGATGAGCTAAGGCTCCTCACCAACTTACAACTTGATGATGAGAATTTATTCTCCCTCGTACTTCTTGGTCAACCAGAGCTACGGGAGAGACTTCTCTCTGGATATAACGAAGCATTTCGTCAAAGAATCGGGGTGCAGTATCATCTAGGCGTGCTTAACTATGAAGAGGTTCGTGAGTACCTTCGTTTTCGCCTAACAAAGGCAGGCCGGGAGGAACCCCTCTTTACGGAGCCAGCCATGGAGGAGCTTCACCGTTTTTCAAACGGAGTGCCAAGGAAGATAAACAACTTGGCCTCAAGTGCCTTACTTGAGGGTTTTGGCCGAGGTGCTGTATTTATAGACAGAGACATTATCCTCAGTGTTGCAAAGGACTACGGCCTTATTCGCTTGCACGCATAAATAAAATACGATTTTTTGAATTACACTTATTATTATGGATATCGCAGAGATTAGAAAAAAAGCCCGGAAGCTTAAAGAAGAAGCCACTGACGTCGAGGTCTCTACCTTTGTCAAAGAAGGCACAGTTGAGAAAGACAACTCTGAGGAAGCCGAGCTTGAGCAGATGCAGGCAGAACTTGAGGCCAAGGCCGCAGAAGAGATTACCGCTGAGTTAAAGGCCGAGGCAACTCAGGCCAATGAAGAAGCTGAACTTGAGCAAATGCAGGCTGAGCTTGAGGCCAAGGCCGCAGAAGAGATTGAGGCCGAGTTAAAGGCCGAAGCAACTCAGGCCGATGATGAAGCTGAACTTGAGCAAATGCAGGCGGAGCTTGAGGCCAAGGCCGCAGAAGAAGCAGAGATTGAGGCTAAACTAAAGGCAGAGGCATGCTCAATTAACCCTATAGATGAACTCTCCGCCCTAATTGAAGAGGCCACAGAAGAGAGTGCCGAGTCTGAAGAAGATGGCGACGATGAAGAGAGAGAAGAGGAATTTCAAGCAATCAGCTTTACACTTGACGATGAGGAGTACGCAATTGAGGTAAAACACATAAAAGAGATTATCACCATAAAAGAACTCACAGACGTACCAAAGGCACCTCCAGGCATCCTGGGTGTACTCTCCCTGCGCGGTGCAGTTATCCCTGTAATGAACCTTAAGAGCCGACTTGGTCTTAACCAAGATGAAAGTGGAAATAGGATAATAATCGTCAATGATAAGGACGAACTCCTCGGACTCCTTGTTGATACGGTAAAGCACGTCATAAGGTTCACGGCCAGCCACCTTGAGGATGCTCCCTCTCTCAATACCATAAATGAGGATCTTATTAGTGCTATTGGACGTCACGGTGACTCTACTTTTATCCTAATTGATATAGAGCAACTTTTGGAGAAAGTATGATTACAACGACTGGAATTCAACTTGCCTGCTTTATGGTTGGGCCTGGGCAGTACGCCGCAGATATCTTACAGATAAAAGAGATAATTCTCTGTAAGAAGATTGTCTCGGTTCCAAGAGCTCCGGATTTTATGGAGGGCATTATAAATCTTAGGGGAAAGATAATCCCTGTAATTGATATGCATAAAAGACTTGATATCCCTGTAAGTAAAAACGCTCTTCAAAAAAAAGCTCGGATAATGATTGTCTCAATTGATACGCGTGAGATTGGGATTATTGTTGATTCCGTAGATGACGTAATAACAGTTGAAAAAGGTGATATTGATAACAGAGCTGACCTTTCCTCAGACCTTGGCACTGAGTACATCCAAGGTGTTGCAAAATATGACGACGAGATGATTATGATTCTAAATATTCAAAAACTCTTAACCTCAAAAGAAAAGATAAGCCTTGGTAATATTAATAATATTGTCAAGACAAAGAAGGCCAAGAAGGCTCCTCAGGGGGATCAAGTATAATGGCATTCCTCGCAACGTGTCCTAACTGCGACACGAGATACAGCTTAAATGACTCACGCGTCCCTGTTGGTCAATCAAGGCTTAAGTGTTCAAAGTGTAAGGAGATATTCCTTATAACAAAGAAAACAACGAACGCAAAACCAAAGGTTGAAACCTCTACACCAACCACACCTGTGCAGCCACCTGAGGCCACCCCGTCGCCGGTTGCTCCAAAGGTTGAGAGTCCTGTGGTTGAACAGAGCGTAGAAAAAGCTCCAACACCACCAGAGCCTGCATTTTCTGCACCTGAGCAAGGTACAGAACCACAGGCGGATTTTAGTCCAGATACAGATTTCTCTACCTTCTCTGCGCCTGAAAACGCTCAAGTGCCAACCCCTGCTGTACCTGAGACTCCTGCGGTTAAAGAAAGGTCTCCAGCACCCAAACAAAAAGAAAACGGAGAGATAGTGGTTATTGCCGCCAATAGTGATGAAAGCATTACAGGTGCTATTAGTGATGCTCTAACAAAGGCTGGAATGAAAGTAACAAGAATCCATGACGGTGTTGAGGCACTAGAGGCCGCAGAGAGCCAAAGCGCAGATGTTGTAATCCTCGATGTCTCACTCCCTAGGTTGTATGGCTTTGAGGTCTGTGAACATATAAGAGATAATCCAGAGCTTAGCCATACAAAGATAATCTTATCTGCCTCTGTTTATGACGAGACGCGGTATAAAAGAAAACCCGTCTCACTTTACGGTGCTGATGATTATATTGAAAAACACCATATTCACGACCTACTGCCAGATAAGGTAAAGTGTTTGGTAGAGACTGGAAAGCCCCTAGATACAACAAACTTTAAGCCCTCTTTCCATACAATGGCAATAAGTGAGGAGGCTGAGCAAGAGGTCTTGGCCGTCTCTGAAGCTCCAATTACCAGCACTGACCCCGAAGGTGAGGAAAAAGCCAGAAGGCTTGCACGTATAATTGTCTCTGATATTCTTCTCTATAATGCCGAAGAGATTACCGAAGGCCTCCAAAATGGCACTGTCTTTACCCTACTAGAAGATGACATAAAGGACGGCCTAAGCTTTATTAGAACTCGCGTGCCAGAGGAGCTTCCAGCTGAGACCTACCTCAAAGAGGCACTTGAAGAATTCATAGAAAAAAAGAAAGTAGAACTTGATATAGATCAATCTTTTTAAATTTTTTTATTTTAGTCTCAAATAAAACTCATAAATAAATATTAAAACATGAACCTTAACGAACTTAAAAAAAATATCCTAGACGGTAATGAGGAAGAACGCAGAAGTGGTATTAGTGCTCTTCTTGCCTTTAAGGGCAAGGACTCAGAGAATGAGGCCTTTATGCTTGCTGTGCGCGCACTTGGTGATGAGAGCTGGCGGGTTAGGAAGGCCGCAACTGAGGTAATTGAAGAGGCCTTCTTTAATAAATCAAATCTTGCTGAAGGTCTTATATCGGCACTTAGGGTTGAGGATAATGCAGGGGTCAGGAACTCTGCCGCCGAACTATTAACAAAACTTGGCCCAGCCGCACTTAGAGAGCTCGTAGCCACCCTTGGCGATGAAGATGAAAATATTAGAAAATTTGCCGTTGATATAATAGGCGATATCTGTGCAGGAAAAGACGACGAAGACTCTAAGGAGGCCATAACTTACGTAATAGGCACTCTAACAAAACTGCTAAAAGACACCGATGATAATGTTCGTGGCTCTGCCTCTGAGGCTCTTGGTAAGATAGGCGGCCAGGAGGTTATAAACGCCCTAATAAAAGCCCTACACAGTGAGAGTGGTGAGAGTGATAATGATGATAATCTGTGGCTAAGGTTTGCAACCCTAGAGGCTCTTGGTAAGATTGGTAGAGGCGTTCCTGTTGAGCCGCTCATTCGTTTTTTCTCTGACAGTGTCCTTAGGAAGGCCGTAATCGATGCCCTTGGCTCCTCGCTTGATATTAAGGCCATTGCCCACCTAACAGATGCCCTTGGTGATAAAGGGCGTCGCACAAGAACCTCAGCTCTAACAAATATTATTCACATCTATGAGAACCTAACCAAAGCTGAGCAAGAAGAAGCACGCAAGATTATTAGCCAAGGGGTCACCCTTGAGCCAATTGTAGAGCTTCTGGACTCGCCCCTAATAGAAGTAAAGAAAGGTGCTATTGTAATTATCGGTATCATGGGCTCAAATGCATGTTGCAGTGAGACTGCAAGTGCCTTGCTTGCCAACTCAGATGACGAGGCTCTTGAAGAATTAATTACCGAGACATTTATAAGAATTTGTACTGATAATATTGAGATTCTCTCTCTTGCTTTTGAGAGTGCTGATGATAAGACACGCTCTTTTATCTCTCACGTACTCGGTTTGGTAGGAGACAAATCTGCCCTACCAACCCTTATAAAAGGTGCTGAAGACCCTTACGGTCATACGCGCCAGTGCTCTTTAACTGCCATTGGTCGTCTAAAAGACGTCTCTGCCTTACCTGATATAATCAAACACATCCACGATAAGTATGTTGATGTTGAGGAGGCCGCTGTAAAGGCCATTGCAATGATTGGAAGCAAGCACCCAGAAGAGGTCTTGTCTGCTCTAAAAAATTACTCTACAGATAAAGACGCCCGTACAAGGAGAAATATTACTACTATATACGGAGGCCTTGGAATAAAAGAGGTTCTTCCAGATATTGAACTTTCACTGAAAGATGCAGACAAAGAGATTAGAAAGGCCGCGGCCAAGGCCCTTGGCTCGCTTGGTTTCTCTGAAGGCCTTGACGCACTTAGGATTGCCCTAGCTGACGAAGAAACAAGTGTTAGGATTGCCGCTGTTCAAAGTCTTACAAACTTCTCTAATGGTGATAGGGAAGAGCTCCTTCAACTTGCTGTTACTGATGAAGATATCTGGGTCAGGAGTACGGCAATAAAAGGGCTTGGTAGCCTCTCAACTCCAAGTGCCTTAAAGACCCTCTATACGGGTGCAAAGGACCCGGCCGCCCCTGTTGCTATAAATGCAATTGAGGCACTATCAAGACTTACTTTAGACGCAAAAATAAAGTCCAATAAAAATACCTTTGAAGACATTACAAGTACAATCTTTGAGGCAACCTCACACGTAGAGCCACAAGTAAGTGAGCTTGCCAAGACAAGACTTCGAGAGATAAAGGAACGCATTTAAAAGTATACCTATGTTTGATACCGAGAACATAACGCCGATGAGCGATGAAGAGTTTGTCTCTATTCGAAACTTTGTATATGACCACTGTGGTATGTACTTTGAAAAAGACAGAAAATACCTCCTTGAGAAACGCCTCTCAAGGCGACTTGTCATTAATCAAATCCCAACCTTTACCGACTATCTTCTCTTTTTAAAGTATGACCAACACGCTGACGAAGAAGTAGCCATTGCCGTAGATCTCTTAACCATAAACGAGACCTATTTTTTCAGGGAAAACTACCAGCTTCAGGCCTTTATTAAAGAGATTATCCCAGAACTTGTAAAAAAAAAGAAAGACAAAACCATTCGCATATGGAGCGCAGGTTGTTCAACTGGTGAAGAACCCTATACCCTTGCGATGCTCATAAGTAATGCCACAGTAAAACTTGGTATTGAGGACTGGAATATAGAAATCCTCGGAAGTGATATAAGCCACCGCGTGCTAAGCGTTGCCAGAGAAGGTGTCTACAGTAAGTCTTCTTTCAGAGAGACTGATGAGTCTTACCTCTCCTTCTTTGATAAAGTCTCTAGCGGGTACAGGGTAAAGGACGAACTTCGTAAAAACATCTCCTTCATACACTTAAACCTCCTTGATAAAAAACGCATTGGGCTACTAAAGACAATGGATGTTATTTTATGCAGAAATGTCATTATCTACTTTGATGTAGAGGCCAAGAAAAAAGTTGTTCAAAGTTTTCACGAAACCCTTGATAAGGGTGGCTACCTACTTCTTGGTCACTCTGAATCTCTTATGAATGTCTCTACGCTCTTTGGATTAAAGCACCTAAAGAACGATATGGTTTACCAAAAGCCCGGGGGTGAGAATACCGTTGAGGATACGGCTCCTGAAGAAAGAGAACGTATAACTGATTTCTCTTCCCTTTTTACCTCTGAGGTAGCTGAGACAAATAATTCTGAGAACGAGCCTACAACCAATAAAGAAGATGAGCAGAGCACTGAAGAACCTTCATCATTATCATGGAGCAAGATATGGGAAAAAAAATAAAGGTTCTCGTCATTGACGACTCTGCCTATAACAGGAAGACCATCTCTGAGATGCTCAGTCACTGTGATGATATAACTGTAATTGGCACGGCAACAGACGGTAAAGACGCACTAAAACGTGTTGTTGAGCTTAAGCCTGATATAATTACCCTTGACCTAGAGATGCCAAGAATGGACGGCTTTACCTTTCTTCGCATTATGATGAAAAATTTTCCAACCCCAACACTTGTAATTAGCTCAAGGGATGAGGATGAAAATGTCTTTAAAGCCCTAGAGCTTGGTGCAGTTGACTTCCTTGCAAAACCAACGCACCACATATCTAGTGCACTCTTTAGTATTGAAAGTGAACTTATCAAGAAAATCTCGATGGTCAAGAAAGTCAATATGGGTGTGCTTCGAACAGAAGAAGAGGGTGATGAGGATTCATTAAGTACCAAGACGACCAAACCCTCACCAATGACTGCCCGCGCTAGCAAAGCCCCAACACAGGATCAACCCTCAAAGGAAGAGGTTATTAGCTCCTCAACCGCATTCCCTATGGTCTTAATTGGTTCTTCAACGGGCGGACCCCCTGCACTTCAAACAATCTTTAAGATTCTTCCAGGCAATATCGGTGCTGGTATTGCCATCTCTCAACATATGCCAAAGGGATTTACCAAAAGTTTTGCAGATAGACTTAATAAAATCAGCCCACTTAGAGTAGCTGAGGCAACTAACGGAGCCATCATCCATCCCGGAAGTGTTATTATCGCTCCAGGCGGATATCACTTGTCCTTTAAAAAAAGCGGTAACCAGGTTAAGGCCGTACTCACTGAAAACAAAGATCACAAGTACGTACCTTCTGTGGATTTAATGTTTACCTCTGGGGCTGAGATCTTTGGAGACCGAACAATCAGTGTCATAATGACTGGCATGGGTGATGACGGTGCAAAAGGAATAAAAAACCTAAAGAGCCACGGCGGCGTCACAATAGCACAATCAGAGCAAAGCTCTGTTATCTTTGGTATGCCAAGAGAGGCCATAAATACTGGAGCTATTGACAGCATACTCTCACTTGAAAGGATTGCAAATGAAGTTGATAACCAGTGCCGAAAAAAAAGACTCTTGATGGTAAAGCAATAATATCTTAAGATTACTCTAAAGTTAGAAAATTAACTCCTCTACTCATTGGGCTTATCTTAATATTTTTTCAATTCATAACCCTTTAAGTATATACTCTTTAAGTAAGAGGTACTGAAAATTTTATTGCTTATCACAAAGGATATCAAAATATGATTCAAGAAATACGGTTTCACGGAAAAATAGGCGATGACATTGAGTACTATGCAACAGTACTTGGCACTGGCCTCATGCACCAGCACTTCTATGAGTCTAGGGACGGTAAGTTAGACCGCTTCTTTTACGGTGGCAAAGAATTCGTCATTGACGAAGACGGTATAACGCACAAAGGAAACGGCGGTAGTTTCTGTAAGTATATGTTTGGTGTTGAGCAACCACTTAAAGATCTTATCAGAAAAGACGTTGAGAATAGGCTTGCCATGTACGGAGCTAAATCTGATAAAGAGTCTGGCCTTACCTTTACAAATAGCAGTGATGGTCACCTTGACTTTAATCGCATCTTTATAGAGGGGAATGCCGTTAGCAATTACTACTTTTTTATGGACTTTAATTTTAAGGGAGAGGTAAAGGATCAGCAAGAACAAATATTAAAGTTAACAGGGAAAACACTTAAATACACTCGTGCAATTGCCAGAGGCGACGACTCTGCCCTAACCTCCGAGCTTGGTGCTGACCTTGATGGTTATAAGCCTGTTATCTTTCTCTTCCGAATTGAGAACCGTTATCACAAACGCTACTACGACCTCTTTAAAGAACTCTACGGTGAGAAAAAGGAACTCACCCCTGAGGGTCAACTCTTGCTTCAGTCCCTTGCAGATGAATTTAATATAAACCACTACCAACAAGAACGCATAAAACTTGACGTAACATACAACCATGCCGAGAACAAACGTGTTGTTGACGAATATAAAGACGTTCTCATCTCCTTTGAGGCTCAGCAAGAACTTGGTAGCACAGATACGGCCTCCCTTAACAGACTACGAGCCTTAGCTATAAAGAATAATATTCCCCACTACCTCTTTGACCTCCTAGATGAGGTTCTCCTAAAAGATAAAAAACTAGTACACGGGGATGAACCAGATTATATAAAACAATGCAGAGCAATTCTTGACGGGTTATTCTCCCTAGAGGACGGCTCACTTGAGACCGTAATTGATAAGGCTGATATTGTAAAACTTTTAGCTGATAAAAAACGCTCCATGGAAAAACGTGATTACTTTGACGGCCTTCTCCTTGAGGTTGGAAAGTCCTGCGATGAGAACTTCCAGCGTGGTGATACCAACTCCCTTGAGCGGTTCAGTGAACTCATCACCTTCTTTGACCGCTTTGATACCACAAGCTCGATGATAAACCACCTTGCATTTATGGCCGAAGACGTCACTGTTGAGACCCTTAGGAGCATCCTCGGCAACAAACGTGCCTTTGAGGATATTGAAGAAGGACTTTTTGATACACTGTTTATTAAAGACCTTGTCATAAACAAGTACCTCACCTACGCTGGAAAAAAGAAGATTAATACCCTCTCAAAGGGTCTAATTGATGTGGAAGAAGGTTATAAGGCACTAAATATTGTTGCTGAAGAAATTGCCCTAGCCAATGAAGAAGACCGCATCTATAACATCCTCTATAATACTGCCAAAGAAAGGCTTCGTGATATTCCAGGTGCAATGAGTGGCAAGGACGACGATGATAGCTTCCTAAAAGAAGTTCTAAAGAGCCTCCTTAAGGACAGCCCTGTTGAAAAAATACCTAAGAAGATTATGAAAAAAGTCTTTACTTCCCTGAAGATGGAGGGCTTTTATAGTAATGAGGTTCTGCCAAAGATTATCGAGACCGAGGATATGCCAATGCGTGAGGACTTCCTCCACAACAGTGGTTTTGATAGATTTTTTATTGAGGATATTGAACGTCTATACTTAGAGAAGACTGAAATTCCAGCCGAGAAGGTGAAGAAATTTAAAGAGCTCGTAGATAGGGCTGGACTTACGCAAGACAATGAGAATGAAGAAACAGAGAGATAAAAAAATTTACTATTTACATTGTAAATGCATTTTTTCACAGCCATAAAAAGATGCAATTTTTTTATTGAATGGACTTGTAAAGTGCGAAACTTCGTGGTAAAGTGTGCGATGTATATGTTTTTTCTAATGTCTTACGTAAGAATTCAGGAGGTAGATATAAATTGACAGATAACGATCCTAAAGATACTACACCCAAACCTGTGACAGCTATTCCAACAGATGTCTCAAAGAAGGGTGAAGAGATACTAAACATTGTTCAAAAAGGTGCGGAGTTTACCCACGAGCTTTTGCAAGAAAATGAAAAACTACGCTTCAGGGTGGCTCAACTCGAAGAGATGAATGTAAAGCTTGGCCATGGCTCACAAGGTGGAGAGAATGAAGAGGCTGAACTCAAGATACTTCGCGAAAAGCTAAATAGCCTAGAGGATGAAAGAAGTAAACTTTTAGAGAGATACAAGGCAGTAGAGGACGAAAATAAAGACTTTGCCAATAGATACATTGATATAGAAACTGAAAATAATAACCTCGCAAATCTCTACGTCGCAAGCTACCAACTCCACTCCACCCTTAATTTTAATGAAGTTATAAGAATCATCCTTGAGATTATCATTAACCTCATCGGTGCTGAACGCTTTGCCATTATGCTACTTGATGAAAAAACCCAGATGCTAAGTACCGTTGCAACAGAAGGAGTCGAGATTAAAGACGTACCTGCTTCAAAACTCGGTGAAGGGGTTATAGGAAAATGCGGCGAAGTTGGAGAGAATTACTTTGCTGAGAATCCAGGTGCGCAGACTGAGTTTAACCCTGCCCTACCAATTGTCTGCGTCCCAATGAAGATTAAAGACAGAATTATCGGCGTTATCTCTATCTACAGCCTACTTCAACAAAAAGAAGGATTTTCAAAACTCGACTACGAACTCTTCACTCTCCTCGGTGGTCAGACTGCTACAGCTGTTTTCAGTGCCAAACTGTACTCCGAGAGTGAGAGAAAACTCTCCACAGTACAAGGTTTTATTGACCTCCTTACCAAGTAAGGGCTGGGGCTACTTGGGCTGAGCTTGAACAGAAACGGAGAACATGTACTATAAAGGGGCGAAGTTGGAATGACGCTGGGGCTACTTGGGTTAGATATATAAAAAGTACAAAAAGAATAACCGGCAAAGATGCCTAATAATAAAAAATAATTTTATACTAGGGAAACCATACTATGGCAAGCAAAAAAATACTTATCGTCGAGGACTCTCCTACAATGAGACAACTCATTAGTTTTACCTTAAAGAGACTTCCAGATGTAGAAATCTTAGAGGCAAACGATGGTGTTGATGGGCTAAAAAAAATCTCTGGCGGAAAATTTGACCTAATACTTACTGATATTAATATGCCTATTATGGATGGGATAAAACTCGTAAGTCTAATTAGGCAGGACGCAAATAATAAAGAAGTCCCAATCGTTGTTATAACCACCGAAGGTGGTCAAGAAGACCGTGACCGTGCAATGTCACTTGGGGCTAACTCATATATTACCAAACCAATTAATTCTGTAAATCTTATTGGTACGGCAAAAGAATTACTTGGAATAGCCTAAGCTACTGTCTTACTAAAATATTTAACTATAAAAAGGGGACGCACAAGGTTAAGTGTTAAATAAAAGTAATACCTAGTGGCAAACCATAGGTAACTATGGGGCGCAAAGCTACCTGCCAGGGAGTACAAGGATTTAGTAGCAAGTTTTAAAACCTAAATCTTTTTAATTCTCGGATAGAGGGGTCGTCCGAGGAAAGAGCAGTAATTTTAAAACAGCCTACCAAGAACGGTGGGTTTTTTAATTTTATACATAGTAGAAAGGTTTTTTAGGTTAAGTACCCTATGATTTTTTTATGTTTTGAAGTATTTAAAAAAAGATAGAAAAAATTACCTAACCCCCTTTAAAATTTAGAAAAAACCGCTATACTCTACATAGTTTAAGATACGGATTCTAGCAATAAAATATTAACTTTTTACTCTAATTTACTCAGCTAGAGATGCTTCTTAAAAGTTTGATTTACCAACAACGGAGGTTACTAAATGATGAGGAAGATTTTAATTATTGATGACGACTTAAGGCACGATAAGATGATGAGCTATCTTTTGCTCTCTAAGGGATTTGAGCCTTCTTACGCCCTCTCTGGTGAAGAGGCTATAAAAAAACTTGCCTCTGGTGAATTTGCAAAACCAGTAATAATATTAATGGACATAATGATGCCTGGACTTAGTGGTTTTGAGACTATGGCACAACTCAAAAAAAACCCAGAACTTTCTGATATCCCAGTAATAATGGTCTCTGCCATCTCTGATAGAGAGCAACAAGATAAAGCAAAAGAGATTGGAGCAACAGAGTATATAGAAAAACCCTTTAGCCCTTCTGTTGTAATTGAATGCATATACAACATCCTTGATAAGGACATCGGAGACGCTTAATGAATCTCAAGGCTCAACTTAAAAAAATCCCTCTACAGAACATTCTCGTTCTGGCTTTGCTTGGTCTCCTCCTTATTAGCAGAGTTTATGTGGATATAGTTATTCTTGATATTCTTTTAATCTTGATGACAGTCAGTGCTGTCTTACTTAGCCTATACTTACGCGGGGAAAAAACCAGCAGTGCCGTAATCAAGGCCTCTAATGCACTTGCAAAGAGTAAGTACTCCCCTCAGATTAGAGAGGCCAAAGAAAACGCTGATGAAACGCTGGCGGCCATAATCGATGAGCTTGCATTAAACTTCAGATCCCTCACTGCCTCACTTGAAGATATTGTTAATTTTTCTAGAAAAGTATCTACCACAGCAGATCAAATATCCCTTGGCACAGAGGCCCAGTCCTTTTCCATGGAAGAGACCTCGACCTCTATTGAAGGTATCTCTGCCTCTATCATAGTCCTTGTTGATATGGTCGAGAGATTATTCCCAAATGCAGAGAAAGCAACTGAATCCATCCTTGATATGGTTGCCTCAAATAAAAAAATAAGCCTCTCAACCCAAGAACTCTTTAACCAAGTCAAGGATGTCTCTGCAAACATTGAGACCATGGTCAATTCCGTTGATAGCGTAAAGAAACGTTTCACAAAACTCACTGTGTCCTCAGAGGATACTTCTCGTTCCATAAAAAGGATTGACGTCTCTATTAAAGATATTAATGAAAAGGCTGGCCTCTCCTCAGACTTAGCTGATCAGGTTCGGGCAGACGCTGAGGTTGGTGCTACTGTAACCTCAAAAACCATAAACGGAATGAAACGTATCCGTGAGATTGTTGTTGACTCTGCTGAGGTAATCCATCGTCTAGGTGAAAAATCTGGCGAAGTAGGAGATATTATTAATGTAATTAACGATATTACTGACAGAACCAACCTCCTAGCCTTAAATGCCTCAATAATTGCGGCTCAGGCTGGTGAACACGGCAAAGGTTTTGCCGTTGTAGCTGATGAGATAAAACGACTTGCAGATCAAACAGCACAATCAACTGTTGAGATTGGAGATATTGTCCTCGGTATTCAGGGCATGGTAAATGACGTTATTCAGGCTAATGAGATGGGCAAATGGAGTGCTGAGGAAGGGGTTAAACTCTCTAACGAAGCAGGTGAAGCTCTTAGAAAAATTCTTGAGAGTACAAAAAAATCAGCTGAAATGAGCAATCTCATTGCAGCCTCAACCATTAGTCAGTCCAAAGAAACCGTCACTGTACTTGAGGCCATTCAAAGTGAGGTTGCTATAATCCATGAAGTAGATACACTTATTAAGGATGACGCTCGCCTAAGCGAGATGATTAGCGAGACCGTTAAGAAGATGGTCGACACTACGAGAGATGTGGCTAAGTCTAACATTGAACAAGAAAAAGCAAACTCTGAGGTAACTAAGGTCATTGAAGAAGTAAAGGAGATGATTCGTTCTATGTTTGATATCACAAGAACGCAGAAAAGTGATTCAGATCAAATCCTCCAAGCAATTGAAATTATCAATTATATCTCTGCAGAAAATATCAGTGCTATTAAAGAACTTGCCGGTGGTGCAGGTGAGTTAAAGAATAAAATAAGCGAATTTAATACATCTTTTGAGGACACAGGTCTATAAGAAAAAGAATAAGTACTCCAGAAGATTAATACATTTTTTTGGAGCTTGAGTGGTTAAGAGGTTTCTGATTTCGTACTTTAAAGACCTCTGCTAGTTGTGATACCAGTTTTTTAATTTTTTAATGTGAAGGTGAAAAAAATGAGTGTAAAAGCCATAATTGAAGAACTTAAGAGTAGTGATGAATTTGCCAGACGCGAGGCCTGTAGAATGCTCGGAGAGATGGGCGCAAAAGAAGCACTAACATCACTTGTTGGTGCTTTTAGTGATGACTCATGGCTCGTTCGAGAAGCTGCCGTTGAGGCACTAATTAAGATTGGTGACGAGCGCGGGCTCTCACTCCTCTTCTCCGTACTGAAAGACAAAGACGCTCGAGTTAGGAGTGCGGCTGTAGAGATTTTAACCGGACTCGGCGAGATTGCAATAGACCTTGTTATTGAGGCACTTCGTGATGAAAATGAAAATACAGTACGCTACGCCGCAGATGTCCTTGGTGACGTTGGTGATAAAAAAGCTGTTGGGCACCTCATTACCGCACTAGAGAACCCCTCAATTGATGTTCAGTACTACGTAATCCAATCCCTTGGTAAACTTCGCGATAAGACAGCAACAGAGTCACTACTTACTTTCCTTGATAACGAAGAGATGTGGCTCCAGAGCTGTGCTGTTGAGGCTCTTGGAATTATAGGTGATATTCGTGCCTCAAAACGTCTAACTGAGCTTTTCTTAACTGATACATTTATCAAGGGTCAAGTGGCTGAGGCTCTTGGTAAACTTGCTGATACCAGCACCATAATCGACCTTTTAAAGGCCATGGACAAAGAAAATAATGAACTAAATAAAGCAATCCTTACGGCAACTGTCAGCATCACTGAGCGTCACGGTGAAGGTGATGTAAAATTTGATAAATCTCTAAATATTGAGGTTATAGAAGAGGCTTGCTTAAAGGCGTTAGATGAAGAAGAGAGTTTTTTAAAGAAAAGCGGGGCAAGAGTGCTTGGCTGGTTAAAATCAGAGAAGGCCGTTGTCCCACTTGCAAATATGCTAGGCGATAGCTTTGAAGACGTTGGCAGTGTAGCACGTAGTGCCTTATCTAGTATTGGCAGGGCCGCATTACCTGTCCTAATTGAACAACTCTCTGCAAATGAAAAAATGACCCGCATCTTTGCCATAGAAGCCATTAATGAGGTTGCAACCAGAAAAGACCTCGCCCCACTTCTATCAAGACTTAAAGATGAAACTGACGACGAAGCACGCAGGGCTATTGTCTCGGTTATTGGCAAAAAAACCCCTGATAATGGAATAGAGATCCTCCTTGGCCTCCTAAATGATGAATCTGATTTAGTTAGAAAAGCCGCTGTCATCTCACTTGCTGCCTACCCAAAGAATGAGAGTATCTTTGAAAAACTTGATGAAGCTCTTAGCACTGGTACTTCTCAAGAAAAAAAATCAGCGGCTGAGTACTTTGGTGGCACAAAAGAAACGCGCGCGGCCAAAGACCTGGAACTACTCTTAAAGGACGAAGACCCAGGTGTAAAACAAGCTGGTGTCTTTGCCCTTGCAAAGGTTCAAGACATAAACGTAGGCTCACTCCCAATAATGCTCCTTGGAAGCGAAGACCCAGTACTTAGAAAAAGTGCGGCCATTGTCCTTGGAGACCTAAAAGACAAACGTGGGGTTGAGCCACTTTGCATCACCCTAAATGATAATGATATTTGGGTCAGATATTACTCTGCACTCGCACTCGGTGCAATCGGTGACGAACGCTCGGCCGTGCGCCTGATAGATGGTCTACAGGACGAGATTGGTGGTGTAAGATTAGCTTGTGTTCGCTCACTCGTAAGTATCGGTGGCACAGCTGGCGAGAAAGCCCTAATTGAGCTAGTAACTGACCAAGACGAGGACGTTAGAAAAACACTTGCCGAAGCTCTCCACACATTTAGTTCTCAAAAATCTCACGACACCCTTAGACGTTTGCTTAGTGATAATTCCTGGAAGGTTCGTGAGGCCGCAGCAAAGAGTGCTGGTGAGATTAAGGGTTTTGAAAAAGATATTGAGGTGCTATTAACTGATACTAACAGGTTTGTTAAAGAAGCCGCAAAAACAGCACTCGGGGCTAATTAAGAATGGTTGATATTGAAATTAGAATTCCTCAAAGAGACTTTACCATCATAAGAGATCTTATCTCCGAGAGAACTGGTATATATATCAGAGATACTAGAAATGATTACCTAGAGTACCGTATTAGAGAGAGAATGATTGCAAACTCTCTTACTAATGTTGAGGAGTATTATTATTATCTAAAGTATAGCCCAACAACCTCTGGGGAGTTTCAAGAACTCATAAATCTCATTACTGTTCATGAGACTAGCTTCTTTAGAAACCCTGAGCAACTTGAGTCTTTTAAGAATATACTCCTAAAAGAGGCTGGCGAGAGAAAGGCCAAAGAAGGGGATAAAACCTTTAGAATTTGGAGTGCAGCCTGCTCCTCTGGTGAAGAACCCGTAACACTATCTATAATTTTAAATGAACTTTTCCCAACCCTGCTTGGTTGGACACACGAACTGCTTGCAACAGATATCTCAACAAATATTTTAAAGACCGCAAAAACAGGCATCTTTCCAGACTATAGAATGGAGAATTTTCCCGTAAATTTACGTCAAAAATACTTCAAAAATAACGGTTCAAATTTAGAGGTAATAGATTCCATAAAAAATGACATCACCTATAGCCAGCTTAACCTTTCTACTGGTATTGGTGGCTTTATGGCAGATAGAAGAAAAAAATTCGATTTTGTTTTTTGTAGAAATGTTTTTATATATTTTCCTGATGAAGTTAAAGAGAAAATATCAAAGAGCATCTTTGATATGCTCGCCCCTGGTGGCTACCTCCTCCTTGGCAATGCCGAGAGTGTGGATGTTAGAAAGGTACCTTTTAAGATGACCTTTCAACCCGGCGGGATGATCTACCAAAAACCCGAACTCAAATAAACTTGCCCCACAGAGGGTCTTAAGATTTAAGACTAATTATCTACTACAGATTTAGGGTTTACAAACAAGGAGGGCTGAGATGCCAAAAAAAATACTAAGCGCCGAGGATTCGCCAGCCACACAGAAATTCATAAGTTTTACCCTGAAATACAAGGGTTATGAAGTAACAACAGCGAATGACGGCATTGAGGCTTTAGAGAAGTTGGCTCTAGGAACATTTGACCTCATCATCCTTGATATCATGATGCCTAGGATGAACGGACTAGAGGTGCTTAAAGAGATAAAGACCAAAACCCCTTTTAAAGATGTTCCAATCATAATGCTTACGAGTGAGAAGGGAGACGCGGACAGGAAACAGGCCATGGAACTTGGTGCAACTAAATTCCTAACAAAGCCCTTTCAGCCACCAGAGCTACTAGAGGCTGTTGAAGGTGCGATAGGTTAAAAAACATGAGCGATGATCTAGACCTAAAAGAACTATACGGCGAGTTTGTTGACGAGTCTCAAGAACTTATTGAGACTACGGCCAAAGAGCTTGTTACCCTAGAGAAGAACCCAACTGACGAGGAACTTATAAAAAAAGTTTTTCGCTCTATGCATACCCTAAAGGGCAATGCCGGGTTTATTGGGCTAACCGAGCTATCTGACCTTGCCCACAAGATGGAGAATATCCTCGGAAAACTTAGGGATAAAGAGATATCTTACTTCCCTGAGATTAATGATACCTTCTTTCGTGGTCTAGATATGGCCAGAGGTGTTCTTGCTGACTTTATAAAGGGTGTTGAGGTAACAAGAGACACCTCCTCACTTTTTGATGAAATAGACGCACTTGCATCAGGGGCTCCTGTGCCAAGTCAAGAGAGCTCAGATGAAGAATTTTTAAATGACACAGATGGTGGTACAAATAGAAGGAAAGATGTACGCAGGGCTCGTGGAAGAAGAAAAGCAGAGGCTATTGAATCCTCCTACATGCGCGTCTCCACGGGAAGACTTGATAAACTCGTAAACCTTGTCGGAGAGCTAGCGGCTGGACGCTCTCGGCTCCTCCAATTAAAGAGCGAGATTCAGAACAAAGCATTTGAGGATGTTACCTCATTCATAGCCTCCATCTCTTCACAGATTCAAAGTGAGGTGCTATCTATTAGAATGGTACCGATAAAACAATTATTTAACAAGTTCTACCGCCTTGCGCGTGATATCTCTAGACCCCTACTAAAAGAAGTTGAGCTTAAGATAATTGGTGAGGAAACTGAACTTGATAAGACCATCATCGAGGTACTTAATGATCCCCTCCTCCATATGGTACGTAACGCAATTAGCCACGGTCTGGAGAGTACAGAAGAACGTAAACTTGCTGGAAAACCCGAGGTTGGTACTGTAATACTAAAGGCGTACCATGAACACAACCATGTCTATGTTGTTGTTGAGGACGACGGTAAAGGGCTAAACCCTGAGACCTTACGAGAGGTTGCTGTAAAAAAAGGCGTAATAACAGAGGAGGAGGCAAAACTTCTTGATGATAAAGAAAGTATAAATTTAATCTTCCACTCTGGTTTCTCAACTTCCAAGGTCGTTGACGACCTCTCAGGCAGAGGCGTTGGAATGGATGTGGTAAAGACAAATATAGAAAAACTTGGCGGTAATGTAGAGGTTGCCTATAAAGTTGGCTCATGGACACGTTTTACCATAAAGATGCCACTCACACTTGCAATTGTTCAGCTCTTTCTCTTAAAAGAAGGCCCTACAACCTACGGCATCCCGCTAAATTATGTTGACGAGACACTTCGCATAAAGACTGAGGATATTGAGTCCATTAAAGGACAATTCGTCTATATGTTACGAGGTCAGGCAATCCCCATACTTGGTCTTTCTGAAGTACTTGGCATGGAAAAAGAAGAGAATCAAGATAAGTTTTACTCTGTTATCTTAGTTCGGCTTCTCCAAAAACGTGTTGGTTTTATTGTCGATGATTTTCTCGGTAAGGTTGAGACCGTCATAAAACCTCTCGGTAAATACATTGACGCACTACCGGAACGAGTGGAAGGTGTCTCTGGTGCTAGTATCCTTGGTACAGGAGAGATTGTCATTGTCCTCGACGTTCCAGGCATCTTTAATGTCATAGAGGCATAAAAAATTTCTCTTGAAAAAAATTTGGGGCGAAACTTTTGCAATTATAGGCGACTTAAATAATTTCAGCTTAATTAAAGATAAACATGTTTTTTTAATATTTAAATATTAACAACATAAAAAATTACCAAAGTCTTAAAAAAAAGGAGAGTAACCATGAATATCTTATCCAATATGAAAATCCGCAGTAAGCTTATCCTAATGCTGATACTGCCAATCCTAGCGGCACTTTATTTTTCAGTAACTGCAATATCTGAAAAAAATAATATCCTTACAGGTATGGGGCAATTAGAAGAACTCTCAGAGCTTGCAGTTAAGATAAGTGCTCTTGTTCACGAACAACAAAAAGAACGTGGTCAATCAGCCCTTTACATGGGAAGTAAAGGTAATAAATATTCAAGCGAACTTGGCGCACAAAGAAATGATACTGACCAAAAGAAAGTTGACCTCTCTAATTTTTTAGAGAGCTTTGACACTTCTCATTTTGACTCAGAATTTAATGCAACCCTAAGTAGAGCACTCTCTACCCTTGACGCAATGGACAACCTAAGGCGTCAGGCCTCAAACCTAAGTGCCTCAACATCTGAGGTTATTGGCTACTATACTCGCCTAAACGGCGAGATGCTTGATACCATCGGTTTTATAGCAAGACTTAGTGATAATGCCGAGATGACACTTCAAGCCACATCCTACGTTAACTTTTTGCTCGGCAAGGAAAGAGCCGGAATAGAGCGAGCAGTACTATCAAATACCTTTGCACGTGATAACTTCGCAAGTGGTATGTATATCAAGTTTCTAAACCTCGTTACTGAGCAAAACACATATGCAAATGTCTTCTTAAATACTGCAACAGATAGCCATATAAATTATTACGAAAAATCCATGCGTGGTGGTTCAATCGGCGAGGTTGATTCAATGAGAAAGGTTGCTATGGAAAAAGCAACATCTGGCAATTTTGGCATTGATGCCACCAGGTGGTTTAGCACCATCACAACCAAGATAAATATTTTAAAGGACATTGAAGATAAACTCTCTCATGACCTTTATAGCAGAGCTGAAGAACTTCGTACAGATGCTAAAAATGCCCTTGTCTTCATTCTTTTCTTAACACTTGTAGCTATCGGCATAGCCATTGTCTTTGCTCTTATCGTTACAAGGAGCATTACTGCCGCAATTGGCTCTCTTAATGACTCAATGGATAAACTTGCCGCAGGTGGAGGAGACCTCTCAGCAAGGTTAGAGGTAAAGGGTAGTGATGAGATAGCAGATACCTCCATTGCCTTTAATAAATTTATTGAAGGCCTTCACTCCATAATAAAAGAAGTCAGCGATAACGCTATTCAACTCTCAAGTGCCTCAGAGCAGATAAGCTCTGGAGCTGAAGAACTTGCTGGAGGAGCTGATAGTCAGCACAAACAAGCCTCCGAGGCCGCAAGTGCCATGGAAGAACTTGCAAGTTCAGTTCAGATGGTCTTTGAGAACTCAAAGAAATCCCTTGAGGCCGCTACTGAAGCAACCAATCAGGCCGAAGAGGGCGGAACTGTTGTACAACAAACCATGTCAGGTATGTCTAGGATTGAGGGTGCAGTTCAGGAAAGTTCAAATAAGGTAAAAGAGCTTGGTGAGAGAAGTAAAGAGATTGGCAAGATTGTAGACGTAATAAATGAGATTGCCTCACAGACAAACCTCCTAGCCCTAAATGCCGCAATTGAGGCCGCCAGAGCCGGAGAGCACGGACGCGGTTTTGAAGTCGTAGCAGAAGAGATTAGAAAACTAGCTGAGCAGAGTGCTAAAAGTACCATTCAAATAACAGGTATTATCGAAGAGATTCAAAAAGAAACAGGGCTTGCCGCAGACTCTATGAGTGCTGTTACAAAGGAAGTTGAAGAAGGCACAGACCTCTCAAATAAGACAGGTGAGTCACTTAGAAAGATTGTTGGAGCTATTAACGAGACCTCTTCGCTCATCAACAACATGAATGAGGCCTCCAGTCAACAAGCAACAACAAGTGATCAAGTTGCAAAGACCGTTGAAAATATTAGCACCGTTACAAAAGAGAGTGCCTCAAGTACAGAGGAGATTGCTCGCACCACTCAAGAACTTGCAAAACTAGCCGACAACCTACAAAGAATTGTTGGTCAATTTAAACTCTAAGAACCAAATTGAAGGGCTAAAAGGAGCGAGTTGGGGAGAGTCAGGCAATCAGGCTTTAAAGAGGTGAATAGGGTCAAGTTGAGGCAAAAGGGCAAAAGGGAAGACGTGCTGAAAGAGGCGAAAAGGAGAGGTGCGGAAAGTTGTGAAACTTTTAGCATTGAGGGACTTTAATTTGCCTCTTCTAGTTTGTTATCCAGACGTAAAGTAATATCTATTCTTTAAGTATTGCACGTCTCACTTCTAAGCCTTAAATAGAAGGTTATTATGCAGATGAATCTTGGTAAAAAATTAGTTGGATCTTTTTTAATCCTTATCTTTCTCCTTATAGTTGTTGGAGCCATCTCTTTTATAAGCCTTGGTAATGTCAGCAGGAGTGCAGATAAAATAAACTTCTCTGCTGAATATGACGACGCTATTATGAGTACCATCATCTCTGTTGTAAAGATGCAAGGAATGATGACAGATCTCTCTCTAACTGGCAGTGAAGAAGGGATGGGAGTAGCAGGGCAAAAAAAAGATTTTCACGCAAAGTATGAAAGACTCTTAACCATGGCCACCTCAAGTGAAGAACGTCAAGAGATAGAGGCTCTTGACCGAGCATATGATGTATTCTTTACAGTCGGTATAAAAATGGTAGAAGCCTACGCATCAGGCAACCAAAGCGACGGCAACAAATTAATGATCTCCTTTGATGCAAATGTAGAGATTCTTGAGGAGATTATGGAGGGCATAGAGGTTCTTGCTGAAGCAATCGCAGATGAAAACCTTGCCTCTGCAAAAAGTGCTGCAAGTAAAGCAAATACACTTATAATTATTGTCTCCCTGCTCTCTGTCATTATTGGTCTTATTCTCTCCTTAACAATTACAAGAGCAATAACTGGCCCTGTTCGTGCTCTTGCCAAAGGAGCCAAGCAAATGGCTGAAGGCGATCTTCGCATTGTTATTAAGAGAACAACCAGTGATGAAATAGGCGAGATGACTGATGTCTTTAACGATATGACCTCAAAGTTAAGGACAATGATAAAAAATATTAATGAGTCATTTATTAACCTCGCCAGTGCAACAGAGCAGATTAATTCCGGAGCTGAGGAGCTTGCAAGTGGTGCTGATAGTCAGGCCCGGCAAGCCTCAGAGACAGCAAGTGCCATGGAAGAGATGGCAAATTCTGTTCATACTGTCTTTGAAAATTCAAATAAATCACTAGAGGCCGCCAATAAAACAAATATGCTTGCAGAAGAAGGCAGCGAGATTATACAAAAAACCATGGCTGGTATGAGCATGATTGAAGGTACTGTTAATGAGAGTGCCAGGAAAGTTGCCGAGGTTGGGGCTAGAAGCACAGAGATTGGCAAGATTGTAGGTGTCATAAATGAGATTGCTGCCCAGACAAATCTCCTAGCACTAAATGCCGCAATTGAGGCGGCCAGAGCCGGAGAACATGGTCGAGGTTTTGAGGTCGTTGCAAGTGAGATACGTAAACTTGCAGAGCAAAGTGCTAATGCAACTATTCAGATAACAACGATTATTGAAGAGATACAAAATACAACAGATATCGCCTCAGAGTCAATGGGTGGTGTAATTGAGGAAGTAGAGAAAGGTGCAAAGCTCTCAGATGAGACAGGCACATCACTACAAAAAATAACTACCTCTGTTCGTGACACCTCTGAGTTAATAACTGATATGAATGAGACAAGCAAACAACAAGCCTCTGTGAGCGACCAAGTTGCAAAGAGTGTTGAAAATATCAGCGCGATTACAAAGGAAAGTGCTTCAAGCACCGAAGAGATTGCACGCACCACTCAAGAGCTCGCAAAACTAGCTGATAACATCAGAGAGCAGGTCGCAAAGTTTAAGGTCTAATGGAGGTTTAAGTGAGTACAGAGAAAAATTTAACTACCAAAAAAGAATCCACAGAGCTTAAAAAATTCGTCACCCTTGGACTTGGCAATGAACGCTATGGTATTGAGGTTGAAAAAACACGAGAGATAATTGCTAAGTACAAAACTGTTGCTCTCCCTCGAACCCCGAACTTTATTGACGGCATTATCTCACTTAGGGGAGATATCATTCCTGTCATTGATCTTAGAAAGCGTTTTGAATTACCTCCTATAGAGAAAAATCCTGATATCAGGGTCATCGTAATTGAACTGCGTGACTTCTCAATTGGCATCCAAGTAGATAAGGTTTATGAGGTTATAAAACTTGATAAAGACTCAATTGAGCCACCCCCTCCACTCGTATCTGGGCTAAGGGCTGATTACCTCCAAGGGGTTGCAAAGATTAATGAATACCTCCTTACCGTACTTGATCTTGATAGAATCTTCTCAACCTCAGAACGATTAATCTTATCTGACTTTGATGACGAGGAAGAGTATGACGAGGATGAGGATTACAGTGAAAATAATGAAGACAACTCAGAGAAAGATGCCCTTGAAGAAAACGAGGCTTCTAAGCCTGTAGACAAAAACCCAGAACCAACCCCTCTTGACACAAAAGAGGAAGAAGGGCAAGCTCCCGATCTTTTAGAAGCTGAGGTCTCTCTCGACGGAATGATTGAGTTTAGAGGAAAATCATACTTTGTTGGTAAAAAACAAAAAAATAAAAAAGTCTCTATATTACTAGACAACGGCAACCTAAAGATAGAACTTGAAGGTGAGGTCTTAAAAGAATTTAAGATTTAGGGTTAGACCCTAATTATAATATTTTTAGTTTATCATCTTCCCCCGTTTGATTGTCTGCGGGGGCTTGGACTTTTTAGAAGAATTAAAAAAGACTTTGTAGTCCGTAATCTCTAGGGAAGCTACAAACGGTACATCAATGATAATAACAATTGGAAATCAAAAAGGTGGCTGCGGTAAGACAACAACTTCCGTTAATCTCTCTGCGGCTTTAGCCGTTCTTGGCCACCGAGTTTTGCTTGTAGATATGGATCCTCAGGGGAACTCATCTATGACCTTTGGTATTGATATTGAGGACATCCCGATGTCAATGTCCGAGGTACTCCTTGACCCAGACCTTGATATCAAATACAACATCTTTAAAAAAGGCAATATTCATATCGCACCCTCAAACCCAAATTTAAATTACGCTGAGGAACGCCTCCACACAATGGAGGGTAAGGTTAGCAGACTTAAAGAAAAACTAAAGACTGTTAGAGACCATTACGATTTTATTATTATAGATTGCCCGCCAAGTATTGGGCTTTTAACAACAAATGCCCTTGTTGCCTCAGAGAGTGTGATTATCCCGGTTGATGTTGGTTTTTACTCTCTTGTTGGGATTAAACAATTTCTAGCCCGTATTGAGGACGTCTGCAAAAGTAGCGACTTCACTGATTCAAAGCCAGAGATACTTGGCATTCTTATTACCCTCTATAGCGAGAGAAATTTACTTGGCAAAGAGATACTCGGTAAAGTTAAGGCCGCCTTTAAGGATCTTGTCTTTAAGACACCTATTCGCCGAGACATTCGACTTGCCGAAGCACCGAGCCACCTAAAGAGTGCCCTAGAATATTCATGGAGTGCGCGCGGTGCCTCAGATTACTTGGAAGTTGCAAAAGAGGTTATCAAAAAAGCAAAGAAAAAAAATTAGTAAATACCAGTAACTTTATCAGAGGTATGCTGATGACAATGAAAAAAGAGAAAACAAAGACTAAAAAAATAACTAAAAAAAAGGTCACACGTAGTGCCCTTGGCAAAGCAGGCGGAGAGCTTAATTTAAAAAAAGCAATGCGATCGAGGATATCAGATACACTAACGCCGCCTCCGCTACCGCCGTCAAAGGGCTTAACTAGTCCTGAGGAAGGTACTTCATCCTTAACAGAGCCTCTTTCGGCTATTCCTGTACGCTTTGACCCAAAGGTTGTTGCTGAAAAGGTTTGGATTGTTTTGCTTAATTCCGATGCAAGCTCTACTTTTGAGACACGATTTTTATTATCTGATAACCGCGAATTTGCACTTAAGGGTGATAAAGAGGGGTTTGGCTCTATACAAACCTTAGAGCCATTTAACGTAGTGCATGAAAAAATAATTGAGACCTATCACAAAGATATTGTAAGGATTGAGATATTTAGCAACCTTCGCACCCTCACTTTCTCTTCGTATACTGATTTTCTTGAGTGGCTTGAGCTTGATTAAAGCACTTTTAAAAATCCGCGTCTCAGAGTAACTCTTTAATATTTACAGACACAGTTGCTAGCCTTAAAAAAAAATTAAAGATAAAACAACCTACATTTATGACAACACAAAAAAGAGTCCTCGTTACAGATGATGATCCGCATATGCAAAAATTTCTCAAGACCATTCTTGAGACTGAAGGTTTTATTGTTGATATCGCTGGCAATGAAGATGAGACATTTAAAAAACTAGAACAAAATATTCCAGACCTTCTTATTCTAGATTATATGCTTCCAGGTACAAATGGAATTGAGATATTAAAAGAGCTAAAGGTCTCTTTTAACTCAATTGACGTAATCGTCATAACTGGTCACGGTAGTGAAAAAATTGCCGTAGAGATGATGAAGCTTGGTGCTGCTGATTATTTACAAAAACCATTTGGAAAAAATGACTTTATAAATACTGTTAGACGTGTACTCTCCGCAAGAACTGCTTTTGGTGCAAGTTTATCAGATCCAATGATTCTTGTTGTAGATGATGACAAACCTGTACTTAAGCTTATCAAACATGCCCTTACAGGCCTTTGTAAGATTGAGACAACAACAGACCCTAGAGAGGCAATCTCTATGATTGAAAAAACTAGTTATGACATCATCCTAACTGACTACTACATGCCACATTTTGATGGTTTAGAGCTTATTCACAAGGCCAAGATTCTTGCCCCTTCAGCTAGTATTGTCCTAATGACATCTTCCACAGAGATGGATACCGTCAGGAGGGCAATGCGCCACGGTGCCTACGACTACCTTAATAAACCTTTTACGCCTGAGGAGATACGCGAAACCATAGCAGAGCTCCTTATCGTAAGGAGTAGGGATACCTTTAACAACCTTAAACATCAATTTGAATTACAAAGATCTCAAGACGCAGAGAGAACTGAATTTATGCTAGGCACTGTTGAGGCACTCATTCGAGCCTTGGAGGCACGAGACGCCTACACTAGTGGTCACTCTGAAAGGGTAACAAGCTACGCTCTCTCCATCGCAAATGGGATGAAGCTACATAAAAAAGTTATTGATACCTTGCATCACTCTGCCAGACTCCACGACCTCGGCAAGATTGGCACAGAAGACACCCATCTTTACAAAAAAGGCCCTCTCACTGACTCAGAGATGCAAACTGTCTCTCGCCATCCAGAGGTCGGTGCATTTATCCTTAAATCTGTAAAATTGATGGAGGAGTACATTCCAGGGATAAAACATCACCACGAAAGATACGACGGTTCTGGATATCCAGACGGTCTAAAAGGTGAAGAGATACCACTCATAGCACGAATTATTTGTGTAGCTGACGCACTTGACGCCATGCTCTCTTCGAGACCATATAGAGACGGCATGCCACTAGAGCATGCACTAAAGGAACTAGAAGATAATAAGGGATTGCAATTTGACCCAGCTATTGTTGAGGTTGCTACGCGTGTAATTACTAAGGACAAACTTCTTCTTACAGTAAATTAAGCCCTTTTTTTTATAATAATGTATAAAAATCTTACTATAAATTCAAAGCTTCTAATTATCTTCCTCTCTGCTCTCGTTTTTTTTGCAGGACTCTTTTTTTATTCCCAAAAAAATTACTCTACCGACGTAGCCGCACTTTTTAATAACAGAATAAAGGATGCCGAGGCAACCCTAGAGCACCTAGAAAAACGTGACGTTAACATGCTCTCTGCCCTACTTAAAACTATATCAAATGACAAGACCTTTAAAACCGCACTTTCTAGAAAAGACCGCAAACTACTATACAAACATGGTACTGAATTATTTAAAGAATTTAAAAAAAATTACGGCATTGATCACTTTGATTTTCATTTTCCAGGTGGCACAAACTTTGCCAGATTTCACGCAGAAGACTTTCACGGCGACCATATAAAAAGAGCAACCCTTGAGAAAGCACGCAAGAGTGGTAAAGTCGTAAGTGCGATGGAGGCTGGCACCACAGCCTTTGCACTTCGGGCTCTAACCCCTGTTTATGAAGATAAAACTCTAATTGGTTTTATTGAGCTTGGAATGAATATTGATCACTTTCTTGAGATTTTAAAGTCCTCAACCGGTGATGATTACGCTCTCGTCGTTGAGAAGACTCACCTTGATAAAGACTGGTGGACACTCATACGTGATAGAGCAGGGAAGACTTCAAACTGGAACAAGATGAACTCACACGTCATTATAGCCCAAACCTCTACAAGCGACCTTGCACAAAGATGCTTTACTGAGGAAAATATTGATGTAATTGAATCAAAGCCCTCTTACATAAAAAATTTAAAATTCTTAGAGGCTGGACTTGCTTGCGGTGGTTTTCCTCTTAACTCACTTTTTTCTACAGACGAACACATCGGTGAATTAATCGTGATAATGAACCTAAACAAAGAGGTGGCAACACTAAATCGCTCAAACTCTATCATCACAGCTTCAATCTTTGGCTCCTTACTATTCATTGCCATAGCCCTTATAATAATAAGAAAATCAATTGCCTCCCCTGTTGGCAAACTCGTAAAGGCCGCTCAAAAAATATCTGAAGGTGAGTTTACCTATCAGGTAAGGATAACCTCAAATAGCGATATCAGTAAGATAGCAATAGCAATGAATGAGATGGGTCAGCGATTAAAGATGTATTATGAAAAGATGGAGGAGATGGTTCAGGAAAAAACCAAAGAAGTTGTCATAACAAATAATGCTCTAGTTAGTGCAAATAGCGAGCTTCGTGAGGCTTATAATACTCTAGAGAATCAAACCAAAGACTTGGAACTTGTAAATGAAGAGCTAAAAGGCCTTGAGAGATTAAAGACTGAATTTCTCCAAACCGTTTCTCACGAACTTAGAAGCCCGCTTACCCCGATACTCGGCTACCTTGAGCTAATGAAGGATGGCGACCTTGGTGAGTTCAGCAAGACTCAGTCTGATGTAATAAAAGAGATGTTCATCTGCGGAAAAAATCTACAGATGGTTCTTGATGAACTCTTGGAGGCGGCATCAATCCAAGCTGGACGTCTATTCTTGGATTTTATCAAAATAGACCTAATTACCCTAATAAATGATACTATTAGAGATATCAAACGATATACTGATGAAGTTAATATGACTATAACCATGACTGCCCCTGAGCCGCCTCTTATCATTATCGGCGATGACAGAAAACTTCATCAAATATTCACCCATATTATGCGTAACGCTGTAAAGTTCAATAAAAAAGCCGGTAAAATTGATATCATTGTAAAAAACCATATTGAGAATGTTGAGATAATTATCACAGATACAGGTATTGGAATTCCAGAGGACAAGCTAGAGAAAATATTTGAAGGGTTTTATCAAGTAGACTCTTCGGCCTCACGACACCATGAGGGTGTTGGGCTTGGCCTCTTTTTAGTAAAGAAACTTATTGATACACACTACGGTGAGATATCGGTAAAAAGTACAGAAGGCAAAGGAACCTCTGTTACCGTACTACTGCCCAAACAACAGAGAACAGACTCTTTAAACTAAAACAAGGTTAGGTCGTCTCATGTCAAAGATTCTTGCAATAGATGATAATCCCATTATTACCGATTTTGTAAAAGATATACTCGGTAATGAACACGAGGTAATTACTTGTGATAATGGAAAGAGTGGTCTGGAGGCTGCTCTGAAGATTTTACCAGATTTAATAGTCATTGACGTTATGATGCCTGTTATGGACGGTATTACTGCTGTAGCAAAGTTAAAAGCCGAACCAACTACAAAAGGTATTCCTATAATAATGCTAACAGCCCTTGGTAAAGACGAGGATATTGTTAGAGGCCTAGATGCAGGTGCAGATGATTATATGGAAAAACCATTTAGTACAAAGGTCTTCAGTGCGAGGGTTAATACTCACCTTCGTTCAAAAGCTCTCTACGACGAGCTAGAAGATGCCTACTCCAGACTAAAGGAGCTTGATACCTTAAAAAATAATTTTATTGCGATGGCTTCTCACGAATTAAGGACGCCCCTAAATATCGTTACTGGCTACGTAGAGATTCTCCTTGATAATTCTATTGAAGAACTTAACCCGCGTTCAAGGCAAATTTTAGAGGTTATGCTTTCTACATCTGAGGGTATGACAAAGACCATAAAGGATATGCTTAGTTTATCAATAATTGAGGCCGGGCAACTTCCGCTAGAGGCTGAAAAATTAGACCTATCAAACTTACTAGCACAAAGTGTTGAGTCCTTAAATATAATGGCTAGAAAAAAAGATGTCTCTATTGAGTTCACCCCTAATGAAAAACCTTTAATAGGAATATTTGACCAAATAAAGATTAACCAAGTCATCTCTAATCTAATTGGTAATGCAATTAAATTCTCTCCCAAGGAAAGTACAATTACAGTTACTGCTAAGAAAATTGATGAGGATCTTACCGTTAGTATTGCTGATAGTGGAAACGGAATATCAGAGCAAGAGCTAGATAGAATCTTTGATGAATTCTATAAAGGTGAGAACTCAGAGAGTGGAACTGGGCTTGGCCTCGCCATATGCAAAAAACTTATTGCACTTCACGACGGTAGGCTCTGGGCAGAGAGTAAGAAAGGAAGCGGTACAACTTTTTATTTTTCCTTTCCAATAACAGGTAAGGTATAGATATGACTGAAAAAAGTACTGTGAAAAAGATAATCATTACTGCTATTGAGATTGAAAAACGACTTGCTGATATTTATAGGGACTTTAATAAACGCTTCTCTGCTGATGATAGAATTGGCCCTTTTTGGCACAGCATGGCTGAGGAAGAAGCGACTCATGCGGATTTTCTGTTAAATGAACTTGCAATGATGAAGGTCACCCCAGAGTCCTTTGGCGATCTCACCATTGGGATTGAATCACTTAACAAGACCCAGGAAAAAATAAGTGAGATAGAGGATAGGATTAAAAATACCGATATCACCCTCATAGAGGCCGTAAATATTGCGATCACCTTAGAAAATGAGATAGTCGAAAAAAAATATGCATCTATTATAAATCTAAAGTCCTCGGCCTTGAAAAAAATTTTTGCCGAACTTACTACCGATACGACCAAGCACGCAGAAACACTATCATTACTTTCTAGGAGACTTAAAAAATAATGCCCTTTGAAATTGTTGTAGTTGATGACTCTAATTTTATGCGTAAAGCCCTTAGCAAGCTAATAGGGAGCGAGCCTGGTTTTGAGGTTGTTGCTACTTACTCTAATGGTGAGGACGCAGCTCGCGAGGTTCCAAAGGTAAAACCAAGTGCTGTTATCCTGGATGTTGAGATGGGCGGGATGGACGGCCTTGCCACACTTCAAAGAATTATGGCTACATGTCCGACCCCTGTAATAATGTTCTCTGCACATACAAAGAACGGTGCTGAGGTTACGCTAAAAGCTCTTCAAGCTGGTGCTGTGGATTTTATGGAAAAACCATCTGGCTCTATTTCCATGGACCTTACGGTCGTAAGGGACGAATTAATAAAAAAAATTAGAGTTGCTATGAGGGGTCGGTCTCTGATGAAGCCCCTTCGTCCTCTCACACCAAATGCAAAACTTAGCGAACTTAGAGTCTCATACCCAAGAAAATCAATCCTTGCCATTGGCTCCTCTACAGGTGGGGTTCAAGCTCTCCATGAGGTTATACCAAAATTACCAGCACATTTTCCAATGCCAGTTGTAATTGTTCAGCACATGCCACCGCTCTTTACAAAATCACTGGCTGATAGCATGAACTCAGAGAGTGCCTTAAAGGTAAAGGAAGGTGAGGAGGGGGATATTCTCCTTCCTGGTAACGTCTACATTGCCCCTGGTGGCTTTCATATGACGCTTAGAACAGCTATGAATGACGTTGTTATCCATCTTGATACAGAACCCTCAAATGAACCGCTTAGACCAAGCGTTGACGTGCTCTTTAACTCTGTTGCTGAATACGCAGGACGTAACGCTACGGGCGTGATAATGACCGGTATGGGAGCCGACGGCGCAAAGGGCCTCTTGGAGATGAAGGAGGCCGGAGCCCGCACTATAGCACAGGATGAAGACAGCTGTGTTGTCTATGGTATGCCCAAAGAGGCCGTTAAGATTGGAGCGGCAAGTAAGGTTATTCCGCTCGATAAAATTCCCGAAGCAATACTTAAAGCTGGCTGAGTTAATTCTTACTCGTATAGATTCCTGTATGTGCTATACTCAATATTAGAAGAAAGGTTTACTTGATATGTCCGATAAGAAGATATTGGTGGTAGAGGACTCGCCGACTATGAGACAATTCATAGGGTTCTCTCTAAAGAGGCTTAAAGGGGCGGTTGTAGAGACGGCAAACGATGGCGTTGAGGCTCTAAAGAAACTTACCGAATCAGGCTCTGCGTTCGATTTGATATTATCGGATGTTAATATGCCGATTATGGATGGCTTTACATTGTTAGTTGAGGTCAAGAAGAATAGTGCCATCAAGAATATACCGGTGGTAATGCTTACAACCGAAGGTCATGCCGATGATATAGCAAAGGGCAAAGAACTTGGTGCCGAAGGTTATCTCACGAAACCTATAAATACGCTCAAATTGGTAACTACTGCGAAAAATCTTTTAGGATTATAAGGTCTAAGCAGTATAGAAAAACCTTTAAAGAGGCTGGATTTAACGTAATAAATAATAAGGTAAGTAACGGGGTCGATAGGTAAGTCGGCGTCGTTTTTTTGTTTTTGAGGGTTGATTTAATGAATAATATCAGAGGGTTTAGGTATGTTTGGCTG
>JAGLUZ010000065.1 GCA_023134165.1 Deltaproteobacteria bacterium | reverse complement strand
AATACCAATAATTAAGACAAGAGTGCCCCAAAGAGACCACCCAGGCCACGAAAAAAACCCCAGCACAATTAAAATAGTTGCAAGCACCAAGGATACCACCCTATGATAAGGCCCAATTAGGGCATACAAAATATGACCACCATCAAGCTGACCCATTGGCAAAAGGTTTAATGAAGTGATAAAAAGCCCAATCCAACCAGCAAAGAGAACAGCATGGTAAACAAGGGTATGCCCCTCAGGAATACCCCCAATCGTTAGGTACGTAAGTATCTTAAAGATTATAGGTAGCCCAAACTCTAAGGTTCCAGGCGGGGGCATAAACGGCAAAACTCGTGAGAGCTTAAGTCCTACTATAATCACAATGACAGCAACAACAAAACCCGCAAGTGGCCCAGCCGCACCAATATCAATTAAGGCTCTTTTATTAGTAATCGGACTCTTTAGTTTTATTACCGCCCCAAATGTCCCTATAAACGGCGGCACTGGCGGAGCAGGAATAAAAAACGGGAGTGTGGCACGTACCTTATGCACCCTTGAAGCGATAAAATGCCCAAACTCGTGGGTGCCAAGTATTACTATTAATGAGAATGAAAAAGGTATCCCCTTAAGAATTCCCTTAGGGTCTGCTATTATATCAACCCCCTCAAAGGCCGCACCCGTAAGAACAGTCGTTACGACCGTCACCAGAAATAGCAATAAAGGCCTAAGAACTTTAACCTTATAGTGCGCATCTTCAGGGCTTGCCTGCAAAGGCTGGGAGCTTTCTTCTATCTCGCTATTTCCAGCCTCACCTGCGTCCTCATTAAAATTATCCTTTCGAGTATTCAAACCCTTTGTAATCTCCTTCGTTAAGACGTATAATAATATATTAACATAAATCAAATAAAGAGAGATAGTTAGAGAAGAATAGCGATGGATAAAAAACCAATAGATAAAAAGACAGAAAAAACAAAAGCCGTAGCATTACTATCAGGCGGGCTCGACTCAACGCTTGCCGTAAAACTCATGATTGATCAAGGCATTGATGTTCATGCCCTAAACTTTACCTCAGCATTTTGCACCTGCGACGCTGGGGCAAAGGACTCTGGGTGCAAGAGCCAAGCTCGTAGAGTTGCAGCAGAGTTTGATATCCCAGTTAAGGTTCTCTACAAAGGAATGGAGTACGTAAATATCGTACGTAACCCAAAGCACGGTTACGGAAGTGGCGTTAACCCATGTCTCGATTGTAGGGTCTATATCTTTAAACTCGCAAAGGATTACATGGACGAGATAGGGGGGTCTTTTATCATAACAGGCGAGGTGCTTGGGCAACGCCCCATGAGCCAGCGGCGTGATACCTTTAAGATTATTGATGAGGAGAGTGAACTTGAGGGGCTAATCCTTCGCCCTCTTTGTGCCAAACATCTAGAGCCAACCATCCCAGAAAAAACAGGACTCGTTGACCGAGAAAAAATGCTCGACATGGTCGGCAGAACTAGAAAGCCGCAGATAGAACTTGCAAAAGATCTTAAGGTTGAGGACTACCCTTGCCCTTCCGGCGGGTGCTTGCTTACTGATAAAATTTTCTCAAAAAAAGTGCGCGACCTCTTTGAGAATAATAAAGAGCTTGAGACAAATGACCTTCAAAAAATAAAGATTGGAAGACACTTTCGCTATAATAATATCAAAATTGTTGTCGGCAGAAATGAGGCTGAAAACGAGCGACTAAAAACCCTCGCAACAGAGCACGACACACTCCTTGAGCCACTTAACTTTAGCGGCCCAAATGCACTTATTTGTTTTGAAGATAACTCCGGCGGTGAGTCTACAGATGACGCCGTGCCCTTTGCAGTATCGCTCATAAAAAGATACTCTGGGGAGAAAGCAAAAGAAGGTGAGACCGTAACAGTAACAACTGGCAGTAATACCAGAGAGGTCTTGACAAGCACAACTGCGGAGAACGATTTAATCGAGAGCATCCGGGTATGCTAAAAAATTCTCAAGATATGACAAACCAATTTGAGAAAAATTTTACTGCAATAGAGAATTCAGCTAATAAAAAACTACTCCAACTTCAGGGAATACTTCAAGAGATGGGCTCTGTCTTGGTTGCCTTCTCTGCTGGTGTTGACTCTGCCTTTCTCCTACAAGTCGCCTCCGAGGTCTTAGGTAAAGACGCCGTCGCCCTTACGGCAACAAGCCCAACCTACCTAGAAGACGAACTTGAAGAGGCCAAGGCTCTAACAAAGGAACTCGGAGTTAAACATATCATCATTGATTCAAATGAGCTCCTAATCCCAAATTTTGCAGAGAACCCAACAAACAGGTGCTACTACTGCAAGAGCGAACTCTTTGGGCTCTGCGTCGTAGAGGCAAAGAAACTTGGAATTGCTTTTGTAGTTGACGGAACAAACATAGATGATCAAAAAGATATACGTCCAGGCAAGACCGCGGCTGATGAAAAAAAAGTAAGAAGCCCTCTTGAAGAAGCCTCCCTTACAAAAGAAGAGATACGCTTTCTTAGCAAAAAAGCAGGCCTTAGGACATGGAAAAAACCAAACCTTGCTTGCCTTTCATCACGCTTCCCTTACGGCACACAGATTACAGAAGACCGACTTAAGATGATTAAACAGGCTGAGAAGCACTTGCGCTCACTTGGATTTATTCAGTTCCGAGTGCGCTACCACAATGAAACCGCTCGGGTGGAGGTTGCTCCTGATGAGATGAACACCTTCTTGGACTCAAGTATTAGAGAAAGCATTGTCGATGAATTTAAAAAAATTGGTTTCACCTACGTTACCGCAGACTTAGAGGGATACAGAACTGGCTCAATGAATGAGGTTCTATCAAAGGACACCTCTTTATAAAGTTAGACCATGCCCAGCCAAAAAAATCCTCTTCTTTTACCTTCCTGTTATTTATGCTACGCTTAACTTATGGAGTTAATCACGTCACATACGAATGCTGACTTTGACACGCTCGGCTCCATGGTAGCTGCAAAAAAACTCTACCCTAATGCAGTGGTTGCCTTCTCAGGCTCACTTGAAAAAACCCTAAAGATTGCCGTAGAAAAAATCAAGCTTCCCTTTAAAATTGAACCCACAAAAAATATAAAGCTCGAAAAAATTACCCGCCTAATACTCGTTGACGTTAGTGACTCTAAACGCCTAGGGGGTTTTACCTCTGTTATAAATAATAAAAATTTAGAGATTCACATCTATGACCACCACACAGATAACGCTTCCCAAACAAACGCAAGCCTTGAGGTTATTGAAAAGTGCGGCTCTACGACCACAATCCTTACGCTTATTATTAAAGCGAAAAAAATAAAGATTACACCGATTGAAGCAACCATTATGATGGCTGGAATCTATGAAGATACTGGTTCTTTAAGTTTTCAGTCAACTACGACAAAAGACTACGAGGCGGCGTCTTATCTTTTAGAGAAAGGGGCAGACCTGAAGACCACTTCAGAGCTGATAAAACATAGCCTCACCCCAACTGAGGTCTCTGCACTTAGTCGCTTAATTGAGAACGAGACAACCTACCTAATTGAAGGAATCGAGGTTGTTATAGCTACGGTAATTCTTGAAAATTTTTTAGGACAAAAAAAATACCGAGGGGAGATATCAAACCTAGCTCAACATTTAGTTGAGATTGACCCAGTGCCGCACCTCTTTCTCCTGGCAGATATGGGCGGGCGAATCCATATAGTTGGACGTTCTTCAACGAGTAGAATAAATGTTGGAGTAATACTTACGAGCCTTGGCGGCGGCGGACACTCCACAGCCGCAAGCGCAACACTTACAAACTCAACTTTAATTGAAGCAAAAGAGCGACTCATCAAGGCACTTCAAAAAAACATAATCCCCAAAAAAACCGTAAGTTCAATTATGACAACTCCTGCCATTACGATCTCAGGGGACGAAACAATTAATGCTGCTGCAAAACTTATGCGCAACTATAATTTAAACGCCCTTCCTATAATGAAAAATAATTTTCCTGTTGGAATCCTCACCAGGCAAGTTGCATCAAAGGCACGTCACCACGATCTTGGTACAGAAAAAATAGAAAACTTTATGTCCACTGAGCCAGAACTTGTAACCCCTCGAACCTCAATTGAAACTACAAGGGAGAAGGTCATAAGTGGCGAGCAGAGAATTTTACCCGTAATGGAGAGGAAAAAAATCATAGGGGTCGTTACACGCACCGACCTTCTAAAACTCCTCCACGAAGAATTAAAGATATCGAATAGCAAAAAATCCCACCTCACAAAAGAGAAAAATTTAAGTTCACAGATGAGGGAACGACTTCCTGTATGGGTTCAAGACCTATTAAAAAATGCTGGAGAGGTGGCTCTAAGGGAAGGCTTCAAAGCATATGTTGTTGGTGGTTTTGTACGCGATCTAGTCCTTCGGCGAGACAACCTTGATATTGATATAGTGATTGAAGGGGACGGAATTGATTTTGCAAAAAAATTCGCCGCATCACTTAAAACCAAATCACTTGATTTTAAAAAAATTCGCGTCAGAACTCACGAACGTTTTAAAACCGCTGTAATTATATTTCCTGATGGTTTTAAGATTGATATAGCAACTGCGAGACTTGAGTACTATGAAAAGCCCGGTGCCTTACCTACAGTTGAGCTATCTTCTCTTAAGCTTGATCTTTTCAGACGTGACTTTACAATCAACACACTAGCACTTTCAATTAATCCAAAGAGCTTTGGAAAATTAATTGACTACTTTGGTGCTCTTGGTGATTTAAAATCAAAGACAATCAGGGTACTCCACAACCTAAGTTTTATTGAAGATCCAACCAGGGCACTTCGCGCAGTTAGATTCTCAGTGCGATTTGATTTCATAATAGGGAAACATACTTTAAATTTAATTAAAAAAACACTTCCCCTAAAGCTCGCTGGCAAAGCTCAAGTAACAAGAGTACGCGACGAACTTATAAATATATTAAAAGAAAAAACTTGCGAAAATATTTTCACCAAACTTTCCGAATTAAATCTACTCAGACTAATTAACGAGAAAATTTGTTGGAATAATAAAATTGCCAAACTATTCTCAGAGGTTGATTCTACACTCTCATGGTACGCACTTTTATATAAACCTTGGAAGATTAACACTTGGCTCGTTAAATTTTTAGCCTTAACAGACGGGCTAAGAGAGCATGATTTAATGTTTGTTATTGAAAAACTCGTTCTACCTGGAAGAAAAAAGCGTACTGCAATAACAGTTCGGGATAAAGGACTGCAGACACTTAGTGTACTTAAAAATAATAAAACTTTAAATGGGAGTAAGACATTCGCCCTTCTAAATGACCTTCCGCTTGAATTAATTATCTACATAATGGCAAAGACAAAACTCAAGACCACAAAGAAAATTATCTCCGAGTATGTCTCAGAGTTAAAAGGCATGGAAATTATTCTAACGGGAGCTGATTTAAAAAAACTTGGCATAAAGGAAGGGCCTGTGATTGGAGAAATCTTAAATCTGTTACATGAGAAAAAACTTGATAAAAAAATAGAATCAAAATCAGAAGAATTAGAGTTTGTAAGAATGCACTATCTGAAGGTGAGCAAAAAATAAAAAAACATTTAACCTACTTCTACAATTAACTTCCACAACATTTTTTATATTTTTTTCCGCTACCACAAGCACAAGGCTCATTACGACTTTGCTTTCTACTCACCTCTTTTGGTAGCTTCTCAGGGTGTATAGCAAAAAAATCCTTCACCTGAAGAACCACTTTATCTGTAGCACCCTCTACAGAGGAAAGACCAGAAGAAAAATGCTCTTCACTGCTAAGTTTTTCAATCTCTATTGCCTGCTCAAGACCTGCTCCTCCGTCCAGGACCTCAGCCTCAATAATTCTACAATAACCTTTCTCACCTGAGCGAGCCGTAGGCATGCCGAGTTCTGCACAGTGAGGAGGGCGAATATCCTCCGAAGATTTATCCAAAGAAGGATGAATGGTGCAAACATTTTCTTCAGATAAGAAGAGACAGCGAAAAGCAAACATCGCCCTCATCTCGATTAAGAGCCCGCCTCCATCTACCTTTATATTCACTGGTGTAATATTATACCTGAGAGGTTTTTCAAAGAGCGGCCGCGGAGGTTTTTCATTTGTCACATAAGCTGACCTGATTCGCTTCTCTCTTTTTTTTATTGAATTTAAAATATCTTGATGAAGAGTGGTAAGTTTGCTTGGCGAAGCTGTAGTCCTTAGCGTATAGTAGATTATTCCCCACCAAGGATTGCAGCACCTACCGCCACAGATTTCCACACAGAGTTTGCTAAAATTTTTTTTGTCATTATTTTTCATGTACTCTAATTTAACATGTTTTTTAAGAATATGAAAATTCCAGTGGACTCGAAATAAATTAAAGGCAAAAAAACTTGTCCTTAATTTGAAAAAATAATACAATAAAAAAAAGTATGAAGAGATTAAAAGGTCAAAAGACATGAGTATAGCTATGGAGCCCTGCCCTTACTGCGAAAAACAAAAAAAAGTTGACGCTATGAGGTGTGCTCATTGTGGTAGGATTTTAAAGACCACTGAAGAGCAGATAACTTCTTTGCGTAGATTTCGTGCGCGGGAAAGAAAACCAGAGAATAGCCTTCTAAGATTTATAATTGTACTAGCAATTGCAGGGGGTATTATTTATTATTTTCGAGAAAATTTACTTCCATTAATTCAAAAAAATTCCCCTGTCCTAAAAGAACTAATTGAAATTTATATGTAGCACTTTGAAGTGAAAGCTTGGAGTCCTAGTTTTTTCCTTTTATTAAATTGAGATAACCTTACGAATCTCAGGTGGAATTCTAACTGGCCCTCCTCCAACTTTTGTGCAGGCTAGTTTTACTTGACCTGTTACGAGAGGCTTCATTAGACCTTCCTTAAAGATCTTATGGCTAAAAAGAATAGAGGCCCCGCTTAGATCCTCAATCTTTGTCTCAACACTTAGAAGGTCTCCGTACTTAGCTGGTACAAAATAATCAACACTTGCCGATACAACTACAAAAACAATTCCCTTTGAATGGTACTCGCTAAGATCCACCCCGTGAGAGCGAAGAAATTCTGTCCTGCCACGCTCAAAAAATTTCAAATAATTAGCATAATAAACCACCCCTCCAACATCGGTGTCCTCGTAATATATTCTTAAAGGTATCTGTGTAATCATAATGTCAAGCCATGATTTTTTTTAATTATTTCTTCCATTGTAGCATAACTTATATTACAAACCCAAAAAATCCAAATCTTTTAATTTTTCTTATTTTACAATTTGAGATTTCTCGTGATATAGTTCTCATTCAAAATAAAGAAAGGAGTTTTTGGAGATGAGAAATTTATTACTATTAATTACACTTGCAATAAGTTTAGTACAAGGATGCGCAACTCAGGAGAAAAAACCAATCTTTGATGCTAACCTAGAGACAGTTAAAAGTTTACTCAGTCAGGGGGAAGACGTAAATAATACTAATGACTCAGCTACCCCGCTTTACTATGCAGCAAAAAATAACAGAATAAAGGTCGTAAAATTTCTCCTAAAAAAAGGAGCTCATATTAATAAAGGTACCCAATCCTCAACACCTCTAAGCGTTGCACTTGAATATGAGAATGAAGAGGTCGTTAATTACCTTATAGAAAAAGGGGCTAGCGTAAGTGCCGCCTTATTTTTTATCGGGTACTGGGCAGTTGGTCAAGATATATTGCCAGCGAATACGGATTTTGAGAACCAATTAAACTCAGCAAAAAAACTAAAGAAGCTTGGCGCTAACGTAGACTTGCAACTTGAATTTTATGGTAATAACACTGCCCTGCACGGTGCTGTACTTGGAGGCAGTCTGGATTTAGTTAAGCATTATCTTGATAACGGTGCAAAGGAAAATATCATAAATAAAAAAAGGCAAACACCACGAATGCTTGGCTACGTCTCAAAGTACACTGATATTCGAGATTACTTTGAAAATTTAAGGTAAAATAAACCTAAGATATTCCTATAAAAAAAAAAGAGGGAGGCAAAAAAACTTGCCTCCCTCCACATAACTACTTTCTTTTACTACGTACTAGAGACACTTCCTTGTGCCAAAGCAACCTGAATCATCACAGTCTACTAGGCCGTCAAGGTCGTTATCAACACCATCAAAACAACTCTTACCTGAACCATCCTCTGGAGAGCTTGAAGGTTCTGGATCTGGTTCACTGGTTGAACATGCCTTACCTTTTAATTTGTCCTTACCACTACAATCTTGGTCAATTCCATCAGCAAGGATATCACAGGCACCTGGATTGATTGAGTCGTCTGCATCATTACAATCTACAGCACCACAATCTCCGCCCTCTGTTGCGTAACTATCTGCGTCAGCGTCTGTACAAGTAAGTGGGCAACCAACTGCATCAGGATCAAGGTTGTCAACTAAGTCATCACAATCATTATCAATACCATCTGTGCAAGATTCCTCAGCACCTGGATGTATTGCAGAGTTGGCATCATTACAATCAACTGGGCCACAGTCTCCGCCCTCGGTTGCGTAAGTATCAAGGTCATCATCTGTGCAATTTACGGCACAGGTTGCGTCCCCGCCTACGCAGTCATTATCAATACCATCACCACATATTTCTGTGGCCGCTGGATTAACTGCTGCATCTGAGTCATTACAATCTGTGCTGTCACTAACATAACCAGACGGGGCAGAGCAATCAACTGCAGTACTTAGAGCGTCGCCATAAGTATCACTGTCGAGATCGTTATAGTAGGTCGTTGTTACGCCCTCATCAGTTGCACCATCACAGTTATCATCAATTCCATTACAGGCTTCAGTGGCAGCTGGATTTACAGCACCATCGGAATCATCACAATCTACTGCTCCGCAGTCTCCACCTTCAACGGAGAATGTATCGTTATCTGCGTCCGTGCATGTAGGCTCTGGTGCGCCTGGATCAAGTGCACCTATATAAGTAGGCCCATCAATATCATAACTTGAAGCTCTTTTAAAATTTATTGTATTACCTGTAGCAGTCCAGCCTGGTTGAGTGTTAGCATTTATCTCAACTAGGTTAGAGTCCCCATTACCATCAGAGTCTTGATTTTCAATAGTTGCAAATGCCTGCTCATTGGTAGCACCGGCATTTATCTCAACCTTCATAACCCAACCGTATCCGTTCCATCCGTCTCCGCCACTGCTTGTCTCATGGCAGAACTCGCACTGTTTGCCTGAGCCATCAGTAACATTTTGACGCGAGGTTGAAGATGCATAAAAGGCCTGCCATGCATCTCCTATTGCACCCCTTGCATCTGCAGTGCCACTTATCATGGTCACCGAAGAAGCGAGGAAGATTGCTATTACAGCCAATTTTATAAATAATCTCATTTTGTCCTCTCTTTGGTTTAAGGTTTTACATCTTTTTAAGGAGGTATCTTTAATAATCAGCCTCCACGCCTTAGCCTTACAATGTATTTTAAAAAACAAAACCACTTACACTTTCAACCCCCGTTTTTATTTTTTAAAGTTTACAAGACAAATCGTGAAGAATAAAGAATCAAAAAAAAACCCAAAACATTAGAGATTTACCTCCATGCTTGGGCATCGTTACCCTGAAAAATAAAATATTTTAATTATTATATTAAGGTACAAAAACTGCCTAGCTGTTTGTAGCTAATATATTTATACAATAAAAATATAGAACAAATCTATCGGTCTTAAGTAGGGTTTTTTAGTTTAACTTTATAGGACTTTTGGTGTAGGTCTTAGGTCGTAGCGGAAATGATAAAAAAGAAAATGAAAGGAAAACTAATTTAAAAACAATATGGCCTGAGTGCGACTACTGACATTTAATTTTTTAAAGATACTAGAGAGATGGGTCTTTACGGTTTTTTCACTTATACAAAGTTCTGAGGCTATATCACAGTTAGAGAGCCCTTTTGTTACAGTACCAAGAATCTCAAGTTCCCGATTTGTGAGTCCCTTATCAGCAACTTTCTTAAAGATAACTGTATCGTCAAATGTTTTCTTTGGGTTATTCAAGAAACTCTGCAAGACTTTTCTTCGTATCCAAAAATCTCCATCTTGAACTACCTTTATAGCCTTTATGAGGAGGTCAAAAGAATCTTCGCGGTAAAGAATGCCGTGTACGCCAGAGCAAACAACATCTTTCTCCTCCAAACTTTCTGCGGGGACATTAAAGACTATAATCTTTAATGCGAGCTTATCGTCTATTAATCTAATTTTCTCTGTGTTCTTTAAATAAATCTCCGAGGACACAAGTAGGATATCAGGCTTTAACCTCAAGACGTCTTTTACCGCATCTTCACTAACAGAAGAAAGACCTGTGCATTTTACCCCTTTTGTCGTAGCAAGAAGTTTTACGACTCCGTCACATACTAGTTTGCTTTCACAAAAAAGATAAATCTTAATCTGGCTCATAGTTATCACTTCATCTTTTTATAATTTAGCTTAATTGGGACAATCTACTCCGAGTTTAACAAACCACCCACTAATAAGCAATCCTCAAAATAGTTCGTCCATAGATTTTTTAAATTAACTCGCCCTCTTCCTTTTAGCTTGATTGACAAATTCACACTTTAACGCTTATAATATCTTTGATGTAAATATTACAAACTTTTAATTATAAAATTTCATGAACAAAAAGGGGATACCATGAAAAGATTAAATTATATTTTAGGTCTTTGCTTGTTATTAATACTGACTCAGGGGTGCGTCACCTCCCCGCTTGGTGATGCCGCGGCAAAGGGAAATCTCTCCAGAGTTAGAGCACTTATCAGCGACGGTGCCGATATTAACGGCACTCCTGATGAGGCATCCCCACTTTTGCATGCCTCCAAAAATAATCACTTAAAGATCGTAAAATACCTAATCAATAAAGGTGCCTCCGTTGATAAAGGCTCGCGCGTTGCAACCCCTCTTAGTGCGGCTCTTCATCACGGAAACATAAAGGTTGCTAATCTTTTACTAAAGGAAGAGCCAAACTTAAACCTCACGCTCTATAATATTGGGTTTTGGAATGTTGGTCAGACAGCAGGGATTCCGATCATAAAGTTTTCTGGACAGAAGAAGATTATAAAACTTCTCTTAAAAAGAGGAGCAGACCTAAATTACCAACTCTTTGGACGCAACAACATGACTGCCATCTACAGTGCTATTGAGGCTAAGAATATAAAACTTATCAAACATTATATTAAAAAAGGTGCTGACATCGACATCCTAGACGGCGATAACGTATCGCCTAGAGAGCTTGGAAAAGAATCCTCTTCACAAAGGATAAGTGATTTTTTTGAGATAATTGAGTAGGGGCTACCTCCTGAAACGGTTACGAAGGGTGGAAAGGGTGCGTGACGCTCCACCCTATACCCCTTCTCTGTCATCCAAAACCCTGTGCTAAACTTGTTTCAGTATTGTTTCAGGGTCACGCCTTTGACTTTGTAGGCTGCGGTTTCCGCCGAGCGTTACTCAACTCTTAACGGTGGGCGGAGCCAACCCTACACGGCTTGCTGGAACTCTTTTCTTAAATACCGCTTAAGCAGCGACCCCTTCTTTCATCTTGTGTAAGGTGAGTCACTAGACATATTGACATCGGGTTGTCTACACTACCACTTACTTTATAGTTCTCATTAAGCGTGCCAATTTGCGGTGCACAAGAAAATTTTTGTTTTGTCCCTTGCCATAGATCATTAGACCAAAAAACTATTTCCGTTACCTTAAAGGTCTCTCCAGCAGCCTCATTAAACCCACATTTTAGCGTAAAATTTGTTATTTGAGCATTATTACCCATTATAGAATCAAGTCTTGCTCTTGAGTAAAACGAATCATCGTCTGTGTTGTTAGGAGGAAAAGGCTCGTTCGTAAAATCTACGGCAATATTTACTCCCTGCTTTATATCACTATCCATTGTCAATATGGCATTCCCTCCACTAACCCAAGCCGCAACAGCCACGGTTGACATAGTCCTGACCAATTGATCCACAGTTTCTCTATCTTTAGGGGTGTGATGACACCCATAAAAATACAGCAAACTGAAGGATACAGCAACCAGTAATGCAATTTTAGGCAATATTACTTGCTTATAACTTTTTTTACTTTTCATAATACACCTCCAGAAATTTGTTTACCTTTAAAATTATAAACGCAATAACTACCTCAACATCAATGGTAAAAACATCGCCTAACCTAAAAGTGTTCACCTTATAAAAGCCAATGTGTTGAGGAACGCTGGTAAATAATTGCTTAAACGAACAGAGAATCATTTATTATTTATATACTTCAATTTACTGTATTTCATTAAACATTGTCAAGTTTGAAATGAAAATACCGCTCAACATGTAAAATATCACATTTTAAATAAATGTCAACGTTTATTAAGTTCGATTGAAAAGAGCGCGCCAAGTATCAGTAGCCTTTTTAATTTTAATCCTGGCTCTCTGAAAAAGTCGACGACTTTTTCAGTCCATACACCGTTACTAGGGAATACCCTTCGCACATGCTCAGGGGCTGGCTTTATATTGCAGTACCATCTCGATGGGAGCGTGACGCTCCACCCGATAAAAAGGCGAGATCCTAAAACAAGTTCAGGATGACCGCTGAGAGCGGTTGGATGACAAAAGGGAGTCACAGCACAAACACAAATAAACCCCCACCCTTCAAAAAGAAGGATGGGGGTTTATTTAATTTAATCCTGCGGCGACCTACTCTCCCACACCGT
>JAGLUZ010000064.1 GCA_023134165.1 Deltaproteobacteria bacterium | reverse complement strand
GATCTTAGCGGGAAGGTGCTTTATGCAAATCCTTTTTTCGAAAAAAATTTTAAGACAAAAAATGGTTCAAAAAATAAATTACTCTTAGATATAATAAGGGACACAAAGCTCCAAAAAATTATATCGGAGTTCTCAGAGCAAGGGGCAAAGTGGAAAATAAAAGAGAGCCCTATTGAGATTAATATTGGTAAGCGAATATTTAATCTTCGCTTTGTTTTGCTAAGTGAGGTTACCCTTCCGTCACTCCTACTTTTTTTTAGAGACACAACTGAGGAAAAACAAGTAGAGGCAATTAAAAGAGACTTTGTTGCAAATGTATCCCACGAGCTTCGAACCCCTCTTGCCTCAATAAAAGGCTACTCCGAGACATTGCTTGATGGTGGGTTAAATGACAGAACCACCTTGGAGGATTTTTTAAGGATAATTGATAAACATGCAACCCGAATGTCAAGGTTGATAGACGACCTCTTGATCCTCTCACGCCTTGAGTCTCAGCAATTTCCAATGATAACGAACCCTGCTGATATTGATGAGCTTGTAAATTCTGTTACAGATAGCTTAAGGAAGCAGGCTCGCGACAAAGGCGTTGAACTTGTCTTAGAGAAGTCAGGAAAGCTTCCTCAGATTTCAACAGATAGAGATCGCCTTGAGCAGGTTCTTGTAAATCTTTTAGATAATGCCATAAAATATACGCCTGCTGGTGGCAAGGTTCAGGTTCGTCTTTTTATGGTTTCAGGGGCTATTAAGGTTGAGGTGAGTGATAACGGGATTGGAATTCCTCCGCAGGATATGCCGAGAATCTTTGAGCGTTTTTACCGAGTTGATAAAGCAAGGAGTAGGGAACTCGGAGGCACAGGGCTTGGCCTTGCAATTGTAAAGCATATTATTCAGAGCCTCGGTGGTACAATAGATGTTGAGAGTAAGCTTGGAGAGGGAACGGTCTTTAGTATATCTTTGAAATTACCAAGATAATTATATTTATTTTTTTACTTTCTTTTTTCAGGAATATTCATAGTGATAGAACTTCTAGATTTAAAGAAAAATTATAACTCAGTTGAGGCTGTCCGAGGCGTTACCTTAAATGTTGAGGCTGGGGAAACCTTTGCCTTGCTTGGCCCAAACGGAGCTGGAAAGACAACGGTTATAAATATTTTATGCACACTCCTTAGGGCAAGCTCAGGGGTTGCAAAGGTGAATTCCTTTGATTGTACAGTTAATCCAGAAGGGGTTAGAAAATCCATTGGCCTTGTCTTCCAGGAAGTAACGCTTGATAACGAACTAACGGCTTATGAAAATCTAAAATTCCACTGTTACCTCTACAATATGGATAGTGCATTAACTGAAGCGCGTATTACAGAGATGCTCGGAGTTGTCGGCTTACTTGATAAGGCCAAGGACTTGGTCAAGACTTTCTCTGGTGGAATGAAACGAAGGTTAGAGATTGTTCGTGGCTTACTTCACAGGCCAAAGGTGCTTTTTTTGGACGAGCCAACTTTGGGGCTTGACCCTCAAACTCGAAGCCGTGTCTGGGAATTCATAGCTGAGCTTAAGGCAAAGGAAGGAAGCACGGTTTTTATGACGACACATTATATGGACGAGGCTGAGGTCTGCGACCGCATTGCTGTTATTGATAACGGAAAAATAATTGCCTGCGATAGTCCAGCTGCCCTTAAGAGTTCACTAAAGGGAGATACAGTTTATTTAAGGACAGGTGAGGACGCAAAGGCAAGGATTGAGTTAAAAGAAAAATTCTTGTTAGAGGTAAAGGACACAGAAAACGGTCTTGCCTTTATCGTAGAAAAAGGAGCTGAATTTATTCCAGTTCTTTTTAAGGAACTTAGCGTCCCTGTTTTGTCAGTAAGTGTGAAACGACCAACACTTGATGATGTTTTTCTACATTTAACGGGTAAAGAGATTCGTGACTCTAAACAAGTAGAAAAAAACAACAGAAGAGGTCGCTCGTAAACCATGACAACTAGGGCTGTCTACGTTATAGTACTGCGAGAATTTAAACGCTTCTTTCGCCAAAGAGGAAGATTTGTTACCACACTTGCGCGCCCGCTTATTTGGCTATTTATCGTTGGTGCGGGTTTTACAAAAATCATTGATGAGAGCGAACACGGAAGCTATATGCAGTTCATACTGCCAGGCATTATTGGTATGACAATACTTTTTAGTTCTGTATTCTCAACCATCTCAGTTGTTTGGGATAGAGAGTTTGGTTTTCTTCGAGAGATGCTTGTAGCCCCAATATCACGCCTTACTATTGTCGTTGGAAAATTAATTAGCGGCACAATACTCTCCCTCTTTCAAGGTCTTGCACTAATGATTGTTGCCCCTTTCCTTGGTATAGAGATTGGAGTTCTTCAAATTTTTTGGATGGCAATACTCATCTCACTCGTTGCTTTTTCTCTAACAGCTTTTGGCCTTTTCATTGCAGCACGCCTTACCTCGCTTGAGGGCTTTAATGTCATAATGAATTTTATAGTTTTACCTATGTTTTTTTTAAGTGGTGCTCTTTATCCAATAGATACACTCCCAGACCCGCTAAGGTGGCTAACGCATTTAAACCCCTTGACCTATGGGGTGGATTCTTTTAAACACGTTCTTCTTAAAGGCGGGGAGACTTTGGGCCCAGAATTTTCTCTTCTTACAGATGTTCTTGTTGTTAGTACCTTTGCTCTTGTGATGACATTTTTTTCAGCAAAAGCTTTTGAGAAAAGCTAAGAGGAGGTATCACTTGTCCGGAATTCTTTATGTTGTGGCCACCCCGATTGGGAACCTAGAAGATATTACACTTCGCGCAGTGAGGACGCTTAGAGAGGTTTCTCTTATTGCGGCGGAGGATACGAGGCACACAAAAAAACTTTTAAATCATCTAGGCATCCAGGCCACTCTTGAGAGTTATCACGAACACAATGAGGCAAAGAAGAGTGATAAGCTTGTTAGAATTTTAGAGAGCGGAAAAAATATTGCTCTTGTATCAGACGCTGGCACGCCAGTTGTCTCAGATCCAGGAGTTAGACTTGTAAGTAAGGCCCTAGAGAAAGGGATTAAGGTCTCACCCATTCCCGGTGCCTCGGCCGCAATAGCAACACTTAGTGTGGCTGGCCTTAGAGCAGATGAATTTACTTTCTTAGGTTTTATACCAGAGCGAAGTACTCTACGAGAAAATTTTTTCACAAAAATTCGATCTACACCTTCAACCTATATTCTCTATGAGTCTCCTGCAAGGCTCCTTAAATCACTGGAGGTGATGGCGACTTTTATTCCAAACTCAAAAGTTGTTGTGGGTAGGGAGCTTACAAAAATTCATGAAGAACTACTTTCTGGTACGCCGGAGGAAATACTAAAAACCCTCAAAGACCGTAAGATTAAAGGCGAGATTACGATTGTTCTTTACTTGGAGAAAGAGGATTTATCTGTGGAAGATGGCCTTAATTTACTTCAGTCCTTACTTGACGAGAAGCTACCTTTAAAGGAGGCCGCACGCATTGTTGCAAAAGAGACGGGACTTTCGAAGAGTGAGATTTATAAAGAAGGTTTGAGGATTAAAAAAAATATATAAAACTTTTTGGAGAAAATATGAAGAGAATTATTCTTGGGATAATAGTAGGCTTGATTTTGTTTGTTGTCTTTGTTTTTGCAGGTGGCTCAGAATACCTCATAAAGTTTGGTCAAAAGACAGAGAAGGCAGGAGAGAGGCTTCAGTCTTATGAGAAAAAAATTAAAAAAGATGCTGAGAAAATTGTTGAAGGCAGTGGCAAGGCCGCTAAAGATATAGTTGAAGGGGCAAAGAAGGCCGCAAAAAAAGCCACAGATGATGCTGTTGAGGAAGCCGTAGAGAAAACAACAGAGAGCGCAAAGGAGTCAATAAAGAAAGTTGTCGATGATATTACTGGAGAGTAATGTCTACTTTTTTTCTCTTTTGTGCGAGGCCGCTTTAATCATCTCAAAGGGGAAGGTCAGGGCGAGGGTATCTGTGCCAACGTAGAATTCTTTCATGACAATTAATGCCTTTGTATTTTTTTCGCTAAATGGTCTAAAGATTAAATACTTGGTCTTTTTCTCGCCTGGTTTTAGGTTTGTATTTAGGTCGTAGTAGAGGCCGCGTATTGAATTTAGAATTGCCTCCGGCGGTGAACCCCCTGCAACGGAGCTTGCAATCATATAGAGGTCTGGGTAGTCTAGGGGTTTTTTATAATCCAAACTTCCCGCAAGCAAGTAGGTGTGTATTGGGTTGTAGATGATTTTCTTTTTTTTCTTGCTCTCAATTGTCATCTCGACGAGAATAAACCGAGCTTTTAAGAGGACAGCAAAAAAACCAGAACCTTTGCTATTACCAGCACTGAGTTTTTGTTTTAATGAAACCTTGACTTCCTTATTCTCAAAGATTAGTTTTTTATTCTTTGTCTTAAGGCCAAGGTTCTTTACAGGAACCGGCTTTAGGAGATACAAACCAAGAGGTTCTTTTTTTTTATTACCTCCGCAGCCACCTTGTATAAGAGCAAAAATAATTAAAAGTATTACGGGAAGGAAGGAGCGAGTTCTTAAAAAAATAGGAAAATTACTTTCTTTTTTTTCTTCAATATTTAGTATTGTCATAATTTTTTTAGTAGATAATCTTAAATTTTTCAGAGTCTTGATTTTCTTTTGGCTCTTCCCACTGAACCTGTGTTCCTTTAACGTGCGCAGATTTAGGACCTTTTTTACACCACTTAAGAACCTCTATTACGCTTTGTTCGTCACCTTCAAAGGTGGCCTCAACTGAGCCGTCTGGGAGATTCTTTACCCACCCAGTTAAGTTTATTTTTTCAGCCTCGTCTTTTGTAGAGGCACGAAAAAAAACACCTTGGACAAGACCCGTAATCTTCACCCGTGCCCTGACTCTCTTCATAAATGTAAAGGTAACATAAAGAAGGTGACGGGGCAAGGCAACTTAGAGCAAGCCTTGAAGTGTTTTTTTTTTGATGGTACTATGACCAACTATGGATGAAGTGACAATAATTGGGGGCGGGCTTGCTGGCACAGAAGCCGCCTTTGCTATTCGAAAGCAAGGCGTTGGTGTTAGGCTAATTGATATGAAGCCAAAGAAGATGGCTCCTGCTTTTACCCTGCCTGGGCTTGCCGAGCTTGTTTGCTCGAATTCTTTAAAATCTCTGGCTGAGGGTACGGCCCAGGGGCTACTCAAGGAAGAGATGGGACTTTTAGGGTCTTTGCTTTTGGAGGAGGCCTACCTTGCGCGCGTCCCTGCGGGAAGTGCACTTGCCCTTAATCGCACTCTCTTCTCGGAGAATATTACAGAGCGGATAAAAAAAATTGGAGTTAAAGTAGAATGTGAAGAAGTTCTAAAACTCCCCTCTAATCGCCCGCTTATAATTGCAACTGGCCCTCTTACTTCTGAAGATTTCTCTGAGGAATTAAGAGAACTTCTCGGCGAAAATAACCTTAGTTTTTATGATGCAATCTCTCCGATACTTCACACAGAATCAATTGATATGGGTATTGCTTTTAGAGGGTCTCGCTACGGTAAGGGTGGTGATGATTATATAAATTGCCCGATGAATGAGGAAGAGTATAAGCGTTTTGTCACCGAACTTGTGGGTGCTAAAAAAACTCCGATTAGAGAATTTGAGGAGATTCCTTTTTTTCAAGGATGCATGCCAATTGAGGAGATGGCCAGCAAGGGGGAAATGACCCTTGCTTTTGGCCCTCTAAAGCCCGTTGGTTTTACTGACCCTCGTACAGGTGTTCGCCCTTTTGCAGTTGTCCAACTAAGGAGTGAGGACCTTGAAGGTCGAGCCTTTAACCTAGTTGGATTTCAGACAAGACTTACTCTAAGTGAGCAGAGAAGAGTTCTCTCTCTCATTCCAGGTCTTGGCAGTGCAGAGTTTGCCAGATTTGGCACTATCCACAGAAATAGTTTTATAAATTCCCCTGAACTTCTAAAGCCAACACTTGAACTTAAGAGTGGCTTTGGTATTTTTTTTGCTGGTCAGATAACCGGAGTTGAAGGCTATAACGAGAGTGCAGTTACTGGCATACTTGCTGGAATTAATGCTGTTAGATATTTAAAGGGCGAGGCGTTAATTTATCCGCCGCCTGAGACAATGACAGGCGCGCTTATTGAGCATATTACAACTCAACCAAAAACAGGCACGACTTTTCAGCCAATGAACGCAAACTTTGCTATACTAAAAGGGGAGCGAAAAAAAATTAGTCGAAAAAATGGGGGCAAGAGGGCTTCAAAGATTGCCCTTGCTACTCAGGCTCGCGGTGTTATGGAAGATTGGGTAAACAAAAACCTTGCAACTTTAAGAGCTATTTGATAATTTTGTTAATATGAGAAGAAAAGAAGTATTAGTAGGTGCCCTTGCCTCAGATAATGAAGAGGTAAGGAGTGCGGCGGCAAAGTCCCTAGAGCAACTTGATATCTGGGAGTCAATCTCACGTATTGAGGGCGTTCTTATCTCAGGCGATAAGATGGATAAGCTACGTGCGCTTTGTTCGCTTGATAAACTACGCGGTCCTAGGGTACTTGGACTTTTGCAAAAAACAGCGAAAGATCCAGTCGAAGATGTCAGGAGTACAACTATGCGGATACTTGGCATTGTCGGTGATAACCGTGTTGTACCGATACTGATTGAGGCACTCAAAGACAAGAGCGTTATGGTTCAGCGTGAGGCTCTTGATTCTTGTCTAAAGTTTAGAGATGTTCGTTGCCTAAACCCTGTAATTGAATTACTAAAGAGTCCTGATGACGGTGTTCTTGAGAGAGCAATCGAGGTTGTTGGCTCTCTTGGCGATAAAAGCACTGAGGCTGTTATTATGGGGTACGCAACTGGAGAGAAGGTTGGCCCAAAACTGCGTGCAATTCGCGCTCTTGGTTTTATGGAATAAGGGGCTGGTCAGGTGGGCTGGTCAGGTGGTTTCTCAAAGCGAGGTCAATTACCTTCCAGTGGGTTAAGTTGGGCTGGTCACGAGTGCTAGTTATTGGATGTCTAAAGGCGGGGTAAATCTTGCTCAAGTACTTTGCTGGAGGGGTTTTACAAGGTACTCAGGTGGGATTTAAGTAAAATAATAATTCACCAAAAAAGGCCGACAAATTTTTGTCGGCCTTTTTTTATGTAGTGGTTAAGTTTTTAGGTTAAGCGGATTTCTTTTCTTGCTCTTCCTCAACCTCAATAACGTTTTTCTTCATAATCTCTCCAATATCAAGTCCCTTTGAGAGAGGGTCAACTGAGCCTATGACATTAACCTTTGAATGTTGTTCATCTATGAGGTTTACGATTTTATCATTGCCAAGTCTAGTGCCTTCCCCGTCATATAAAATCCTAACCTCTGGACGTTCATTTTTTCCAAGGGTTATTCCAATAACAACACCAATCTCGTTATTTGAGAGTCTAATTAATGTACCAATTGGGAAGAACCCAACCATATCAATAAATGCATTTGCAGGCTCAGGGGCAAAGTGCTTGCCTATTAGATCTTTTATAATCTTGATTGCATCTACGGGTTGGCGAGGGTTTTGGTAGACGCGAAGTGTAGTGAGTGCGTCGTATGTATCGGCGATACTAACAATGTGGCTAAGCGGGTGAATCTCGCCGTCAAGGTTTGGATACCCTGAGTGGTCATATTTTACGTGATGCTCTGAGACGATATGAACTACAGCCTTATCTATCTCTTTCATCCTAGAGGTAATCTTTCCGCCAAACACAGGGTGCTCTTTTATTTTTTCAAACTCTTCAGCACTAAGTCCGCCTGGCTTTTTTATTATATCCTCCGAGACCCCGGTCTTTCCAACGTCATGGAGAAGTGAGCCAACACCAAGGGCTCGCAGTTGATCCTTAGGTAGCTTCATGTGCCTGCCAAGAGCCATCGAGATTATGCTTACATTTACTGAATGAGTGTAGAGGTAGTCGTCATAATTTTTTATCATAGTTAAACCGACCATGGCATTTGTATCAGATAAGACCTTCTTCTCCATCTCCTCGACCATATCTGAGACCGCAGTGGAGTCTGGAATCTTCCCCATACGGATATCCCCCATGACGTCCTTTACAACATCAAGAGCTCCGTTATATATCTCAATCATGCCACGTTTCTCTTCAGGCACTTTTATGGTGATGTGCTTTACGCGAAGCTTCTGTAACTCGCTCTTCATCTCTGAGCCAGTTAAGACCTCATCATTTGATAGAAGCTCTAGGACATTTGAGAGTTCAATCTCCTTTACACCTTTTTCAATAATAATGGACTCCACCAGATTGGTCTTCATAACCTGGTAGAGGTCTTCGTAGCGATTTTCGCCGTCATGGATGGGGATGTCTTCAAAGACGAGGGAATCGTCTACTATGCCGATTGGAAGTTTACGTCTGGTAATTAGTGCGGTACTCACGAGTTGAAAGCTTCTCTTTGCAGGAGCCGCAATTGAGGGATGCCCTGGTGGGTAGAGTTTTTTACTCTGAAGGGCGGCATTGATTGCCTGAAGTATAAGGTCTTTATCTCCACTCATGATTGTTTAGCTCCCTCTAAAGCTCTTATGCAGGTGGCGTATAATCTACCAGATGAATTCCTTGATGCTTTCTCTATTGTGTTAAAAGCAATTTCTCCACCAATTTTTGCAAGTGAGAGTACGGCAAGTTCACGTATGTCATCGTTGGTGTCTTTGCTAAACCAAGATTTCTTTAAGACTACCTTTGATAAGTAAGGCACAGTCTCTTCACCACCTATCATTGCGATGGCCTTTAGGGCTTCCTTACGAAGCTCCTTGTCATCTTTAAGTGCGAGCTTACCAAGAGCTGGTAATGCTGATTTATCCTTTAATATCCCAAGCGAGATAATTGCCTGCCCCCTAAGGACTCGGTCCTCTTCTTGTAGGGCCTCAGTAATAGTCTCAGTTGCAAGTGTTGATGGTATGCGTGAGAGACTTTTTAGGACTTCTTTTTTTACCCTTACGTCTTCGTGATAATAGGTGTCGTGCAGAGCCGTAATGGAATCTTGGCTTCCAAGCTCTCCGAGAAGTGAGACCATTTGCCTTGCAACAAACCACCTAGGGTCGTTTAATCTTAACTGAACCCTTTCTCTAATTTTATCGCCAAACTGAACGAGCATATTAAAGACTGCTCTACGGGCCTGAGCCTCTTCAGTATCAATTAAAAAGTTTAAAAGAAAATCTACAGCATCATCACCCCCGCGCAGGAGCATCTGCTCAATTGCCCCACGTTTTGTCTCACTCTTATTGGTAAGCCTTTTAATTAGATAATTAATAGCCCCGCTTTTTAGGAGTAGAGGAAGTACCTCGCCTGCCCTATATGTAAGCTCTTGCGGAAGGTTTGATGCAGGGAGTGAGTGCCAACACATAAGGTAGATGGCTGGGAAGACGTGATCATAGTCTTCATTTAGAAGTAGAGGTTCTGCGGCCTCAACTATCCTTATGGCTAGGTCGTTATAGATGATAGAGTCTCTTTCATTCTCTATCTCACGAAGAAGTGACATGAGAGCTTTTGCCTCGGCATTTGGATCGTCCTCTTCAATGAAGTCTTCACTCTCTTCTTCCTCTATCTCTTCAATCTCTTCCTCAACCTCATCTTCAAGCTTTGCCATCTCATCGTAGGTCATCTCATTTAAGAGAATACCTTTTATGCGTTTTGCAACTAAGATGCGCTCTATTCCGCCCTTTGCAAAAATCTCTTCAGGCTCTAGGGCAAGCGTCATTATAAAACGACGAAGGTCTTCTGTAGTCATATCGGCTGTGAAGTTAAGCTCGTGAATCCTACGAAGGAATAAGTCCCTTGCAAGCATTGGGGTTGCAGGATTTGTCGGTGCTACAGGGTTATTATCTGCGTATATACCCTTTTTATCGATTGTCCATTTTAGCCCTCCGCTCTCGCTTGCGGCCTCAAAAAACAAGGCGTGACAATGAGTAAGAGTACCCTCTAGATTTGGATGCCCTGTTGGGTAGAAATGAAGTGTCTTGACAGCCTTATTTAGTTCAATTAATATATTATCGTGGTTTATAGGCATTCTACTTTGGTTCCGTCCCTTCGAAGAAGTTCGTCTCTTCGTTTTATTTACTGTATATAGTTATATAATAATATCAAAATTGGTTTTTTTGTCAAATGATAATATCTGTTATCTGAGGTTTTATTAATGAAAGGAGCTTGGTTTTATGGGTAAGGTAAGACTTGTCTATGTTTGTCAGAGTTGTGGTTTTAGTGCCCCCAAATGGCTTGGAAAATGTCCTGAGTGTATGGAGTGGAACTCTATCGTTGAACAAAGGGCAGAGCGTACCAAGAAGAGAGGGCTTCGTGTTATTGAAACAGGTAAAGGGCCTCTTTCTTTAACTGAGGTTCGGACCTCCCCAGAGGCACGTTCAAGAACAGGTGTTGGTGAGTTTGACCGCACTCTTGGCGGGGGGATGGTGCCGGGGTCTGCTATTTTAATTGGCGGAGACCCAGGGGTTGGAAAAAGCACCTTACTTTTGCAGACCCTTTCAGCTTACGCTGATAAAGGAAAGACAGTGCTCTACGTCTCAGGTGAGGAGAGTGCTCGCCAGATTAGACTTCGCGCCGAGCGGCTTGGCACGCTTCCAGAGGATTTATTTGTCTGGGCAGAGACCTCTCTTGAGACAATTGTTGAGGAGATTAGAGAGAGAAAACCAGATGTTGTTATCATTGACTCGGTGCAGACTATATTTAGCGATGCCCTAGAGTCTACCCCGGGAAGTGTTGGTCAGGTTCGGGAGATAAGTGCAAGGTTAATCTCACTAGTAAAGGGTATGGATGTAGTGCTCTTTTTGGTTGGTCATGTTACAAAGGACGGTGCAATAGCAGGTCCCAAGGTCTTAGAGCATATGGTTGATACTGTCCTATACTTTGAGGGTGAGACCGCAGGTGCCTTTAAAATTCTTAGGGCTGTAAAGAATAGATTTGGCTCTGTCATGGAGATTGGGGTCTTTGAGATGGGGGACTCTGGGCTTACTGAGGTAAAAAACCCATCAGAGTTTTTTCTGCGTGATAGGCCAATTGATACGCCTGGTTCTTGCGTTGCCCCAAGTCAGGAGGGTACGAGGACGCTCCTCGTGGAAGTACAATCCCTTGTCTCGCACACTGTCTTTGGCACTCCGAGGCGAACAATCGTTGGTGTGGATTATAATAAGGTAATCTTAATTATTGCCGTCTTAGAGAAAAAAGCCTCCTTACTCTTTGCAGATCAAGATGTTTTTTTAAAGACCGCTGGAGGTCTTCGTGTTGATGAGCCTGCAATTGACTTGGCTGTTGCGGCCTCCTTGGCCTCAAACCTCCTTGATAAGGCAATACCACCAAATACGATTGTCTTTGGTGAGATAGGACTCTCTGGAGAGGTACGCTCCATTACCAGAACTGAGCAGAGACTTTTGGAGGCAAAAAAACTTGGATTTACGAGAGCCGTACTCCCAAAGGAAAGCCTAAGGGCGGCACCAAAGATTAAGGGAATTAAACTTGTTGGGGTTTCAAATGTTAGGGAAGCTGTCGAGGTTTTATTTGATGAGTAAAAACTTTAAAATATTTAGGGTTTTCCTCCCTCTGATTTTTCTTATCTTTGCCCTCTTGATTTTGTCTGCTAAGGCAGAGGCTGGAGCCAGAGAGCAGACCCGTTTGGTTAGTGATACAGGGCAATTTAATTATGGAAAATTCCTCCTAAAGAATAAAGAGTTTGCACATGCTGAGAGAGAATTTTTGCGTGTAATTGTGCGTTTCCCTGATAGCCCCTTAGTAGAGGAG
>JAGLUZ010000063.1 GCA_023134165.1 Deltaproteobacteria bacterium | reverse complement strand
TGGCCGTGAAGCAGTAGATGCACTTGGTTTTACTGACCTTTCTTTTGACGAAATTCGTGGCTCTTTTTTTGTATTTGACGGAACAAAGGTATTAGCAACCCACCATCCTCGTTTTTTTGATGAACCGTTGCTTAAGAGAGAGGCTTGGGTGGATATTCAGCTCGTTATGCAGGAGCTTGGCCTAAAGAGGGGTTTTTAGTTAAGTTATACAGACAGGTGAGCTTTTCTTAATCTTATGTCTCATCAGGAGCGAGAGCTTTAGGGGGTATTGTAGTGAAATTTTTTAGAAAAAAAAGAAGACTGATATTTACTTTTCTCTTGTTCCTGTCGCTCCTTGTCTCTATTGGTGTGGGATTTTTTGAGCCGTCTATGGCCGAGGTCATAGAAACAGAAAAAGTTCAGAAAAATAAAGAGATAAAAAAGGCTGAGAAAAAAGAAATAACAAAGGCCAGTGAGGTTACTCCAGCGAAACCTTTAATTCATTACGTAAAGGTTGTTGGTGTTGTAAGCCCCGTCATGGGTGAGTACCTTATAAAGAGTCTAAGGAATGCGGCTCTGGCAGAGGCAGAGCTTGTGGTAATTGAGATTGATACCCCGGGCGGGCTTGATTTGTCAATGCGTGATATTGTAAAGGCAATACTGGCAAGTGAGGTTCCGGTGGTTCTCTACGTTGCTCCTTCTGGGGCAAGGGCTGCTAGTGCTGGGGTCTTTATATCTTACGCCTCACACATTGCGGCCATGGCACCGGGGACAAATATCGGTTCAGCCTCGCCTGTTATGATGGGCGGCGGTGAGATAGACGAAACAATGAAGAAGAAAATCACAAACGATGCTGTGGCTTATATCAAAGGCATTGCAAATAAACGCGGACGTAATGCCACGTGGGCAGAGTCTGCGGTTCGTGATAGCGTAAATATTACGGCTGAAGAAGCTCTTGAGCTAAAGGTTATTGATGTTTTGGCAGACTCAAGAAAGGAACTTTTTTTGGCAATAAACGGAATGAAGGTAGAGACCATTACAGGCACAAAGACCCTTAACCTAAAGGACGCCGAGGTTAAAGAGATAGAGATGGGGCTTCGTTTTAGTATTCTTGATGCCATTGCAAATCCAAATGTTGCCTATATTTTAATGATGCTTGGAATGATGGGGCTCTACTTTGAACTCTCAAACCCAGGGGTAATATTTCCCGGAGTTGTAGGGGCAATTTGCCTAGTACTGGCTTTTTACTCCCTCCAGACCTTGTCAGTAAATTACGCTGGCCTAATCTTAATAGGCCTTGGGATAGTTTTTTTTATTGCCGAATTACAGATAATGAGTTTTGGTTTGCTCGCACTTGCGGGAGTGGTCTCTCTAACGCTTGGCTCTCTTATGCTCTTTGACTCTCCGGCACCTTTTATGCGGGTCTCTCTTTTAGTTGTCCTCCCTGTGGTCTTACTTTTTTCTGCTACATTTATGGGGGCAATGTACTTTGTCTTAAATGACCGAAAGCGTCCTGCTCTTGGTGGTGCTACTTCCTTGGTTGGAGTCCTTGGAAAGACAGCCTCCCTTGTTGGTGGTCAAGGTGAGCAAGGTAAGGTCTTTATTGAAGGCGAGTATTGGAATGCATACAGTGAGACGCCAATTGATAAGGATGAGAGTATTAGGGTGCTTCGTGTTGAGGGTTTATTAGTGAAGGTTGAAAAGATTTAATTGGATTTTTTAGAGAAATTTTGCGTAGTTGAGATTGTCGTGGGTTAGGCTAAAGTAAGATCGAAAGGGGCTGAGCAGGTTTTTTTGAAAAAGGTTCTAAGTATATTATCGGTTTATGGGGATTAAAAGTTTTAAATTAATTTAAAAATGGAGGTGTCTTATGTCGGCTTTATTCTTAGGTTTTATAGTTGTGCTTGGCTTGGTGATAATGCTACTTTTCTCTGCGATAAAGATTATGCCTGAGTACGAGCGGGCAGTTGTCTTTCGTCTTGGTAGGTATCAAAAGGTCAAGGGGCCAGGGATTATTATTGTAATCCCAATTTATCAGACAATGGTTCGGGTTAGTCTTCGTGTTATTACGATGGATGTTCCGCCTCAGGAAGTTATAACAAAAGACAACGTCTCTATACGGGTAAATGCTGTTGTTTACTTCCGTGTTATGGAGCCAGATAAGGCCATTATTACAGTTGAAAATTTTCTCTACGCCACAGGGCAACTTGCCCAGACAACGCTACGTAGCATCTGCGGTCAGGTTGAACTTGATGAACTCTTAAGTTCACGCGAGAAGATAAATATGCAGATTCAGGAGATATTAGATCGTCAAACTGACCCATGGGGCGTGAAGGTAACCCTTGTTGAGGTTAAGGCCATTGACCTCCCAGATGAGATGAAACGTGCCATGGCAAAGCAGGCCGAGGCCGAGCGTGAGAAACGTGCAAAGATAATCCATGCGCAGGGCGAGTTTGAGGCCGCAGGCAAGGTACTCGATGCGAGTAATTTACTTAGCAAAAATCCAGTCTCACTTCAGCTCAGATACTTGCAGACCCTAACAGAGGTAGCAGCAGAGAAGAATTCAACAACAATATTTCCGCTCCCAATAGATCTGATAAAACCTTTTATTGATGCCTATAATAAAAAGGGCGAGTAGATTTTTTTTGGATTGCAACTAAGACAAGAATACTGGTGGTCTGATGAAAGATAGTGATAAGTCTGGACACAGAGAAAGACTTCGGGAGCGGTTCACTAGGGCTGGCCTTGAGGGGTTTCATAATTATGAGACCCTAGAGCTTCTTCTCACCTACGCAATCCCCAGGCGTGATGTGAAGCCACTTGCAAAGGAGCTTGTGCGTGAGTTTGGAACACTCCGTGGTGTGATGGACGCCTCGAGGGAAAAACTTCAACGGGTAAATGGTATCGGTGAGAATGCCGCGATACTTCTTTGTCTTATTAAGGAGATATCTGGGAGTTATTTAAAAGAGCGAATCATGGGGCGTGACGCAGTTACTTCGGCTGAAGATGTAATTGGTTTTCTAGATATGACGCTCTCGGGGGAAAATATTGAAAAATTTTTAGGTCTTTACCTAAATGCTAAGAACGAGATACTCGCTGTCGAGGTTCTCCACGAAGGAACAATTGATTCAACTGTTGTTTATCCTAGAAAAGCAATAGAGTTTGCTATAGCTCATAATGCCAAATCTGTAATATTTGTTCATAACCATCCAAGCGGAGATCCTACGCCTTCAAGGAGCGACCACGCTCTAACACTTAGCCTCCTAAAGGCCGCAACCCCGATGAATATAAAGATTCATGATCATATAATTATTGGAAAAAAAGGTTATTACTCTACACAAGAAGAAGGCGAGATGCCTGTAGTGAGATAGTGCGAGATTATATAAGGATAGGTACTTCACGATGAAAAAGTTTCTTGCAATTATAGGTTTTATTTTTCTTGGTTTTGTAATTTATCTTAACTACGACGCTCGAGTAAATAAAGAGCTCGAAGCACCACGTGACCCAAATTGGTTCTACGATGCAGTTGGGTACGACGAGGCTCTAGACCTTGAGCTTAAGACGCACCAAACTATTGTCGTATATTTCTATACTGATTGGTGTCCGTACTGCAAGAGGTTTGATGATGACGTGCTCACTTCATATGAGACCAAGAATTATTTGGACTCGGTTATTAAAGTTAGGATTAACCCAGAGAGAGGAACCGAGGAGCGAGATATATATCATTCCTTTGGTGTAAGAGGGTATCCAACTGTCTTTGTCTTTCCAAAAAACGCAGAGGACCCATTCAAAATTTTAAATACCAGTCTCCAGACCCCAGAAGATTTTATAAAAGCCTGCAAAGATGTTGAGGGTGATAAAGGGGTTATGGATAAACTCAAGGATGCACTCATTCTCTAAAAAGAAACCTTTTATTGGAGTTCTCGTTTTTAGCCAAAAAAAATCAAGATTTAATCTCCCTTTAATGCATCCTCGATTTTTCAAGTTATAATATAAATAGTAATAAAAAAACTTGGTTATGGTAAGTGGCGTAAGAGGTGTAATTGTGAATGTTAAGACCTCAATAATTTTTGCCATCATGACATGGGGTATATTTTTCATGACAACTTTAGTAGAGGCAAAGAGCGAGCAGAGGGAAGTAGCTGTTTTTGCTGGTGGGTGTTTTTGGTGTATGGAAGAACCCTTTGAAAAGATTGACGGTGTCTTCTCCGTTATCTCAGGTTATACAGGTGGCGAGGTAGATTTCCCAACTTATGAGCTGGTTTCAAGCGGAAGTACTGGTCACCTTGAGTCAATTCAAATTACCTTCGACCCCTCAAAGGTCAGTTTTAAAGAACTGCTAGAACTTTTTTGGCGTCAAATTGATCCAACTGATGACGAAGGTCAATTCGTAGATAGGGGGTTTCAATATACGAGTGCGATTTTTTATCAAAATGAAGAGCAAAAAAAAATAGCTGAACACTCAAAGAAAGAACTCTCTAATTCTGGTCGTTTTAAAGAACCCGTTATAACCCCGATATTAAAGGCTGAAGAATTTCACCCAGCCGAGGATTACCACCAGGATTATTATAAAAAAAGTACCCTCAAGTATAAGTACTACCGCCTGCGTTCGGGCAGAGATACTTTTTTGAAAAGAGCGTGGAAGGAAAAAACAAAACCAAAAAAAGAGAGTCGAGTCAGGTACTCGCGACCAAAAGATAGAGAGATTAAGGAGTTTCTAACAGAGCTTCAGTTTGTTGTCACTCAGCAGGAGGGCACAGAGCGAGCCTTTGAAAATGAGTACTGGGATAATAAAAAGGAGGGAGTTTACGTTGACGTTGTCTCCGGGGAGCCTCTCTTTAGCTCAGTCCATAAATATAAATCTGGAACAGGGTGGCCAAGTTTTACAACTCCACTTGTTAACGAAAATATTACAGAGCATAAGGAAAATAAACTTCTCTACACAAGGATAGAGCTTCGCAGTAAATTCGCAGACTCTCACCTTGGTCATCTCTTTCCAGATGGTCCAGCACCAACAGGGCTTAGGTATTGTATTAACAGTGCGGCACTACGTTTTATTGCAAAGGAAGATTTAGAGAAGGAAGGGTACGGTGAATTTTTATCAGACTTTAAAGATTAGTTTTTTATTTTCATTATTATTCCTACCTTGACCTGATTACAACGCCGAGGTATCTTTTTGCTTCCTCAATTGTTTTTATAATATTTCTTTTCTTTGCAAGTCCAGCGGCAATGGCTGAAGAGAGTATGCATCCCGTGCCGTGGAGGTTGTGTCGCTTGGCATTTATTCTTTTGCCGTGAAAGCAGGCAGTTTTTTTCCCGTCAAAGAATACGTCAGTCGGAGCTCCTCGCAAGTGACCACCAGTGATGATGACCTTGCACCCGCCTATCTTAAATATATTCTCAGCTGCATCCTCCATCTCGCTTATTCCAGAGATTTTTCTTCCTGTTAGTGCCTCAGCCTCACTGATGTTTGGTGTTACTACGGTGACAAATTTTAAAAGTTTTTTTATCTCCTTAAGTCCATTCTTCTCCATCAAAGCAAAACCACTCGTGCTTGCAAGTACTGGGTCAAGGACAACGTTCTTTATATTGTGAGTTTTTATTATCCTACCTACAACGCGTGCGTTCTCTGCTGTTGCGAGCATCCCTATCTTTAGTGCGTCAATCTTAAATTCATCAAGCAGTGTCTCGACTTGTTTTTTTATGAAGCTTGCTTTTACGGGATGAACTGAATGAACCCGGCGAGGGTTCTGTGCAGTCAAGGCACTGGTAACGCCAAGTTCACGAAGTCCGTAAGCTTTGAATGTGGCAAGGTCAATTAAAAGTCCCGCACCACCTGAGGGGTCAAGTCCTGCGATTGAAAGAATG
>JAGLUZ010000062.1 GCA_023134165.1 Deltaproteobacteria bacterium | reverse complement strand
GTGCGTACGGGGTGGCGTTCTTTATTTTACAATCAACAAACACCTTTCGAATTGCCCTAGAGATGCTATCCGTGTTAACCCGCTCCTCTCCGTTTCCTATTAGATGTTTACCTGTAGACTTTTTAACCAATAATTTTAAATAAGTTCGGAGGTTGGGGTGGATCTCAACGGTACGAGCCCACCCTGTTTTGGGCGTGTAGCCCTCCTTAGATTGAATGTGGATTTTATTGTTTGTTAAATTTATATCTTCCGGGTCTAGCGTAACAATCTCTGAAGGCCTCAGTCCTGCATATAGGTAAATCATTACGACCTCTTCAAAATGCCCAAAAAGGAGATGTTTTTTTTCGTGTACGCACTCCAAAATTTTTTGGAATTCTTTTGGTGAGAACGTTCTCGTTATGCGTGCGTTGTCTATTGTAGGTGTCGGGACGTTGCGGGCAGGGTTTGATTTCAATGGATCTAGTAGTCGTCTTATCGCCGCCAACTCTTTAACCCTTGAGGCGGGTTTTATACCGATGTCCTTTCGCTTACACAGGTAGGTATCAATATCGTCCTCTGTTATGTCCGTGGGTTCAAAAGCCTCTAAGAACTCCATAATGGGCGTTAGACGGTTTATATTGCAGGAGTGAGTGTAAGGACGACAGCCAGCCTTAAGTGAGGCCTGTTCGTATTTTTTAACCAGCTCGCCCCATGAGTACTGAATTGGTACGATGTTTTTTATGACCTGTTCGGCCTCGGTTTGTGTGAGGAATTTTTGATTGACAAAAAAACCTAGGTCATCACCAGAGAGGGAACGTGCGCGTGAGCGACTTTCCAGCTCTGTAGCGTCCTTGTAGAGCGTCTGGGCTATGGTTTTTTTGGTGGAGGTGCGGTTTTTATCTTTATACGTGCCGTCGTGGAAGTAGATCCTGTATTTAATTTTCCAGCCACGGGTTTTTATGTGGTAAATGTTTGGCATATTAGTGGGTTTCTCCGCCCTCGATGTACCAGATTTTCAGCCCGCTTTCTTTTGAGATAGATTTTAAACGGCCGTAATATATCCAGTCGTTTTTATTCTCAATGATGAGTACGACCGCTGGTTTTCGTTTTGTGGCTTTGGCATAAAAAAGTGCCTGACCAAACGACTCGTACCATTTGTTTGCAAAATCCATCTCCACGGCATACTCGTCTGTTAGGCAGTCAACCCGCATTCCGTTGTTGAGACGGTACTCCATGACGCCACCCCGCGCCCCGCACCATGTTTCCTGGTATTTATTTTCAGACTGTAAACGGTCGGCGGCGAGGGCTGGGGTTGAGAGGAGTAGAAAAAGTATGAAAAATTTAAGAGGCAATTTATTCCTGTACTTTATTTTAGTAATTCTGCTTTCTTTTTTTGCTTTAACAACTCAGTTATTGTTAGAGGAATTTTTTTAACGAGGGCAATTAATTCCTTTACTTGTTTCTCTCTCAAAAAAAGACTTATTTTTTTAAACCTGTTGTCAAAATCTATAATGTGAAGGTTTATTTTAAAATCACTACCATTATTAATTGAAAGAAAAGTAAGTTTCATGCCGGATTCTTCACCAATAAAACCTTGAAGGATCTCCCCAAGATCCTTGGTTATCTCTATTTTTTCTTTTTTAACTATCGCCCCCCATTCAAGTCCTTTTTCTAAAAGTTCTATAAAATCAGGGATATCAATATCGTCACCCCAGAGCATACCACGAGCCATAATCAAACTAGACCCACCTCCACGAACATAAGAAAAACCTTGGTCGTCAACATAAATACTAATGGGTTCGTTGGTCCATCTTTCTGACACGCTATTATAATAACCCCCAGTTGTAGAACCCTCGACAGGTCTGGTGTCAGCACTGGCAAGAGCGGGGAGTGTAAAAATAATTACAAAGACAAACACAATTATTTGTTTCACGGAAAGCCTCCTTTTATCTTGTGCGCTTATAACGTATTTTCCCGTTCTCGATTGATTGAACCTCAAAGATATAATTCTTAAAGTGAATTGTTTTGTTTTTCAGAGAGTAGTTAAGTGTCTTGTTGAACCCGTTTTTGATCATCCAATTAGTTACATACGAGTAGGGGTTGGTATAGAGGGTATATTCTGAATATTGAAGGCTGAGTTTTTCAGGAGTTAGCTCAACAACTGTCAGGTCAAATTTCCAGTTATTAGGAGAGCCACCACGATTGTTTGTTACCGAATATTTAAAAAAAGTATCACCCATGCTTGCGGCATATTTTTCATTTAATCCAGGAATACTATCAAAAGACGGCGACCCTTGTGGATATGGCATCATTCCAGGAACACAACCGTAAAGTAAAAATAATACACCTATAGTTAGAATTATCTTTTTCATGGAAAGCCTCCTTTAGATTTTTATATTCCGCCAGACGCCTGTGATCTTACCGACGATACGGAAGTGTTCGTTTGGGGTTATGGGTTGGTATTCGGCGTTGTCGCTCATAAGGAATTGTTCCCCGTTTTTGAGCCTGTAACGCTTGACCATTGTCTCGTTGAATTCGTTATTGGCAACGACGATATCGCCGCTTTTTATATCCGAGGTGAACATAAAGAGACCAAAATCTCCGTCCCTTAGAGTGGGCATCATGGACTCACCAGAGATGATGACGGCAAAAGTCTCCATGTGCATGCCTGGGATTTGAATGTAATCAATAATATCTTCGTCTTGTACTGTGGGAACTCCAGCTGGAACGCGACCGAGTACAGGGATACCAGCGGTTGTCATCTTGGTGGCAGTGTTCCAGGGCCCGTCTTCCTCTTTTTGACTCTTTGCAATCTCTACGAAAGCCCTACGTTTACCAGTTAATAGCCAGTCTTGTGTATCTCTTTTGAGTTGAACTGGATACTTTTTCCATAATTTATTTATAAAACTTGTAGGCGGAGATGTCAAGTTGTTTTCATAACGCTCAAGCGTTCGAGCAGAAATCCCTAGACCCTCAACGCACTTCTCCCTTGAGATATGGAGCATTTCGTCTCTTATTTTTCTTAATCTTTCCCCAATGTTTTCCATAACTTACACAAATAAGTCCTGATTAGTTATTTTTTACGACAGATTTGTGTTGACAGTACGACAAACCTGTGTAATGCTCTACCCATGATTCGTTACTTAAGAAATAAAATACGTACCAAGCTCCGCAGAGACTTTAATAATTAACTCCTAATTTTTTTAAACTTTAACTTAACCACATAACCACCGGAGGGAAACACGGTGAAACAACAAAAACAAAAATTACAGAGCTTAAATAGAGAGACCACAGGAGCGGCGAGTTTCCCAAAACAAAGCCGCTCCTCTCTCTGTTTGAGATGCATAGCCAGACCCCTATAAAAACTACCGGGAGAGTAGAGGGGGTCTGGTTTTTTTTTGAGTTTATCATAACGGATTTTTTCGGTCAACGTTTTCATAATCAAATAATAGCAGTAGACCGAGGCTCTGCAAAGGAAAATAAACGGAGGATATTACCGATGGCAATGAACCATAAAGCATTTACTTCTTTACTATATTTAAAGTACACCCATGAGAAAAAGTATTCCGTGGCAGACGATGCAAAGTCGCTCGGTATCAAACCGTCGACTTTTTATAATTACATCGAGGGCGCGGCTTACTTTCCGCCAGATCTCATCTCGGAGCTTTACAATCTACACAAAGATTTAGATTTCTTAAATTTCTTCCTTGACGCCACAGACCAGATGCTTACACCGAGGAAAAAAGGGTCGAGTGGAAAGGACGTAACAGCGGAGCTTCTTGATGTGCATACGGCTATAGGTAAACTAAATGAAATATTTCAAAAAAGTTACAAGGATGAAAATTTGAGTGAACAGGAGTGTAAAGACATTATTTTGCTGATTAATAGGTCGCAAAAAGAGATCGAGGAATTACGTACAAGTATCAACGAGCAGAACAATTAAAACGGAGGCGGTTGTGATGGACGTAATTATAGAAAAATTTTATTCAGTTAAAGAGGCCTCTGAGATTTTTATCAGAGCAGGCCTGAATATGCAACCAGACACACTTAGACGAAAGTGCCGCGGTGCAAAAATAGGTTATTACAGGCACGGCAATCGCCCAGTTTTTACGATAGAAAATATTGAGCAGTACATAAAACAAATAAAAGTGTTACCTCAAAAAAGAATAAGGCCATAGTTTTTTTGCGCGGGGTTCGAATAGGCGATAAGGGGCGTTTGCTTGCCTCAATCTGAGTTGATGAGCAACCCAGAGACCCCGCAATAATTTTTAAAAATAGACAGGGGAGGGTATGAGATGAGTGATTTGATGGTTCTTGAATGGCGTGCCTTAGGTCACAGTCTAATTAGTAACGAGATATCACTTGTAGAGTTCAAGCGCAGAGCGAGGCTCTTGGAAGCTGAGCCATTAAATGCCTTGCCCTTATTCAGATACGGCCGTAAAAACACGGAGGTTAGAGATGAGCGACACGATAGTGCAGAAATTAATAGAACATGAGTGTGACGATCTAAAATCGTTACTCATTAATAAAAACAGACAATACGGAAACTCAGCCCTAGACCCAGTACGGATATTTTCTAAATCAGACACGAGCGAACAGCTGAGGGTCAGGATTGACGATAAATTATCACGGCTAAGGTCGGGGCAACTCGACGACGACGAGGACGTTGAGATAGATTTGCTTGGGTATTTAATTTTAATGCGTGTGGCAAAAAAAATGGAGGGGCAGAGTGTCAACAAACCAATCAGTAGTTAGGAGGTGCATGGCTCCGGGGTGCGGAAATACAAAGGCAAAATTTCGCCCTGTTTTGGTCTTGCACCCGCTTCTTTGGATAGCGGATAAAACGCCCCACAAAATAGCGTTAAACGCAACTGTCTGTAAGGCCTGCTCAAAGATTTTAAAACCTAGCGAGCTGATAAACGACCAGTGGTGGGAACGTATCGTGGAGGATGCCTACGAAAGAAGTGAGGCACCGCCAGTTAGAGAAAATACAACGCTTGAGTTTGAGAGAATCTAAGGGGGGTTGGGTGATGTTTAATATTTTACTCAGGATTTGGCCTTTTGTGGGCATGCGACGGTGGAGGGAAAAAAGACAACGGGGGCTGAAATGGGTGAGGTAGTGTCAAAATTAAGACCTTGTGGTGAGGATTGGAATAAAAGCGAAGGCGGCACAGGCTATATCTTTACTTGCCCTGGATGTGACCAAGACCACGTAATAAAAGTTGAAGGTAAACCGCCTGTTTGGGAATGGAACGGGTGTATTGAAAAACCAACTATAAGTCCAAGTCTTAGGGTTAGATTTGGAGATAATAAAGTTTGCCATTCCTTTATAAAGGGTGGTTTTATCCAATTTTTGGACGATTGCACCCATAAACTAGCGGGACTGACAGTCCCACTGTTGGACATGGAGGGTTAGGTAGTGAGCGAGGTAGAAGAAAAAGTAGATAAAAGTACAAAAAGACAGGAATGGTTCACTGTTAAATGTCTATGTGGGCATGAGAGTACTCTTCTTGCCTTTATGAGCAGGTTTGGCATAGACACCACAGATCGTTCGAATTTATTACTTTATTGTTCTGGGTGTAGTGGTTCTCAAATCTTTGGTGAAACGGATATAGCCAACTATAAGTTAGAGGTGAAAAATAATGGCTAAATCAAATATTGAATGGACAGATGAAGTTTGGAACCCTGAAACGGGATGCACCAAGGTGAGTGCGGGTTGTGATAACTGTTACGCCGAGCGCATGAGCAAGCGTTTGGCTGGTAGGTTTGGGTATCCAAAAGATAAGCCATTTAAGGTAACGCTCCATGAGGATCGTCTTGATATTCCGTTTAAGTGGAAAAAACCGAGACGTATTTTTGTTAATTCCATGGGGGATTTATTCCACGAGGACGTGCCGTGGAATTTTATAAATAAGGTTTGGGCTTCTATGATAGTGAACCCAGAACACACGTTTTTAATTTTGACAAAACGACCTAAGCGAATGGCTCAGTTTTTTTCAGAAAAGCACCATCCATGGAGTGCTAGCGATGGGGCAGATAAACCACTCCCTAACGTATGGCTCGGCGTATCAGTGGAAGACCAGAAAACCGCAGATGAGCGGATACCCCTCTTACTCCAGACCCCAGCGGCAAAACGATTTATCAGTATTGAGCCGATGCTTGGTGGGGTGGATTTGACTGGAATTTACCATGAAGAGATAGGGTTATCATTACAAACTAATAGTTTGAGTGGTGAAGTAATCTGTCTCAATACGCGCTCTTCACATCGTCATGAAGACCATGAAGTATCTCTTGACTGGGTTATCGTTGGTGGTGAGAACGGAGCTGGAGCGAGGCCTATGCACCCTGACTGGCTACGCAAGGTGCGTGACGACTGCGAGACAGCAGGTGTACCTTTCTTTTTTAAGGGCTGGGGTGAGTGGTTTTCACGGGAACAATGGGAGGATAATCCACACCTCGTATTGCCAGATGATGATTGCCTCGATGATAATCCTAGGATAGCGATGATAGACGGTGACTATTTTCATAAAATTGGAAAGAAAAAATCAGGGTGTCTCTTGGACGGCAAGGCTCATAGAGAGGTGGGGGCGTGAGTAAATTACCCTATTCAAATAGCAAGGCCGACCCGACCAGAGCGCAAGGCCGTATCCGTAAGATACTTCTAAAGTTTGGGGTCTCAAGTATAGGGTTTAATGAGGATATTGAAAATACCGAGGTAGTCGTAAACTTTAAATATAGAGATTACCCTGTGGTTGTCCCTGTTAATTACGGCAAATTGGCTGACCTCTATATTGAGGAGTCGCCTTGGACGTATAGAATGCGAAAAACAAGAAGCGAGTACGAGACAAGGATGCATGATACCGCCTACAGGGCGTCATTTTCCTTGCTAGAGGATTTTATTAAAGCGTCTATTACAACTGTTGAGATGGGGATGTTTAGTTTTGAGGAGGTCTTTGTCTCGCATTTTGTAACCCCAGACGGGGTCAGACTGGGCGAGGTGTTTAAGCATCGGCTACCAGATTTCATAAACGGACAGGCGGCACTAGGTACAGGTAAGTAAAAAGTGGAGAGCGTCCTGTGGAATAATTGAAGGAATAATTTGAGTGCAAATTTACACAATGAGGAGTAAGCATGTCTAATGCTAAAGGTAAACTGCAAGACCTTAATGATCATTTGTTTATGCAACTGGAAAGATTGGACGACGACAAATTGACTGGTGAAGAGTTGACCGAGGAAATAGCCCGTTCAAAGGCTATCACTGGAGTGGCAGTTCAAATCATTGGGACTGCTAAGTTGGCGTTGGATGCAAAAGTCGCCATAAAAGAGAATCTTATAGAGGATGTTCCTGAGATGTTAGGTGTGAAGGGTTATGAACAAAAGAAAATATCAAGGTAAGTACACGTCAGAGCATTTAGCATTTATGAGGGATAAATACCCCTCTATGTCGTGTCGTGAGCTTGCAAAGGCATTCAATGAGCGGTTTGGTACAACTAAAAGCGAAATGCAAATCAAAAGCTGTACGAAAAGGTACCGCATTACCTCAGGCCGCACTGGTCGTTTTGAAAAAGGCCACGAGCCATGGAGTCTTGGAAAAAAAGGCTTTATGGGGGCAAACAAAACCAGCTTTAAGGCGGGAGGCATACCGCATAATAAGCGTAGGTTGTGGTCTGAGAGGATTACCCGTGATGGGTATATTGAAATCAGCATCCCCGAGTGCAACCCTTACACAGGAGCTCCGACACGATTCAAGCTAAAGCATAAATGGCTCTGGGAGATGGAACACGGGGCAGTGCCAAAGGGTTCTGTCCTTATATTCAAGGATGGCAACAAGCTCAATTGTAATAATGACAACCTTTTGCTCGTAAAACGAACGGAATTGTTAAGTTTAAATCTACACAAATATAGTAAAGCACCAAGTGAGTTGAAGCCAACTATTTTAGCATTGGCAAAACTTGAGAGCAAAGCTGGCATTAGGACACGCCCAGGTAGGTGAGGTTAAGTGATGAGTAAAAAAGGTTTTACACACGAGAGGTGACACACAGGCGGCACAGTCGAATGGTTGACCCCAAACAAAAGGAGACGAAAATGTTTAAAGAAATCGAGATAAAAAAACTAACAGCATCAAAAGAAAATTACAGGGCGGCTATAAATGCAGAAACATTAAAAGACCTTGCAGGGAGCATCAAATCAAAGGGAATTTTACAGCCGATAATAGTTAGAGAGGCAAAAGGGAAAGACAAATTCGAGATTGTCGCTGGGCATAGACGCTTTGAGGCGGCAAAATCTGTGAAGTTGAAAAAAATACCAAGCATGGTAATGCCCCTTACTGACGAGGAGGCTCTTGAGTTTCAGATAACAGAGAACAGCCAGAGAGAAGATCCTAATATCATGGAGCAGGCTCACGGATTTAAAAAGCTCCTCGATATGGGCAAGCACAACACAAAAACTCTGGCCGCAAAAATAGACCATTCCGAGCGTTACGTACTGCACCGTTTAAAACTTTTGAATATTCCAAAAGAGGCACAGGAAAAAGTCGCAAAAGGAGAAATGCCAATAGGCCTCGCCTTGCTTCTCTCACGTTTAAATACCCCAGCAGAACAAAAAGAATTTTATGAGGAAATACAGGCTCATTATAGCGAGACGGGATTTACAACTACAGAATCAGCCTTGCGCATTCTCGATGACTATATCCTGAGCATGAAAACCGCCCCATTCGATACCGCAGAGTGTGCCAAGTGCGAGTTTAGATCGCGCAATCAGGTAACGCTTTTCCCGGAACTAAAAAAAGATAATGACAATTGCCTAGACAGGGCGTGCTTTATTGAAAAATCTAAGGTTTTTTATAAAGCGAAACTGGCTAAAAAAAAGAAGGCTGGTTTTCCTACGCTAGAGCTAAAAGAGGAAAAGTTTCCTAAAGGCTCGTGCAAGATAAC
>JAGLUZ010000061.1 GCA_023134165.1 Deltaproteobacteria bacterium | reverse complement strand
TATGTGTTTTAAAATGTCAGCTCCAAAGCGAGGATGATTCTTCATCATATTAACTTCGTCATCATCTAGGCGAGCTTGCTTTCTAAGTACCGCATCATCAACCCCAATTTTTCCTATGTCATGCAAAACTGCAGAAAGTTTTAAACGCTCTAGAGAGTCAGAATCCATCTCAAGTTCTTTGCCAATTGCCAAGCTATAACCTAGAACACGTTTGGTATGGCCTCCAGTGTAAGGGTCTCTTTTTTCAATTGCCTCAGCAAGTGCCTCACTGGTATTATAAAATGTTTCTCGTATTTCATGGTACAGTCTAGCATTTTCAAGAGCAATCGCAACTTGGTTTGAGAAAAGTTCCAAGAGTTCTTTATCATCTTTTGTAAAATTACCAGCAATTTTATTTACAGCCTGCAAAACCCCAATGGTTTTACCGCGAAGTTTTACAGGCACACAGAGCATCGAGCGAGTGACAAAACTACTTTTTTTATCTACCTTACCCTGAAACCGCTTATCCTTTGTAACGTCATCTACGAGCAAAGGTGTTCCGTGCTTTGCAACCCACCCAGCAAAACCTTCACCTACTTTAAGCCTTATCTCTTTCACCTTTGAACCTTTTTCACCTAAGGCTACTTCAAAAAAAAGTTCTTTTTTATCCCAGTCAACCATCAAGAGTGAGCCAACCTCAGCGGCAATAAGTTCTGTTACCGCTTTCATTGCTCGCTCCTTAACAATCTTTTCATTAAGGCTTGAGACCAAGAGGTTGCTAACATGTTGAAGTGCTTCAGATTGTTTCACCTTTACATCTAATTTGGAAAAAAGCTCTCTTCGCTCTAAGATAGTTGAGAAATGATTTGATAGCGAAACTAAAATATCTAAATCATTTGAGGTGAATTGTTTTTCACCTACTTTATTTAAAACTGCAATTACACCAACAACAGAATCACGCACACTTATTGGTACAGCCAACATGTTCCGCTGAGAATAATCGCCCTTTAACCCAAGCCATTCTTTATCGTTTGTGAGATTGCTACTAATGTAGGGCTTGCCAGTTCTTACGACTCTTCCAACAATTCCTTTCCCAGGTTTTATCCTTAACCCCTTTAGTTTTGAGGCCATCGGGCCTTGAACAACCTTAAATATTAATTGATTTGTAACCTTGTCTAAGAGATAAAGAGTCCCACTATCTGTCTCAAGGGCTTTTAGAATATAGCGCATGAGTTTTTCCAGTAAGACAGAAAGTTTTAATTTCTTATTATTAGAATCTCCAAGTTCACGGTAAATTTTTAGCTCAATTTCACGAAGCCTTAGTCTTTCTCGCATCCTAGAGTGAGTACTACTCTCTTGCGATTTATGTTTTTTTTCACTATGAACAGGACTCACTCTTGAAGTGGGTCTTCTTTTATTTTGATTTAAATTGACCATAACCTAATCCTTAAGAAGGAAAACAACTAAGAACGTTTTGCACCTTTCTTTAGTTTTGCTATAAAACTACCAACACTTCGAGGCATTTTTTTTGATGCAGCTTCTTTAGCAATTAGATTTACAATCGCACTTCCAACTACAACACCATCAGCACATTTTGAAAAAGCACGAACCTGTTCTGTTGTTGAGACTCCAAAGCCAACAGCAACTGGAAGTTTAGTAAATCGTCTTAGTTTTTTTATCGAGCTTGAAACATTTGAGGCTACTTTTTTTCTAGCCCCTGTTACGCCAGTCAGGCTAACATAATAAATAAAACCAGAGGCAACCTTAGAGACAACTCGCATTCTGCTCTCATCACTCGTTGGGGTTAAGAGGTAAATCAAGTCAAGCTCAACACAGTCGAGTTCTTTCTTTAAATCCCCTGATTCTTCTGGAGGAAGATCTACAACTAAGAGACCATCAGCTCCAGCCTTTTTTGCGGCCTTTGAAAATTTTTTCAGACCGTAATTAAAAATCGGATTATAGTAACCAAAGAGCACGACTGGAATAGAAGTTTTTTTTCTAATCTCTGAGAGTAATTTTAGGACGCCTGCCATTTTTGTACCACGAGCAAGGGCACGTTCACTTGAGCCTTGAATAGTTGGCCCGTCTGCCATCGGATCAGAGAAAGGAATTCCAAGCTCTACAATATCAGCACCAGATTTTTCCATCTCTAGGACTATCTCTTTTGTTTTTTGAAGTGAAGGATCGCCAGCTGTTATAAAGGTAATTAAAGCAGTCTCTCCTTTTTCTTTTAAAACTCTAAAGGTTTCCTCTAATCTTGAGTTGTTTTTTTTTATTTTTTTCATCACAATTTAAACCCAAACTCTCTTGATACTGTATCAAGGTCTTTATCACCTCTACCTGATAAGCATACCACTATTGTTTTTCCTCTTCCTAGTTTTTTTGCTTCTTCTACGGCAACAGCGATAGCGTGAGAACTCTCAAGCGCAGGAATTATTCCCTCGCACTTTGAAAGCATACTAAAAGCATTGAGCGCATCCTTATCTGTTGCTGTTTTATAAGTCACGCGACCAGTATCATGAAGATAGGAATGCTCAGGACCAACACCTGGGTAATCAAGCCCCGCTGAGATTGAATGCGTGTGAGGGATTTGACCCTCTGAATCTTGCAAGAGATAACTCTTAGATCCGTGAAGAACACCAACGCTACCCCCAGAGATTGTTGCCGCGTGTTTACCTGAGCGCATTCCAAGCCCAGAGGCCTCGACACCAATAATCTTAACTCCCTTGTCTTTTAGAAATGGTTTAAAAAGTCCGAGTGCATTTGAGCCGCCTCCGACACAAGCCACCAATAAATCTGGGAGTCGTTTTGTAACTCTCTTAATCTCTCTACGTGCCTCAATTCCAATGATTGATTGAAAATCACGAACAATCATTGGGTAGGGATGAGGTCCTGCGACACTTCCGATAATATAAAAAGTATTATCTACATTTGTGACCCAGTCTCTAAGTGCCTCATTCATTGCGTCCTTTAGGGTCTTACTCCCTGAGCTGACGGGGCGAACTTCAGCACCAAGAAGTTTCATCCTAAAAACATTTGGGGCTTGGCGAGCAATATCTTCCTCACCCATATAGACAACACACTCTAGGCCAAAGAGGGTTGCAACAGTAGCTGTAGCAACGCCGTGTTGACCAGCTCCAGTCTCGGCGATGATTCTCTTTTTTCCCATCCTCTTTGCAAGTAAAATTTGGCCTATGGTATTATTAATCTTATGAGCACCTGTGTGGCAAAGGTCTTCACGCTTTAGATAAATTTTTGCACCACCTGCTTTTTCACTAAGACGCTTGGCAAAGTAAAGAGGCGTTGGACGCCCAACATAATGCTTCAGGTAGTTAGAGAGTTCCTCTTTAAATGAAGGGTCATCTTTGAATTTAAGGTAGGCTTTCTCTAGCTCAATTACAGCTGGCATCAGTGTCTCTGAGATATACCTTCCACCAAACTCTCCGTAATGACCTGCCTTGTCAGGAAGCTTTCCAGCTTGAAACTTTCTTTCTGTCTTCTTTTTTTTCATCTATTGCTCTTTAGCCCTTTCAATAAAAGTTTTAATTTTTTTATGATTCTTTTTTCCAGGTGCGTCCTCAACGCCTGAGCTAACATCCACACCATAAGGGGAAACCTTCTTAATTGCAGAACCTACATTCTCTGCGTTCAAACCGCCGGAGAGAATAATTGAACCAAAGTTTTTTGCGTGAAGAGCAAGCTCCCAGTCAAAGGTCTTTCCAGTGCCACCGCGCTCGCCCTCTTTAAATGAATCCAAGAGAAAAGCAGAAACCCCGCTATCTAAGAAATCACCAATTTGCTCAACATCATTTAAATCCTTAACTCTAAAAGCTTTTAGGATACTGCAGCTCAGTGCCAGACTTAACGAGCGCACGGTTTCTGGAGTTTCTTCTCCGTGCAGTTGGATGCAACCAAGCCTAGCTGTCTTTACGATCTCGGCTATATTATTTGAATCCTCGTTTACAAAAACACCAACCGGAGTTACAAAAGGCGGTAGTTTTTTTACAATCTCCCCTGCCTCTTCTGGAGTAATATTTCTTTTGCTACCATTCCAAAAAATAAAACCCAGAGCGTCGGCTCCACACTCGACTGCAAAGAGCGCATCCTCTAGTCTTGTTATACCACAAACTTTAACCCTCATTGTCACCTTTGAGTTATCCAGCGCCAAGGAGTTCCTTTAACTTCTCTCCACTCTGACCGTCTTTCATAAGAGCCTCGCCAACTAGAAAAGCACTAACTCCTGCTTCTTTTAATTTTTTAATATCCTCAGCAGAACTTATCCCGCTCTCGCTAACAACTAAGACGCCGTCTGGAATATCTTTAACAAGTTCAATTGTGGTTGTGATATCAGTCTCAAAGGTATTTAAGTCGCGGTTGTTAATCCCGATGATATCAGCACCAAGCTCTAAGGCGAGACCAAGGTCAATCTTAGAATGAACCTCAACTATAGTTGCTATATTTAATTCGCGAGCAAGTTCAATTAACTCAGTGAGTCTGGCCTTACTTAAAATTGAGACAATCAAGAGTACGGCGTCAGCCCCACTAATGCGAGCACTATAAATCTCATAAGGGTCTATAATAAAGTCCTTCATTAAAACTGGAACTGAAACATTCTCTCTTACCTTTATAAGGTGACCAAGGTTGCCTTTAAAGAAATTTTCTTCCGTTAAGACAGAGATTGCGGAAGCTCCGTTTTCTTCGTAATTTTTAGCAATAAGAACAGGGTCAAAGTCTGGGGAAAGCAAACCCTTGGACGGTGAGGCGTGTTTGACCTCGGCGATAATATTTACGCTTCCGCTCTTTAGCACACCTTTAAAATCTCTAACCTTAGGGGAGATCTTTGCCAAAGCCTTTGTACGCTCAAACCCATCATCAAAGCCGTCAACTGATGTTATCTTTGCAATCTTTTTTTTCTTAAAACTTACTATTTCATCCAATATGTTTTTCTTCTCTACTGACATTTAAATCCTCCTAATACTTAACGCAATCTACTTTGCGTTTGTTTTAATTTTAAGACCTTCTAGTTTCTTCATTGCTTTTCCCGAGTCAATTGCCTCACTTGCAAGAGCAACACCTTCAGTAAAAGACTCTGCATTACCTGCTGCAACGATTGCGGCTGAGGCATTAAGAAGAACAACATCCCTCGGCGGGCCTTTTTTTCCGCCAAGAATATCACTTATTATTTTTGCGTTATCTTCTGGGCTACCACCGAGCAAATCATCAGGACTGCAAGTGTCTAGACCAAAATCCTCTGGTTGTACCTGATAAGTTTTTACAGCTCCGTCCCTGAGCTCAGATATTTTTGTTGAGGTCGTTAGAGTTATCTCATCAAGACCATCATCACCGTGGACAACAAACGCACGTTTTGAACCGAGGTTACGAAGCACCTCAGCAAGCGGCTCTGTAAGGTTTTTATCATAAAGTCCGAGTACCTGATACGGAGCACCAGCGGGATTTGTGAGAGGCCCTAGAATATTAAAGATAGTTCTTATCCCAAGCTCGCGCCTAACAGGGGCGGCAAACTTCATCGCACCGTGGAGCAAAGGGGCAAAAAGAAAACCAATTCCAATCTCGCTTAAAGACTGCTCTACAACTTTTGTACTTGCCTCAATATTAACTCCAAGAGATTTTAATACGTCAGCACTTCCGCTCCTTGAAGATACAGATTTATTTCCGTGTTTGGCAACAGTGATGCCAGCACCAGCAACCACAAAAGCAACACAGGTTGAGATATTAAAGGTATTAGAATTATCACCGCCAGTGCCACAGGTATCAACGACAAAGTCTCCAGCAACTTTAATGCGAGTTGCCTTACTCCTCATCACCCTTGCCGCTCCTGTTATTTCAGTTACGGTCTCACCCTTCATGCGAAGAGCAGTTATAAACGCACCTATCTGCGCTGGCGTTGCCTCGCCCGTCATAACCTCTTCCATAACGCCAACCATTTCGAGCTCTGAAAGATTTTCTTTTTCAATTATTTTTTTTAAAGCCTCTTGAATCATTAAAAATAAACTCCAATATATTTTTATAGGAATTTAAGAAAGTTTTAAAAAATTATTTAAAATTTCTTTCCCTGAGACCGTCAAGATAGATTCAGGGTGGAATTGAATTCCTTCAAGTAAAAAATCTTTATGACGTATTCCCATTATCTCCTCAGTATCAGTCCAAGCAGATACCTCAAAACAATCTGGAAGATCTTCTTTCTTTACAATTAACGAATGGTAACGAGTTGCCTCAAAAGGGTCGTCGATACCTTTATAGATTGTCTTTTTGTCATGAAAAACCTTGGAGGTTTTTCCATGCATAAGGCGGCTAGCCCTTACGACCTTACCACCAAAAGCCTCGGCAATTGTTTGGTGACCAAGGCAAACACCAAGTAAGGGAATTTTTCCTGCAAAGGTGCGAACCATCTCTAGAGATACCCCAGCCTTTGACGGATCACAAGGACCAGGCGAGATAACAATCTTGGTTGGTGAAAGCTTGCGAACCTCATCAACCGTTATCGCATCATTTCGATAAACCAAAACCTCCTCACCAAGCTCCATGAAATACTGAACTAGGTTGTAGGTAAAGGAGTCGTAATTATCAATCATTAAGAGCATAGGAATATTTAAGAGAGTCCGTCGCTTGCCATCTCGACAGCTTTTAGAACACCTTTTGCTTTATTTTTTGTCTCTTCAAACTCAGACTCAGGGTCAGAGTCCGCTACAATCCCTGCCCCTGCTTGAACGTAAACTCGGTCGTCCTTTATAACGACGGTACGAATTGTAATGCAAAGATCCAAAGTTCCAGAAAAGCCAATTGACCCAACAGCACCGCCGTAAATCTCTCTCTTGCACGGCTCAAGTTCTTCAATAATCTCCATTGCACGTATCTTTGGTGCTCCAGAAAGTGTACCTGCTGGGAAGCACGCCCTGAAGACGTCAAAGGAGTCTGAGTCTTTAAGTTTTTTGCCTACGACATTTGAAACAATGTGCATTACGTGAGAGTAACGCTCAACAATCATAAACTCGTCAACGACAACACTTCCTGTCTCTGCAACTTTCCCAATGTCATTTCTTCCAAGATCAACAAGCATGATATGCTCGGCTCGCTCCTTTGGATCGCCCAGAAGTTCTACCTCAAGGGCTTCATCTTCACTCTCGTCACGCCCTCTTGGCCGGGTCCCTGCAATAGGTCTAACACTTACCTCTTCGCCCTCAACCCTTACCAAAATCTCTGGGGACGAACCTGCAAGTTCGACTCCGCCAAGACGCATAAAAAACATATAAGGCGAAGGGTTTATTAACCTCAGTGCTCTGTAGATATCTAGAGGATTGCCGTTAAATTTTTTCTCAAATCGCTGCGAGATTACGGTTTGTATCACGTCGCCAGATTTTATATATTCCTTGACCTTGCCAACAACAGCCTTAAATTCTTCTTTAGTGAAATTCGAGGTCACCTCTGATTTCTCATTTGTCTGCTCTTGATTTGAAACTGATATTGCTAGATTATTCTTTAACTTCACTTTGAGATCTTCAATTTTTTTTATTCCATCTTGGTAAAGTCTCTCAAGGTCTGCATTATCATCAATATATATATTTGCGATGATTTGAATCTTATGATTAACATTATCAAAGACAAGTAAGGTGTCGGTTATCAGGAAACAAAAATCATAGAGGTCGAGTTCTTTTTTTAAAGTATCAGGGAGGACTTCAATATGCCTGACGACATCATAGCCCATGTAACCAATTGCACCGCCAGTAAAACGAGGCAGCCCCTCAAGCTCGGCAATCTGATATTTTGCAAGATAAGACTTTAGAACCTCAAGCGGGTCTCCGTCAATGACCGTACTTCGTCCGTTCTCAACTGTCTCGACCTTACCGTTTTTGCTCCTGATAATTGCCTTTGGTCTTGTGCCAAGTAGGCTGTATCTTCCCCATTTTTCTCCGCCCTCAACGCTCTCAAGCAAGAAAGCCTCCGAGCCGTCATCAATCTTCATAAAGGCAGAGACTGGGGTATCTGTATCCGCTAAGATTTCCCCAGTTACTGGTATCACATTATAGTTCACGGATAGCTCTTTAAATTGGTCTAATGAGGGGAAGTAGGATTGCTCTTTCATATCACTCAAGTTTATCAAAGCGATTAAATTCAGTCAACCGCAATAATTTTTATTATAAAACTGTACAGGTATGGAAGCAAAAAAAAAAGGCCGAGGTTAAAAAAACCACGGCCCTTTTTGAACTTTTCTAGAATGATAATCAGGAAAAGGTAGCGGACTCACCACGACCTTGCCAAGATATTGCAGAAACAAAAGACTGACTCTTGCCTGAGAAAGAACGCATATTTGAGGCCAAAGATCTCACAGCTTTATTTATCTACTTTCTTCTCTGTTGCTGTCTTGGACTTTGCGGCTGCCTTTGGCTTGGGCTTGGACTCTGCCTTTGGTTTTGCAGTTGCCTTAGGTTTTGCCTCAGCTTTTTTCTCTGTCTTTGCTTTTGCTGGAGCTTTTTTGCCTTTTGAAGCCTCAGTAGTTGTGGCGTCTTTTTCCTCGGTCTTGCTCACAAAATCAACAAGCTCAAGAATTGCCATCGGAGCACAATCACCCGGGCGAATACCGCACTTTATTACGCGGGTATAACCACCATTTCTATCTTTATAGATAGGAGCGATGTCGGCGAAAAGTTTGGTCACTACAACCTTACTTCTCATAAAAGCCATGGCACGTCTTCTAGCTGAGAGATTTCCTGCCTTACCGAGTGTTATCATCTTCTCAGCGTAACGCTTAATTTCCTTGGCTTTTGCAGTTGTTGTTCTGATACGACCGTGAAATAAAAAATCACTTGTCATATTGGCTACCATGCATCTAAGATGGCCACCATTTCTTGAAAATCTTCTTATGTCTTTATTATGTCGCATGATTACACAGCTTCCTTATTTTCAGAGTGTCGTTTATCAAGTTCTTTTCTTGTTGGAAAACCTTCTAGGTTTGAGCCAAAATCAAGAGCCATCTCACTTAGGATTGCCTTAATCTCATTTAGAGATTTTCGACCAAAGTTCTTTGTCCTTAACATCTCTTGATCTGTTCTCTTCACCATCTCACCGATATATTTTATATCAGCATTCTTTAGACAATTTGCGCTCCTAACAGATAGCTCAAGCTCATCTACTGTTTTAAATAAATTCTCATTAAACCAAGGCTTGGCCTCTACATCCTCAACAACTTCAACAACTTCCTCTGGCTCTTCTTCAAAGGTAACAAAAACACTCAACTGGTCTTTTAATATCTTTGCTGATATTGCAACAGCAGTTTGTGGATCAATTGCACCAGTTGTCCAGACCTCTAGTATAAGTTTATCGTAGTCGGTTCTTTGTCCAACTCTGGCATGTGTTACGTCAAAATTAGCTCGAATAACAGGCTGGCAAATTGCATCAATTGGGATAACACCAACGGCCTGATCTTGAGTTTTATTCATCTCAGCAGTTAGGTATCCTCTGCCTGAGCTTACTACTAATTCACATTCAAGTTTTGCATCCTTTGCAAGTGTAGCAATATGAAGATTAGGGTTAAGAATTGTAATCGAAGGATCACACTCAATATCACCAGCTTTGAATTCCTTTGAACCGCTGAAGTTAATCTTCATGGTCTTTGGCTCATCAGAGTCCATTAGAATTCTAACCTGCTTTAGATTTAAGATTATATCAGAGATATCCTCTTTTACGCCAGTAACAGAGGAGAATTCGTGTAGTACACCCTCAAAATTAACTGAGGTTATGGCCGCACCATGAAGGGCAGAAAGTAGCATCCTACGGAGTGAATTGCCAAGTGTTAAACCATAGCCTCTCTCAAGAGGTTCCGCAACAAACTTACCATAGGTACCTGTTAAGGTACTTTTGTCAACCTCTAACTTCTTTGGTTTGATAAGGTTGCGCCAATTTTTTTGCATATAACCCCCGTTTATAAAATTATCAAAATAAATCTATCGTCTTGCTTAGCATGATTAGATACAGTGCTAAGGGAATTATTAAAATTACTTAGAGTAAAGTTCAACTATGAGCTGTTCTTGAACAGGCATAGTCACGTCATCTCTTACAGGTAATCTTTTGATTGTTCCTTGAAGTTTTCCAGCATCAAGGCTTAACCATTCAGGTACTGAACGTTTTTCTGATGCCTTTAGATTTGTTGCAAACCTTGCAACTTTCTTACTCTTCTCGGCAACTTCTATAACGTCATTAACCTTAACCATATAGGAAGGAATATTAACCCTTATGCCATTTACCATAAAAAGACCGTGACAGACAAGCATCCTTGCCTCACTCCTAGAGCTTGTAAGCCCAAGCAAATGCACAGCATTATCAAGTCTTCTTTCAAGGTAAGACATTAGATTTTCACCAGTAACGCCCTTCACACGGTCTGCTTTTTTGAAAAGGCTTCTAAACTGCCCTTCCATTAAACCGTAAGTACGCTTTACCTTCTGTTTCTCTCTAAGTTGAAGAGCATACTCACTAACCTTACCCCGGCCCTGACCATGTTGTCCAGGTGGGTAACTCCTTCTATCAAATGAGCATTTATCTGTAAGGCAACGATCCCCTTTTAAAAAGAGTTTCTCGTTTAATCTCCTACAAATTTTACATTTTGATTGATTCATTTTTATAATCTTCTTGCTTTTTTAGGCTTACAACCATTATGAGGAATTGAAGTTGT
>JAGLUZ010000060.1 GCA_023134165.1 Deltaproteobacteria bacterium | reverse complement strand
ACCCTGCATGGCAGAACCCTGTCTTTTTTTTACATTCTTGAATAACTACGGTTAAATTGTTATAGTTAGATACTCAAAGGAGGGTCTTATGAAACTACATATTTCAATTGAACAAGATGAAGCTGGTTATTTTGTAGCCGAAGTTCCAGCCCTTCCAGGGTGTTTTTCTCAGGGTAAGACCAAAGACGAGGCCATAGCCAATATCAAAGAGGCAGTCGAAGGATGGCTTGAGGTAATGGAGAGTAAAAATCCAGTTGACACGGCCCTTCTCGTAGAGGTTGCGGTTTAATGGGTTCTGACCTAAGGCTGTGTTCAGGAGCCGAGGCAACAAGAAAGTTTAAAAAGGCTGGCTGGACAAAGACGAGACAAAAGGGATCTCATGTGATGCTCACAAAACCGGGTTATGAATACACCCTTTCCGTACCACAGCACAAGGAACTTGGACCCGGTCTACTCCGTAAATTAATTAAGCAAGCTGGATTTACAGTTGAAGAGTTTAATAAGCTATAATTGCCTGCAAGAGTAAGGAGAAAACCTTGAAGAAAATATTTATTTTTGCATTTTTATTTATATGCTTTACAGATGTATCTTTTGCAAGGGATAGCTGGCACTTTGAGTGGCGTATCGATGAGATGACAGACAATGTGAGTTGTCTTGTTTTTTCTGAACATAAAAGTCTTCGGTCTGGATATGGGAAAAAGTCTAGTATTTATTTAAGTGTACAAGATAATGGAGCAATTAGCATACATAGCAAAGATACACCTTTTGATCCAGCGAAGTATAAAGACATAGGAATTAGGACAGATATAAATGACGCTCTTTTCGGTGTCAGCAAGGGTTACAACACAAGTATGGTGCAGTTTACCCCTGAGAGATCATTAAGATTATTAAATGAAATGCGAACAGGGAGAAATTTGAAAGTACGAGTTGTATTTTTCCCCGAAGGTAAATTAAAAAAACTAGATTTTCCACTGCTAGGTGACTTTGCTATAGCCATTAGCAGTTGGAGCGGTTGTCACCAACTAAAGAACAATAACGGTTGGGGCGGAATATATTTTGTCGCTATAAGCAATACCCCTGAATGGATTGAACTTTTAAAAAAGAAAAAAATTGAAGACACTTTAGGGGTTATGATATTCACTATAAATCCAAAAAAAGCAGGTAGTGCCTCTGGTTTGAACTTCTATGATGTCATATTAAAGTATGATGGAAAACCTGCCAGCGTTGATGGCTTGTTGAAATATTTTGCTAAAATGAAGAACAGTGAAATCGTGCAATTAGAAGTTTTAAGAGGAAAAAAAATTAAAAAGATTAACCTAACAAAACCATAAAAATTTCACAAATATTAAGGCTCACCCCCTCCCCCTACAGCCACCTCTTGGTCGAGTAAGTCCCAAGGATTAACCTTCTAATTGATTGTCCAAGGATTTGTCTGCCCCAGTTAAGGTCTCCGTAGACTGAGATAAACTTCATAAGGTCACGTACGGCACGAAGCTGGTCGCCTCGGCTTAGTTTTTTGAGGGCTGATTTAAAGTCTGCTTCATGGACATTATCAAAGACAGTCTTTATCGGGTTGTACTGATCCGTAGAGCGGTTAACCTCGCTTGCAATATGTTCTCTGTATACTTCCTGCACAGGGTGTCTTGTGGCAAGGGATTCAATTACGGCCTCCCCTGCAATTGCCCCAGAATGGAGAGCACAACTCATCCCTTCGGCAAGCATATTAAAAAACCCTGCGGCCTGCCCCGTGATGAGGATATTTTCTTTTCCAAAGACGTAGCGGTTTATTATGCTCGGGCCAAAGTTATGAGAGCCGCCTTCTTTTCTCTCTGGAGGGCCAAGCCTAACGCCGTGTTTATCACGCATATAGTCCTCAAATCTTTTGTGATGTTCATCAACATTACCACCTTTTTTAAAACCAACACCAACGATTAGACGACCCTCACGCTCATGGCTCCACGTATAGTGACCAAGTTTTGGGTTAATCCAAAAATGAAAATAATCCAAATCCAGAGGGCATTCAATTATTGGTTGGAATTTTTGTGCCACAACAAACCAAGGAATCTCACTTGAGTACTCGGGATAAACAGAGGCTCTAACAGGGGAGTTTGGCCCGTCTGCCCCGATTACGAAACGTGCCTCATACTCTATGGCCTCGCCCCTACATCTGGCAGAGACCACGGCTTTTTTGCCATCTGTTGTTAGACTAAGAAAGGCCGTCTCATCGTGAACCTCTACGTGGCTTTGCTCTATTGCCCAGTGGTCAGAGAATTTCCTATGCAGATGCGGGGTTGAGCCACCGAGAAAATCAATAGGCATTGAGCTTGCGGAGGGAAAATGAAAGGTAACCCCCTTGCAACTCGTTGGATTATGCAAGGCCTTTAGAGGCAATGGCCCAAAGTTTTCTATCAAAAACCTGTGGCCTCTAGGTGATAATATTCCGCTACAAACTTTATGGCGTGGGAGCTTTCTAAAGTCAATTGCAATGGTCTTGAGACCCGCATCAACGAGCCTTTTACTTGCGGCCGCTGAGGCTGGACCCGTCCCTACTACGAGCACATCTACCTTATATTTTTTTTTCTCACTCACTATTAATAACTCCAAAAAATTTAAAACTAAAAAACACCTTACAACACTAATCCTTTGCAAGCTCCAAGATTGAAAGAACTGGTACGTCTGTAACCTTGCGGAAAATTAAGGCATCGGCTGGGTGCTCCGTAACAATACGCTTAAACCTTCTACCTTCTAGTATCCAGCGGGCTTGAGTAAGGTTTAATTCACTGACACCTTCCCCCTCTGCTCGTTTAAGGTTATCTCTTCCAAGAGTAGTAACAGAGCGGTGCAGATCAAGGTTCATAGAAAGACCAATATCTTTTTTTACTTCATCATAAAAATTAACAAGCCTCTCGTAATCTAGGTTATAGGAACGGGCATCAATAATATATAGGTCACTTGCAAGCAGTGCTTGCCTGATTTTTGGTATCTTTAAGAGCCTCTCCCCAAGAGATATAATACTTTTCTTTGGTAGCGAGAGAGCCTTTCTTAGAGGCTTAAGAAGCAGTCCCTCAAAAGATACAATCTCTTTTGCACCTTTAAAGATGCGTCTTATTTCCTTATTATCCATTACGGCCAACGCAGATTCTAGATTACTAGTACGAGCCTCTATCAAGGCAACCTTCTCTTTGCCACCAAAGAGATTTACTGCCTGCTCGATTAACTCACTATCAAGAGTGTCCTTATCTTCTGTGCCAATAAAAAGAGCAACCTCTTTTTTTTCACTGGTATTTTTAACAAAGGCCAAAGCACCAGAGCGTGACTTTTGGTTGGTCTTTTTTCCACTTAAAACATTTAACTTTGCTCGCTCACTTATTGTCACCTCTGTTACGGCACTACTTGTTGGACACAAAACCTCGCAAGAGCCGCAGAGCACGCAACTCTCTATGCCTTCACTAATACCCGCCTCTTTTAAGACATCTTCACTTAAGTGACCTAGTTGCATTGCCTTAAAACGACCAAAAGGGGTCTGCAAAACGTCCTTTGTACTCCTCCAGAGCGGGCAATTAAGGAGGCACAGAGCACAGCCCGTACAGTTCTCATAAGCGTTATTTGTCTCTACAGTCATAATAATTAAAGATTAAAATACCGTATTTTTATTTAGTATCATTGCGGGGTCAGCTTCCTGCTTCATCTTTAGGTGGCGCTCAACTACTTCATCACCAAAGAGACGTCTAATATAACCCTTCATCATACCACCAAAACGGTAGCAACTTAAGTCCATATCAACGCCAATATCGTAGATCTCATTTTTAAAGGATTGTAGTTTGTCTCGACTATATTTTCCCCCTCCATAAGAAGGCTCAAACTCACAGCCGTATGCAAAATTAACTGCGTCCTTTGGCACGCAACTCATCTCGTAGTGGTTATCCCCTGCGTCTTGCTTTTTCTTTATCCCAACGCAGTAAAGAGTATAGTACTTAAAGTATTTCTTGCATACTGCGTTGCCTCGCTCCACGGCCTCAATGAATTTATCCTCAGGTGCGGCAAGGTCTGGTATCGTCATCTTCTTTGAGCCCCAGTGCTTCCAAACAGCACGTGAGAATATCACTGTCCTATCAACAATCTCGCCGTCCTTACCTGTAAACTCACGACGCATGAGGTCTGGGAAAAGCAAGAGCCGCCGCTTTAAGAGATATAGCGACTCGCCAATCTTCCACGGACGAAATGCGTAATAAATAGCCATCCTTAGGCCAAAACCAATCTCACCGTGACCCCTAAGTTTTGGCTCTGTTTTTTTTGTAAATTCATCTTCACGCTCTTTACTATCAAAACCCACAAGGAGAGTTATGGCTCTGTCCATAATCGTCAGTATCCCAGAGTAGTCTGAGGCCTCACCCTCAACAATTACCCGGAGGTCTTCAATGGCTGTGCGAAGGTCTGAGTAATAAAAATAATTCATCCTCATTGGGGTGAATTTTCGTATCTTTAAGGTAGCCTCAGCTATCACACCAAATTGGCCGTAACCAAGGATGACTCTGTTAAATAATTCACTATTCTCTGTTGGGCTACACTCTACTATCTCGCCCGTTGGGGTAACTACCTTAAGTGCAATGGCTTGATCTGCACTTAGGCCGTATTTTGGTGAGTTTGTATCGACGCCTCCGACCCCCAAGACGCCGCCAACTGTTGAGGTGAAATTGAGAGGGGCAGAAATATAATCAAGCCCTTTTCTACGAAGCACCTCGGCAAGCTCGTGCCAAAAAATACCACCCTCAACACGAGCCGTTAGGTTCTTCGCATCAATATCAACGACCCTTTGCATTGAGCTCATATTTAGGAGAAGGCCACCGAATGCAACGGCCTCCCCCTCTGTGCCAAGGCCTCCGCCCCTAACCGTAACAGGCACGACGTGACGCTGCGCGGCCTTTAGAATCTCTGCGATATCTGTTGCAGAGCTTGGACTAAAGACCCCGTCTGGCATACCATAAGATAAGCCGCCTGCGTCAGTTACAAAGATTGCTCGCTTGGCTCTACCCTCGTTTATATTAATGCCCAAGTCCTTTAAATCACTCACAAAGGCAGGCCAAGTGTCTTTTGCGTCCTCGTCGGAGGTACGCCTCCACATCGGTGGATTTACACGCTGACGAGGAATACCTTGTAGCGAATCAGGGGCAACATTATCAAGATGCATTGTTCCAGCTTTTTTTGGGGTTGGTTTCATTTTTTTTGCTTAATTAATTACAAGAGGTAGAATTAATACGACAGTATACCTTGAAATAAAGGGGAATTCAATGGAGTAGTTTTTTTGTGTGGAGGGGGGGGGGTAACTAGAGGCGGGTTCATATTAGAATAAAAAAGTTCTTTTGGTTTACGTCCCTTAGGTTCAATTTACAAAATTGAACCCGCATGACACGCTTTTTTCAGTATCGGTTCAAGATAACAAAAATAAAAGCCACCCCTCTCATCAACTACCCTTGCCACTTAACTGCCCGCAGGCCGCATCAATATCTGCTCCTCGGCTTTCGCGGATGATAGAGAAGTACCCTCCATCAATGAGTATCTTTTGGAAGGCGTCAATTTTACTCCGCTCTGGGGGGAGGAACTCGGAACCTGGAAAAGGATTAAAAGGAATTAGGTTTATCTTTGAAGGGATACCTCTAAGAAGTTTTACCAAACGCCTAGCATCATCAAGGCTATCATTTATGTCCTTTAAAAGAACATACTCAATGGTAATTGTTCGCCGTCTCTTTAAGGGATACTCCCGAAGTGCCGCTATTAAAGCCTTTAGCGGGTATTTTTTATTTATCGGCATTATGCGGTCTCTAACTGCATCAGTCGTGGCATTTAAAGATACCGCTAGGTTTACGTCCGTTAGAGTGCCAAGTTTTTTTATCATCGGCACAAGACCTGCCGTTGAAAGAGTAACCTTCCGAGGGCCAAAACCAAGAGCCTTATCATCAGTTAAGACACTTAAAAACCGAGTGACATTATCAAAATTAAGGAGCGGCTCACCCATCCCCATAATAACGATATTGGTAACCGAGACGTGCCCTTCTATTGCCCCGGCACGTGCCAAGGACTCTGCGGCAGTAACCTCAGCTATCATCTCCTCTAGTGCGAGGTCTCGCCCCTGACCTGTCTTTCCGGTCATACAAAAAGCGCAACCAAGCACGCACCCCCCCTGCGTTGATACGCAGAGCGTTAGCCTTGATTCTTCTGGGATAAGGACACTCTCCACCTGGAGGTTATCCTCAAATTCAAGCAGGAACTTTATCGTGCCATCACTAGAGCTTTGGGTATCAACAATATTTGCACTGCCAAGGTAAAAACCCCGCTCTTTTAGGTCTGCTCGAAAGGCCTTAGAGACGTCAGTCATATCATCTATTGAGCGAGCGCCTTTTTTAAAGACCCACCCATAGAGTTGCAAAGCACGGTAGGGTTTTTCACCCACTGACGCTACAAATGCCTTGAGTTCCTCAAGGGTAAATCCCTTTAGGTTTTTATTATCTGTTTTTTTGAGCATATTAGAAGAAAAGAAGTGGGGTGTTAATCTTTCTCAACCTTAGATATAAGCCAGTAAACCACACCAAGGACAGCTATTGCGGCTATTAGCGATATCTGAGCATCAATTGCATCGGCTGAGAGTGTGGTGACGAGAATTTTCCTTATTACCGCAACAAGAGCGACACTTACAAAGACCTTTATCGCAAACTTTCCGCCTTGGAGGTGCTTTATCTCGGTATCTACAAGCTCAATTACAACCCAGAGCATAAGTAAACTACCAAGTGTGGATAGTAGGCCTTTTTCGATATTTCCATCAAAGATATGAGTCAGGTCGTAGGCAAAGAGTCCCATGACCATAATACCAAGAGCAACAAGCCCAACAACGAGGACAAGATTTAGTCCGTAAGAGAAACGCTTTGCAAATTGAATCATAAAGGACTCAAGTTTGTGGGAGAGAAATATTGACCTTTTTTCTTCCTCAATATATGAGCTTGTGAAGATATCCAGATTAATATCAAGTATCTTTACCAGAGACTTTATATAAAAAGGAAGCTCTTCTGTGTCTTTAACATCTGCCCTAACTGCATTTATCATATAACCCTTAGCAAAATGCATGGCCGCATTTACGTAGTGGGCAGGCAACTTAATCTTTACGTGCGCAAGGCCAACATCCTCAAGCTCTCTAAAGTATGCTGTACCATACTCGCCAGAAAAAAGTCCTAGATACCACTTGCCAAGCATATCCTGATGACGCTTGATAATGGTTTCATCCTTTAAGTACTTATCAGCCTCATCAAAATTCTTGACGTATTCGTAAAATTCCTTTACGAAATCTAAACGCCGAGCCTCCATTACAGGTAATATGTTATGGAGGTTCTTTACATCACTTGAGGTGAAGTTATAGTGGTTCTTTATCTGTTCAACTTTATTTGTCAAAGTATCTTAACCTTCCATAAATATTTCTAGTGCTTAAAAAACTAGTAATTCTTTAAATATTAAACTAACTTAGAGAAGAAACTAGCCTCTATTAAATGTCTCAAATACACTAAAGAAGTAACTTGTCTCGTAGGCCGCGGTATCGGTGGCATCTGAGCCATGAACAACATTTGCCTCGATAGAGTCAGCAAAATCCTTTCTAATCGTACCTTCTGCGGCCTCTGCTGGATTTGTAGCTCCCATAATCTCACGAACTTTCTTTATAGCATCCTTACCCTCAAGTATCATAAGAACAAGCGGGCCAGAGACCATAAAATCAACGAGACTTTGATAAAAAGGTCTTTCTTTATGTACTACATAAAAGGCCTCGGCTTGCCTGCGTGTTAGGGTTGTCATCTTTATTGCGGCAACCCTCATACCGGCCTTCTCAAACCTAAGTATTACCTCACCTATTACATTCTTCTTCACTCCGTCTGGCTTTATAATCGATAATGTTTGTTCCATTCTAATTCTACTGCCTCCTTAATTAATTAAAAGTATTTAGGTTTTTTTTTAATATCAAAGTTTTTTTATCTGTCTTGCCCTTGCCGTGACCAACAAACTGCTGGTCAGTTTAGACCCCTCACGTGCCGCCAAAACCTTCTACAACTGTGGCTTTACCTTCAACACTCTCTATAATTACGGGGACTTTCCCGCCCGGGCTAAATGACAACATCTGGTGCATACCAGCCTCGTCAGTCTGCACATTCACATACTCTACTTCAAAACCATTCTTGGCATAATCCTCACGGGCAGCCGTCGTATATGGTCACGTATCTTTACCAAAGATCAAGGCTTTCTTACTCATAAATTGCCTCCAAAAAAATATTATACAAATAAATATAACACCAAATGCAAGCCGTGGCAAGAGAGAAATCAACTACACTTTTTGGTAAACTACAGGTAAGAAAGGCTTGACTTTATTCGGATAATGGTATAAAAAATAAATACTTATTGTGTAGATTAAACAAAAACTATCCAGAGGAGGCACACGTGACCACACCCACGACACAATCATTACCAAAAAAGTTTACACTTATTTTTACCGCACTAGTATTTATCTTTTCTATTTTATTCCTGCCAACTACAGGTTTTAGTGAAGACGAGGTTCCTGAGACTGGCGGAGAGGTTATAGTTACTGGAGCTGACGAGGCAGACGGAGAGGAAGAAGGAGAACCAACAGAAGAAGAGGAAGAGGCTTCAGCACATAACGAACCAGATTACAATACTCAAAATTTTTTCATGCATGCAGGTAAGATTATGCTAAATCCATACAAGATTATAGGAGACGCTACAACTGGCTATAAACTAGAGAACTCTGGAGATAGCGATGCAAATGAATTTATAGAGTTTGTTTATAGAGACAGAACCGCTTGGTCAAAGCCTGAATCTGCAAGCGAATATTTTAATCCTGATTTCGAATTTCGCCTTGGTTACTACAACGCAAAAAGTGATGACGAAAGCAATGGAGCCATAACACCTGGTTCTAGTAATGCTTCTTACGAAATAAGCCTTGGCCACTCATTAAACTGTAATATCCCTTTTATAACTGACAGATGTGCCTTTAAAAAAGGGCGTATGTATACAATCAACCTAGACGGTATCTATGGCTTAATAACAGATAAACAAAATCACCGCATCCATGACTATTATGGACTTGGAATAGTAATGCCTATAAGCATTCATGCATACAAAACCGATAGCGAAAAAATAAGGAATCTAGAGATTCTTGTAGGACTCTATAACATGAAGCTCAACGTGCCAAAATTTGTCGATAATGTAAATTTTGATATTGAGCAAACAACCAGAGGGTTCCCTAAATTCAAAAAAGACAGATTCACAACACTACGCGGAGATGTACACTTCCCTTTTGGTGAAAATAGCTATCTAACACTAGCCTCTCGTTTTCACCTTCAAGATGACAAGGAAGATAAAATCCTACCTTGGTCTATAAGTATCGGTGCAACAATCGCTATTGAAAGTATTGTAGATACTCTGAAGTTAAAGTAATCCATAAACTCACTTCATCTAAACATCACCACGTCAACCTCGGCCTTGCAACTGGCTGGGGTTGGCGTTTTTTTTATTCCTCAGCAACCGCTCAATTAATTACAAAAAAACCCCTAACAGAATTTTACTCCTGCAAGGGGGCTAAAAAAACAAATCAACTGACCAAGCCAGTCATTAACTAAATATTCATACCAACAACCTACCAAAGATTTTTAGGCCTTGATTCAGTTGCTATGGTAACTGATGGTCTAATCCCGTCCTCACACTCAGTCTCTGTCTCTACCTCTAAGAAGACCTTAATATAGGCAACCTCGGCCGCACTCATAGTCGCCTTGCCATTCTTATCATAGTAGACAAACTTTAAGGACTTAAGATCGTCAATGACAGTTGCAAAGGCAAAGGAACCAACACAAGTATTCCAGTCACCTATATCTGTTGCTTGGTCTATTACACATCTCTCACGCTCAAGGCTTTTGCCATTACCACGGTACGTCATGCGCAACATCTCACCTGTGACAGGGTCGGTGTATCTAAAGGTCATCTGGGTTTCGCTTAAGCCTGCTCCAATAGAGCTTGCCGTACGCACGACCTTATTACCGGCGTGGCGCATCTCACGTTGCATAAGCTCTGTAGCGGCTCTTGCCTTTTGCTGAGCCGCTATCTTTAAGTCCTCACAGGTTACGACCTTAAAGAAAAAAACGTAGGCCGCATACATTGCCAAGATTAAAAAGATCGTTATGCCAAGGGCAACGATGGTTTCAATAAAAGTGAAGCCAGTTTGATTTTTTTTATCTTTATTCATAGGTTAATCTGTGTAATCATATCAGGGTCAAAGAAAAAAACAAGAGGTAAAAGCCCTTGAAAAACTTAAAGCTCATTTTAAAGGTAGTTATTGCCCTAACAGTAGTGCTTGGGGTTATTCTTTTTTTAAAGAAAGACCAAGTACTTGAGTATTATGAGACTCGCTACGCTCGCGACATGGATATAATTCGTCTAAATGGGCTTAAGGATCTTGGCTTACTCTTTGAAGAATACGAGCGAAGTGTTGGAGGCTATCCGTTTGGAAGTAACCGAGAGCTTGCAAGTATTGTTTTTATCGCAACAAAAGAGCAAAATAAATATACCAAAACCGCAATAAAACCTGATTTTCCGCATCAAGTAATAGGTGTAAAAGGCCTAATAGATGAGATTGAGAGAGTTCTTGGTCGTGAGATTCTTATGCCATTTGACCCGCAAAGAGTCCCTCTGTTTCGGCCAAATTTTTATGTCTACACCACCTCTGATGGAGGGTTTTTCCTTACAATCAGCCTCTACGGCGAGTATTCCTTTGCAACAACTGTCTCAAAAAACTACTCCCTTATGACACTCTCCTCTGAGACAGATTCCTTTGAAAGCCAGTGGACTATTGACGACCTTCTAACGCACCCAGATTTTCTTGACGCAGTTGCCGAAGAATTAAATAAACCTAGGTACGTAGAAAAATTAAGAAAAAAACTCGCTAAAAAAGGACTTTTATTTTAGGTCTTTTGCTCTCTCGGCAATTAGCGGCTCTTTGTAACCCCAACTCTATCGCAAAATTCATTTAACTTACAAATCGAACAAAACGGGCTAATGGGCTTACATAAATTTTGTCCGTAAGAGACGAGCAGGTCGTTTATGGATATCCAGTATTTTTTTGGCAATTTTTCGCGAAGTGCTGTCTCTGTTTTCTCTGGGGTTTTGGTGAGTACGTACCCCCAGCGATTGGTTATTC
>JAGLUZ010000006.1 GCA_023134165.1 Deltaproteobacteria bacterium | reverse complement strand
TGATAAAATCTTGGTCGGAGAGATTAGAGATTCCGAGACAGCTCAGATTGCTATTCAGGCGGCTCTAACAGGACACCTCGTATTTACAACTGTACACGCAAATAATGTCTTTGATGTTATTGGTCGTTTTATACATATGGGGATTGAACCCTATAATTTTGTGACCTCACTGAACTGTGTCTTAGCTCAAAGACTTATAAGGCTAATTTGTGTTGAGTGTAAGCGTGAGCGAAAGATGGACGATGATTTTTTTGAACTCATGAAGGTCTCGGGTCTAGACTTAAAGGATTGTAAGGGGAAAATTTTTTATGAAGGTGCGGGGTGTGAGGAATGTTTTTATACAGGTTACAGACACAGAAAAGCAATCCTCGAACTTCTTGATTTGACTGACGAGATACGCGACTTAATCTCAGAGAAGGCCTCGCCTTCGGTTATTAAGAAAAAAGCCTTATCAGAGGGGATGCTCAGTCTAAGGCAGACCGCTCTTGTTTGTATGTTTGAGGGAGAGACAACACTTGAAGAAATTAACAGGGTTACCTTTGTTGAATAGCCCAAAAAGAAATGGCTCAATTTTTCCTTGGGGCAAAAAAATCCATCTGGGTTTTGCTCTAACGGAGCGCGTAGAAGATGCCAACGATACCTCTTCCCAAGTAGGCCAAGAAGAAGGGAGTGAAGGGAACCTTGCTAAGAAGAGTAGCCTTCCTGTGATGGACATCTTTGCTCTCTCAGTAGAGAAGGCTGAGAATGCACTTGGTGAGGGTAGTCTCTGGGAGCTAAGAGGTTTTTTTAAAGAACAAGTAAAAGAGGCCTTTGAATTTAGAGCCTCTTCAGGGATTCTCTCGCTTAAAGATAAAGAATCACTCTCCGACTCACTTAAAAAACTTACTGGTAGTAGTGCTCTTGGTCTTAGAGCAAACGCTGGTTTTATCTCTCTACCAGATTCCCTTGTAAGGGCTTCCATAATTGAGTTTGATGAACTCCCAAAGAGCAGTGAAGAGGCAGGGGATGTTATTGGGTGGCAGGCCGCTCGGGAGTTTTACATAAAACCAGAAGACTCTATTGTCTCATATCAAAGGCTCGGTCTTGAAGCAGAGACAGATGGTAAGGTAAGTGTCTTTGTGGTTGTTGCAAAAAAAGATTTAATAAGTTCTCTTGAAGAAAGTTTCTCTGATCAAGGTATGGGGGTTGGGATGATTAGCACCCACTCTTTAAATATCCTAAACCTCTTGGTAGGGGTTTTGCCTTTAATGAAAGAGCTTTCTAACTTTGTTTTTATTCTTAGAGTAAAGACTTTGTTCACAATATTTTTTTTGGTAAATGGCAAACCTGTTTTTTACCGCTCAAAAGAGGTTAGTGATCTACGTGATTTCTTATTTGAGGTTGAGCAGTCATTTACCTTCTTTAAAGGTAAGAACCGAGGCGTGGAGCTTGAGCGAGTGGTACTGGTAGATTCTACCGTAATTGAAAATAAATCAACCAGCATACTTGCAAAAAATCTTGAAGAAGTCCTACAATGTTGCTCAGAGGTTCTTAGCCTCTCGTCTTTGTTAGAGGCTGGACTTGTAAAGTCTGAGGGTTTAAAGACTGGGGGCGGGTTGTCAGTTAATGAAAACGGTCCAGATTCAATTGCACTCTTAGCCGCACTCGGTGCCCTGGAATCTTCTCTCTAAACTTTATTTGTCAGAACTGACTTTAATTAAAAAAGATTGCATCTGGAAATTGCGGATAAAAATTTATGAATAAAATAATTATAAATCTTGCCTCTGGGAATTACCCTGAAAGTCGTCTGCCTTTTACTGTGGCATCGGTACTCCTTATTTTTGCCCTTCTCTTTACAGTTGTAAATACTGTGAGCTACACGCTAAACCTAAAGAAGATTTCAAGCCTAGAGGTTGAGTTTGAGAGCCTTGATACAATGGCCTCTGAGGAGAGGCTTAAGCTTATGGCCAATGCCCCAGAGGTAACTGACGAACTCATCAGGGCTCTAAAGAATGAGGTTGAATTTATAAACGGGATTATCTATGAGGAGACTTTTTCTTGGACAGAGCTTTTAAGTAATATTGAGTCAAGTTTGCCAAAGAGGGTTTTTATCGTTCAGATATCTCCAACCTTTAGGGACTCAAAGGTGCGCATATCTGGCATGGCAAAGACAAAACAAAATGTTCTTGATTTTGTTGAGGCTCTCTCAAACTCAAGTAGGTTTAAAAATGTTTTTTTACTAAAACACTCCGAGAACAAAAGAGGCAGAACCTCTGGCAGGTCTGCCTCTAGTGAGCGAATTATCTTTAGCGTCTCTGCAACTTACGTAAGGGAGGTGCTGTAATGTCCATAAAGTTTACCCTACGTAAGGAGTGGTTCTTCTCAACACTTGGTTTTGTGAGTATAGCCTCAGGGCTTTTAATTCTCCTAAACCTAACGCTCGTTGGTATAACCTTAAATCCTCAGTTTGAAGCACTAGAGTCTTTAGAGGTAAGGGTTGAGGCTATAAAGAGCGGGGACGTATCAGGGGAAGACGCCCTTGCTTATCTTGTTAGCAAGACTCAAGCAGATGTAGCTAAATTTAAGGCTTCACTCCCAAGTAAGGAAGCACTAACAACGCTCTTAAAAGACGTCTATAAATCTGCAAAACGAAATAAGGTAAAGATACCTGAGGGGTCATACTCACCAAAGACAGTTGAAGAGGCCTCTATCTTGAAGTACACAATTTCACTCCCTGTAGAGGGACGCTATAAAGATATAAAGAAGTTTGTCTATGATATTGAGACACTAAAGCGACCGTTGGTTGTTGATGAAATATCATTTTCTAGAAGTAAGGGGAGCAAAGGTGTTGTGGCACTCCACATTCAACTCTCCGCTTACTTTAATCAAATTAACGAGTAAAGGGACTCTGTACTTGGAAGATAAGAAAAAAATAATTACTGCACTCTTAATTGTATGGGCACTTATAGCTCTCTACTATTTGGTCAGCTATATTTTCTCTGAACCTCCCACAAGTGTAAAGACGACTCAGCGGCAGGCAAGTAGTAAGGCCGCAGCCACAGTAAAGGCCTCGGATCTCGGAAAACTCAGGTTGGATTTATTAGAAAAAACGCCTGCCGTTTATACAGGTATAAAAAGAGATATATTTAGCCCTGTAAAGGTTAGGCGTCCAAAACCAAAGCCACCAAAACCAAAGCCAAAACCAGTACCCTTGCCTGTAGTAAAGCCTCCTCCTCCAACGCCTGCGGTAAAGATGTTTGTTAGGAGCGCAAAGTTTGTTGGCTTCGTCATGAGTGGCACTGAGTTAACTGCATTTTTAAGTAGAGGCGATGATATCTTCCTCGTCAAACGAGGTGAACTCGTAGATAGAAGATTTAAGGTTATCTCCATAACCTCAACAGTACTTAAGTTTAGTGATCTTACTACAGGTGAGACAGCCTCTATAGTTGTTCCAGAGGACTAGCCTTTGCTGTAATGATACCCTGCTTTTCTGTCTCTTTTCTGTTGCTTCTAAAAAAGCCCTAAAAAGATAGCAAAAGACCATGAAAAACCCCTTTATTTAGGGTGACAGGGTCTTCTTTTTCCCTTTAGCAGTACGGCTTTAATGAATTCTTAAAAATAATTAATTTTTTGCTTGACAATAACAGGCCATGCGAATATAATTCCCTCAACCTGAATAGATGTCAAGAGAGGTGAAATCTTGACGCCTAGTAAAGAGAAGCGTTGTGGTGCGACTGGGATATTTACTTTGTCTGTAAGCCACGACTAAACTCTGGTAGTTGAAGATGACTACATTTAGGACTATACAAAAGGCGAGTGCGAGAATAGATGCAAGACGTTTTTCAAAGAGAAGTAATTCAAAGCCAAGCATTACTTAGCCAAATCGGAACCGTTCAAACAGGTTTTGAAAGGATGTCATCTATGTTATATACGAAAGTTGATCTTAACTCCGATTCGGTAAAGTCCTTAGTAGGTTGTATTAAAGCAGAGAGAACTATTTGTAATCCTGCTCATACTATTCAGTGGTGTGAGAAAGGAATGAAATCCCATACGAATTTATTTTTCGGTAAAACATTAAAAAGCCTCAAAGTGTCAAGTATTTTTTAATCTTGATGACGGGGCTTTTTTAATGTGCATCAAGTTGTAGATTTTTTTAAGCTGTATATGTTGTATGTGTGTCAAGGTGTGAGGTAGTGGTGAATATAGTCGGATTTGTCACTGCGTCGCATAGAAAATAATAAAAAGAAGAATAAAAGAAGGAGGTTGTAGATGGAACTACTACGTAGAAGTACGGTGAGCCTTGGTTTAAAACCATTGCTTAGAGCCGTTACGGTGGCAATAGCCATTGTAGTTTTACTGCCTTTTAGTTTGTTAATCGCAACAGACGCCTCGGCAGGTAGCGCAAAGAATGGAAAGTCGCTATTTACTGGTGAAGTTGCTTTAGCAAATGGAGGTCCAGCTTGTATATCGTGTCACATTGCCGGTAATACAGGTGCTCTTGGCGGAGGTACCCTCGGTCCTGATTTAACAAACCTTGCTGGCGACGGCAAGACCATGTTGTTTATGGGTGGGGCTGATTCATGGGTAAATAGTGATGGTGTGCCTGTAATGGGTGCAATCTTTCCAGGAAAGAAAGTTACTGAGTCAGAGCTTGGCGACCTTGTTGCCTTCTTTGAAAGTATTGATGGACAAAAAGCTAGTTCAGGTAAGACACAATTTGTAATATTTGGAGTTGCTGGCACCATAGGCATGTTAATTCTCTTTAGCATCGTTTGGGCTGGCAGATACAGAAGCAGAAATAAAGGCACAGCACATGATGCTCTTTGGAGAAATTATGGCGGAAAAGGAGGTAGGTAAAAGATGGCTACTTTGATCCAAGATATAGTTGATCCTTCCAAGAGAGGTTGGGAGGAGTTTTATCGTAACCGCTGGCAGCACGACAAGATTGTGCGCAGTACTCACGGCAACAACTGCACAGGTGGTTGTTCGTGGATGGTTTACGTAAAGGATGGTATTATCACTTGGGAGTTGCAGGCGACTGACTATCCACTCCTAAATTCTGAAGTACCACCTTATGAGCCTAGGGGTTGCCAAAGAGGAATCTCTTCCTCCTGGTACGTTTATAGCCCTGTTCGGGTCAAATATCCGTATATTAGAAGTTCGCTCCTTAACGCATGGAGGGATGCAAAGAGCAAGCATTCTGACTCTGTTGAGGCGTGGGCAAGTATCGTTGATAACGCTGAGCTACACAAAACTATTAAGCAGTCCAGAGGTAAGGGTGGTTTCCGTCGTTACAACTGGGAAGAAGCCGCTGATATTATTACCTCAGCTCAGATTCACACAATTAAGAAGTGGGGACCAGACAGAAACATCAGTTTCTCTGTTATCCCAGCAATGAGTCAGATAAGCTACGCCTCAGGAGCTAGGTATCATCAGCTAATAGGCGGAGTTTCAATGAGTTTTTATGATTATTACACTGACCTTCCACCTTCCTCACCTGAGATTTGGGGTGAGCAGACAGATGTTGGTGAGAGTGCTGACTGGCATAACGCTGGTTACGTTGTAATACTCGGTGCAACACCTAACAGAACGAGAACCGCTGACTGTCACTTTGTTAGTGAGCTTCGTCATGGTGGTGCAAAGTGTGTTGTAATGGCACCTGACTACTCTGAGGTCACAAAGTATGCTGATTTATGGGTACCTGTAAAGACTGGTTCTGACGGCGCATTCTGGATGGCTATTAACCATGTTATCCTAAAAGAATTCTACGTTGACAGACAAGTTGACTACTTTGTTAAGTATCAGAAGGAGTACACAGATAACCCACATCTAGTTAAGATTAAGAAGGGTAAAAATGGCAATGAAATGGGTCGTCTTCTTAAGGCCTGTGATCTTGCTGATTATGCTGATACTGATAATCCAGAGTGGAAGTTTGCAATGTGGGATAACAAGTCCAACAAGCCAAGTATTGTTTATGGTGGTATGGGTTTCCGTTATCCAAAGAAAGATGAAAGTCATGGCAAATGGAACACAATGAACAAAGATGAGAAGACAGGTGATGCAATTGATGTTGCCTTAAGTCTTCTTGATATAAAAGACGGCGTAGAAGAAGTAAACTTCTATGAACTTGATTCAGGTGATGTCTTCAAAAGACAGGTTCCTGTTAAGTACGTAGAGACAAAGACCGAAGGCAGAGTTGCTGTTACAACAGTTTTTGACATGCAGATGTCACATTTTGGTGTACCACGCGCTGGACTCTCTGGAGACTTTGCTTCAAGCTACGACGATGATAAGGCTTTCTCACCAGCTTGGCAGGAAAAGTATACCGGCATTGGTCGTGATACAATTATCCAAGTAGCTCGTGAGTGGGCTGCAAATGCTGAGGTAACAAAAGGTCGCTCAATGATAATCGTTGGTGCAAGTATCAATCACTGGTACCATGCTGACCTTATCTACCGTGCATTTACAGCGGCTCTTATGTTCTGTGGTTGTATTGGCCGTAACGGTGGTGGTATGAATCACTACGTTGGTCAAGAAAAACTCGCAGCATTTGATTCCTGGGGTCAAGTTGCACTCGGACTTGACTGGGAAAGGCCACCTAGACTCATGAATACACCAAGTTTCTGGTACATACATACCCAGCAGTGGAAGTATGATGGTAAGCTCCAGAGCTACCATAATGTGCCAGATCCAGATGGTCTAGACTTTAACCATACTGCTGATTATCAGGTAAGAGCCGTACGTATGGGCCATCTACCTTGGTACCCACAGTTTAACAAAAACTCAATTGATCTTGTTGCAGAAGCTGAGCGTTCAGGCGCTAAAGATGACGCGGCAATCATCGATTACACGGTTAAGGAACTCAAGAGCGGAGGACTACAGTTTGCTGTAGATGATCCTGATGCCCCTGAGAACTGGCCAAGAGTTTGGATGATATGGAGAGCAAATGCTCTAGGTTCAAGTGCTAGAGGTCAGGAGTACTTCTTTAAGTTCCTCCTCGGTACTCATAACAATGTTGGCGCTGATGAAGCCGCAAAAGAGCATGTAACACTTATGCAACACAGAGAATCTCCTCTTGGTAAGTTAGACCTTATCGTTGTAAATGAGATGCGTATGAATACCACGCCTACTTATTGCGATATCGTTCTACCTGCCGCTCACTGGTATGAGAAAGAGGATATCAACACAACTGACCTTCATTCATTTATCCACCCAATGGGAGCTGCTGTTGCACCTAACTGGGAGGCAAAGAGTGATTGGGATGCATTTAAGTTTATGGCAGACGTATTCTCAACAGCGGCAAAGAAACATTTGCCTAAGCCAGTGAAGGAGCTTGTAGCCTTCCCGCTTATGCATGACGCCCCAGATGAGATTACTCAGCCTTGCTTGGATGATAAGATCGAAGACTGGAAGAATGGAGATGTTGAGTTAATCCCAGGTAAGACCGCACCTAATATGAAGGTCGTAACCAGGGATTACACCAATATTTACAACCGTTACGTTTCATTTGGTCCATTAATGAAGACCAAGTACGGCTTCCACGGTATCATGCTTGATGGTAAAGAAATGTATGAAAATTACCAAAACCAAAGACACACCATGACCCATGAGTTTGACGGAGAAACCTACATCTCTATGCATGAGGCTAAAGAAGTTGCTGACATTATTATGCACTTCTCTGGCGTATGTAATGGTGAGGTTCTATACCGTCAGTGGGAGATTGAAGAGCATCACACTGGTCTTGAGGGTGGGCTCTTTAAGGAAGCAAGAGAAGTTATCAAGGATACCCTTGGTGATGACGAATTTAAAAAGCTTCCATTCCGTACTTGTGACGAATACACCGGTCTTGCAGAAGAAATCGGCGGCGTAAATAGAGACGTTCGTATGAGCTATGATGATATCGTTGCTCAGCCAAGGCGTACTCTAGCCAGCCCTCTCTGGACTGGAGATTCAAGAGGCGGAAGGTGTTACACTGGTTACTCCTTGCAGATAGACTACAAGTTACCTTGGAGAACTCTAACCGGTAGACAGCACTACTACCTAGATCATCCAACATTCCTTGAGTTTGGTGAAGGACTCGTTACTCATAAGTTCAAACTAGACCCAAGTAAGATGAATGAGATAGATAAGAGTGATAGAACTGACGCTATAGTATGTAACTACATTACACCGCACGGTAAGTGGGCAATCCATTCCACTCACTACGATAACTTGAGGATGCTTACCCTTTCTAGGGGTGGTAACGTCTGCTGGATTAATGACAGAGACGCCGAGAGTGTCGGTATACGCGATAATGACTGGATTGAGGCATACAACGATAACGGAATATTTGTTTGTCGCGCAATCGTAAGTGCTAGAATCCCAACTGGAGTATGTTTTGCTTATCACTCCATGGAGAGGACAGTGAACGTACCAAAAGCAGAGCAGAGGAATAAGATTCGTGGCGGATTCCATAACAGTCTTACCCGTCAGCGTCTTAAGCCAACCCTCATGGCTGGTGGTTACGGTCAGATGTCTTACGGATTTAATGCATGGGGACCTATCCCAATCATTAGGGATACAACAGTCCTTGTACGAAAAATGAGAAATCAGGAGGTGAAGTGGTAATGGATCTCAGAACCCAACTATCAATGAGCTTTCACCTTGACAAGTGCATCGGTTGTCATACATGTAGCGTAGGTTGTAAGAATGTTTGGACTACGAGACAGGGCGCCGAGTACATGTGGTGGAATAATGTAGAAACAAAACCAGGTGCGGGTTACCCGCTTACCTGGGAAGATCAGGAAAGGTACATGGGCGGCTGGGAAGTAACCAGCGGCGGTGATCTAAGGCTTAAGCTTCTTAAGGGCCCTGGAAAACTCAGGACTTTGGCTAACATATTCTTTCAGCCAAATCTCCCGACTATTGATGATTACTACGAGCCTTTTACCTTTGATTATGACAATCTCTTTAACGCTCCGGCCGGAGACGACCAGCCTGTTGCAAGGCCTAAGTCTCTCATCACCGGTGAGTTTATGGAAAAAATATCAATTGGACCTAACTGGGATGATGACTTTGGAGGATCCCCACTTTACGCCTCTAATGATCCAAATCTAAAAGGTCTTAGTGATTCTCAGAAGCTTATGCTCACACAGTTTCATAAGCTCTTTTACTTCTACTTTCCGAGAATCTGTAACCATTGTTTGAATCCAGCTTGTGTAGCATCATGTCCTTCAGGGGCAATATACAAGAGGGGTGAGGATGGTATCGTCCTTATCGATCAAGAAGTATGTCGTGCCTGGAGGTTCTGTGTTAGTGCGTGTCCATTTAAGAAACCGTACTTTAACTGGAACACCGGTAAGAGTGAGAAGTGTATCTTCTGCTACCCAAGAACAGAGACAGCACAGGCAAATGCATGTGCACACTCCTGTACAGGTAGGATCCGTTGCGTAGGCGTCTTGATGTATGATGCCGACAAGATTGAGGATGTTGCTAAACAACCTGATGACAGGCTTGTTGAAGCAATGAGAGATGCAATCCTTGATCCAAACGATCCAGCAGTAATCGCTGAAGCACGTAAAAATGGTGTTGAGGATAACTGGATAAAGGCTGCACAGCAGTCTCCAATCTACAATCTCTTCAAAAAATGGAGAATTGCGTTCCCTCATCATCCAGAGTTCAGAACCGTACCAATGAACTACTATGTTCCGCCTCTTTCGCCTATTCTTCATCAGGCAAAGGGAGACCAAGGTGGTACTTACGACCCTGAGTCATCGGAATTCTTTAACGACGTTGAGCTTATGAGGATTCCTCTTAAATATCTCGCAAACCTCCTTACCGCTGGTAACGAGAGCTTGATACTTGAGTCCCTCAAAAAGCAGATGGCCGTTAGAATGTATGTTCGTCAAAACCGTGTCGGTGATGTCGGTGATGCAAAGGTAAAGAGTGCTCTTGATGCATGCGGACTCAGTGAAGTTGATGCCGAAGATATCTATAGGCTCGTCTCACTCGCAACATTTAAGGAGCGTTTCGTAATCCCTGAGATGCACCGTGAATCAAAAACAAGTGTTGATCCAAGAACCATGTACGAAAAACGTGGATCAATTGGTTTCGGTAGAAAGAATAGAGAGTTTCTTGGAAGGCAATGGTAATGCTTGTGGCAACTGATAAAAGTATATACATAAGCTTTGCCGAACTCTTAGAGTTCCCAAGGAAGGAAATGGACGGGACGGCCCTGGAGTGCATTAGTGCACTCCAGGCCAACCCTAAATACCCAGAGGATATTGTTGCACTTGTCGAGGCTTACCGCACTGATATATCAGAGCTAAGCTTAGATGATCTTCAGGGTCTATATTCATATAGTTTCGAGATGGGCAGTGGAGACTATTCACTGGATTTGGGTTACCATCTTTATGATGGCTTTAAGAGGGCTAATAGTTTGCTCTCAATAAAGGCATTATATAAGACTCACGGTTTCCCATATGACGATATCTCTGGCGGTGAATTACCTGACAACCTTCCAATACTTCTTAAGTTTATGGATATGGTAGAAGTGGAGAAGGTTAAGAAGGACCTAAGAGAGGATTTTGTCATTAAATCACTCGAGAAACTAAGTAAGAATTTTGAAAAAAAGCTGGATAGTCCTTTCAGACACATCTTGAAGGCCGTTCATAAGGTCATTGAGATAGACGTGAAGGATATAAAAGCTGAAGAAAAAGATAAAAGCTAGTCCCGTAAGAATGGGACAAACTCATAAAGGGAGGTAGAGCAAGATGGATTGGAATAGTGTGCTGTATGGTCAATTGCCTTACGTAATAATCACTATTGCTGTGGTTGGAACGATTGCAAGGTATGTGACTAATGCTTACTCTTGGTCAAGTCAGTCCTCACAGTTTTTAGAGAATAAGGTGCTTTTCTTTGGTTCATTCCCATGGCACTTTGGTATAGTGCTAGTTTTACTTGCGCATATTTTTGCAATATTTTTCCCATCAGCCATTTTAAGCTGGAACGCTGTTCCGTTTAGGCTGTATGCGCTAGAAGTAACAGGGTTGATCCTTGGTTTATTAGCACTCTTTGGTCTTATCATGTTTGTTTACAGAAGACTTACGGACAGCAGAGTTAGAGCCGTAACTTCTACAGCAGACGTACTAGTAATAATCATTCTTTTGGTTCAGGTTATATCTGGTGTTGCTACAGCAATATACTTTAACTGGGGCTCAAACTGGTTTGCAGCCTCTGCTGTGCCATGGATATGGTCAATAATCACATTTAGCCCAGATGTAGCCTTCATAGCAGGCCTACCTCTTTTGGCTAAGATTCATATCTTTAACGCAATGCTCTTTATACTCTTGATTCCATTCTCGCGTTTTGTTCACTTTCTCGCGATTGTCGGACCAATTCAGTATGTATTCGGAAGACCTTACCAGCTCGTTAGGTGGTATGGCCCAAGAGGTGCACGTACTGAGCCAATTAGGCAGTATAAGTAGTTCTGTTTTAAGTAATAATAGGGTGACTATAGGTACCCTAATATTTAAAAATGTAATAGTTGAGAAAAGGGGACGGAATTTATTCCGTCCCCTTTTTGATTTTAAGGATGTTTCTCTTTAATGTTATTGGCTAGTAAATTATAGAGATAACTGATTATTAATTTTAAAAAAAACACCTCTAGTCATTGACACCGCCTGCTTATTCGCTATAGTTTTAGTATCTTTACAGATACAAAAAATAGCATTACAGGAGGTCTAAGATGGCACGTTTTAGTAAACAAGATAGCTTTGGTGTCGAGGAGATGCCAACAGAGGAGTTAGATGCAAAGCAGGCAGAGCTGATGAAGCAATGTCTTTGTGAGGATTGCCCAAGCTATGTTGCTGGGGACAAGCCTACTGCATATTGTTTCCCTCTATTTGGAACAAGTAAGAATATTCATATGGAAAAAGATTGTATGTGCTCCACTTGTCCAGTCTTTAAGGAGTATGAACTGGATCATAACCATTACTGCACAAGGTGCTCACAGTATTGCCAGACCTACAAGGCAAATACTATTTGTGCCGGCCCTTGAGGTTTTAACTTTAAAACTTTAAGGCAGGGGGCGCTTAAATAACTTAGTAGTACATAAGAGGGAAGAGGGTTTCATTTTTCTTTCTTGGGTAAGTATAATTATAAAAACGAACGTACTTAATATAAAAAAACATCAGCAACTTCAAAAAAGAATTATGAAAGTCTTCCCCCCTACTTTTAATCAAATTTTACCTTCAATTTTTGTGGTACTATTTTGCCTTGTCGCAAACCCAACCTTTGCCATAGAGGTTCATGTTCCCTCTGAGGCGTTATCCATACAGAGAGCCGTTGACATGGCAAACGAAGGGGACACGATTGTAATTGATGACGGCATTTATTTAGAGAATATAGTTATCACAAAGTCCCTGACTCTTCATGCAAAAAATGATCTAGAAAAAACAATCCTAACTGCAAAGGATAATAAAAAATCTATCCTAACCTTCCTCGGCACTACTGGTGGCGTGGTCTCTGGTTTGCATTTTAAAGGGACTAGGCGTTCTGGGGTTCACATAAAAAAATCAAAAGATATCCTTATCACTGGTAATAAATTTACTGACTCATATAATGGTATCTTCCTTGATCATTCAGAGAAGATTATAGTAGAGGATAACCTTTCAACTAAAAACTTTAATGGCATAAATTTAGAGTACACAAAGAGCAGTAAGATAATCGGGAATAGTGCTATAAATAATAAAGAAAAAGGCATAATACTTTTGTTCTCAGATTTAAATACTGTAAAAAATAATATCGCAAATGAAAATTACTGGAACGGTATAACGCTTTGGTCTTCTCTTGGTAATGTAGTTGAAAATAATGAGGCCTACAATAATACTTATGGTATTGTCTTGACCTCTTCTAGTGGCAACACTATTCGCGGTAACAAAACTATGAGACGCCTTTACTTTATATGGCCTGTAGCATTAATTTATTTCTCAATTCTTTTCTATCTAATAGAAAGGAAGGTTTTCCTGTTTTATTTTAGGTCTTTAAAGGGGTCAAAGATGGCTCCAAATGAAACGAGATGATTTTTTAATTTTTTTACTAACTATATAGAAAGAAGAGGACTCGTTATGATAGCAACATTTTTTGCCTCACTAGGCTTCGTAATTGCCACTACGAGCTTCATTGGTGGCTTCCGCATGATAAGGCGTACAGATCATGCAATAGAGGCCTCTATGCACAAGTTTAACGGTTTTTTAACGATATTCCTCTACCTTGCTATTGCAAGTATTAGCCTTCTTGAAGAATTTACCTACCTTATCTTGTTTTTATGGTGCACTGGGTTTGGAGTGCATTTACTAAAATTAGTATTTGTCAAGAAAGGGCTTGCTGTTAGGTATGGTGGTTATATGGGTGGGGTCTTTCTTATAATTTGGCTCATAATTATATTTAATAATTTACCTTAAATCTTTAGAAAATATTTGAAATTTTTCGTTTTTTTTGTTACCTTATATAGTACAGACGATAAAGGGAGGAGACTTTGGAAAATATCTCAAGACTAAGTATTAAGTACGAGTGCAAACATACCTCGTGCCAGGTTTTTTGTAAAAAAGGTGTTATTGAATTAGATAAAAAAAGTTTTGATGAGCTTTCAGCAGAATGTGCAGAGGAAGGAGCATTTAAAAGTCCTTCAGGATCTTGCAGAATGGGGTTTATGCAACCTTTTCAGGTCGTCTCAATAACAGAGATAAACTCTGAGGGTGAAGTAAAAGAGGAAGAAGTTGAATTACACGCAAATGACCCGATTAAGATTTTGATAGACGAGCATGAGCGTGTTCTTGAATTAGCAACGCTCATTGAGGATCAAGTAAGGACTCGTGATTTGGAAGGACTTTGGAAGTCAACACGTGCACTCGAGAATGAAATATATATCCATTCGATAAAAAAAGAAGAAACAGGTTTATTTCCTCTAATTCAAGGAAAAGTCCCAATGGGTCCAGGCTTGGTTGGCATTATGAATGAAGACCACCTTGAGTTTATCTCCCTTTTGCATGGATTCCGTTGTAGTTTGCAGGAAGACGATATCTTGGATGGTGTTGTTGGCTCATGCATAGCAAACCTAAGGAACCATATTAGGAAGGAAAATGAGGAATTTTTCCCACTAATTATGGAGCATATGACAGAAGAAGACAAGTCAGAGCTCTTGGAGCTAATGGCTAAGATTGATAAAGAGCATATACCTCTAACTGTAGGGGATAGGTCAAAGAAAGAGCTTGTTCCTCACTCTGGGGACAGGGATAGACTTATTCAAGAGATTGCATCGGTAAAGATTGTAAGCTCTATTGGCGGCGAAGAAATGTGTTGCGGCGGTCACTAAGAGTCATTATGTTTTAGGTCACAAAAAAACCCCGGTTGCCTTGAGGCAACTGGGGTTTTTTTATGTATTTTTTTAGACCTTTAACTTAAGCGTTATGCTCGTGTGGTTCTTCAGACTGCATCTCTGGAGCTCCGAACTTCTCATTGAAGATTGTAACGATGTAGAGAAGTGTGCGGTGGTTTAGGAGGAGAGCCTTATAGAGCTGTGTCTTTGTGAGGGCATCAAAGTAGAACTCATATGAGAACTGAACCTGCTGAGCAACTTCATCGTCATCAAGGTTCATGTCATAGGAGTTATCTAAGAATATGAGCGCCTTTCTGATGTCATCATAAAAAACATCTCTTTCCTCAGGTGTCATCTTCTTTAGCTCTTCCTTGTGCTCATCTGCAATAGAAACGCCGTTTAGAACAACTAGGAGGTCATTATATTCTTTAGGTTGGATTATCCTCTGTCTCTTCATAGAGTTCATAGGATAGTCAACTTCAAAATGAAAACTAGCATTCTCGTCTTTGACGACCTTTGCGTCGTGACCATTATCGGTTAGCCATTTGGCTATTAGTTCTTGGGCTTCTTGTGGGGTCTGTACGGACATCTTGAATCCTCCTTTTAATATCTACAGTTTAGCTATTTGTTAATTTGGTATAATATAATAACTAAGGGGTACTTGTCAATACGGTATTTAGGAAAAATGCATGAAAGGTTAAAGTTAATTACTCTGTTTTTTTTTGTGCGGCCTGTACGTTGGCACACTCCCTTTGGTTATCTCTACGTTTGGGGCATCAAGTAAATCCAGGCAATCAACTACAGCGGGGAGGACTGCCAGTAAGCAATCTTCAATGGCTGAGGGTTTACCAGGTAGGTTTATTATTAATGAACCTCCCCTTATGCCTGCAATTTGACGAGAGAGGATAGCAGTTGGTACTATCTTTAATGATACTGCACGCATGAGTTCGCCAAAACCAGGCAGGGTTTTCTCTAGTACCTCGCTTGTTGCCTCTGGGGTGACGTCCCGCCTTGCAGGGCCTGTTCCGCCAGTTGTAACAACTAGGTGTGAGCCAAGGTTCTCAGAGGCATTTATAAGAGCGTCTTTTATGACATCGACCTCATCAGGGACAATTACGCAGTCGGCCTCCCACTTGGAGGCAAAAACCTTACCAAGGAGTTCCCTTATTGCTGGGCCTCCTTTGTCCTCGTACTCACCTCTGCTTGCCCTGTCGGAGACAGTTATGATTGAGACCTTTAAAGTTTTACCTAGTTTTGTCATTTGTTTTTTTCTCTTAAATTATTTAATTACTCTGGAAGCCCAGAGGTCTTTTGAAAGCCGTGACCGTCAAAGAGCAGTACGGTTACTTCTTGGCCGTCCTCTATTAAGGCAAGGTCTTCCGGGACAGCAATGAGTCCGTCTGCCTCAACCATACTCCGAAGTATCCCGCTCCCCTGAGAGCCTGTCAATTCGGCTATGAGATTGTCATTTTCTTCACTTAATTTAACACGCATAAAATGCATACGTCCTTTCTTATCCTTGGCACTTCCTTTTAACTTTGCCTTAACTGTTCGTCTGAAGATATTTTCATGCCCGACGGAGGCCCTTAGTGCTGGTACAACAAAGAGTGTTGTGCATACCATGCTTGAGACTGGGTTGCCGGGGAGGGCAAAGACAAGGGTATCTTTGGTTGTGCCAAAAGCAAAGGGATGACCCGGGCGAAGTGCCACTCGCCAGAAGTGCATCTCAACTCCAAGGGATTTAAGTGTTGGGCGAACAAAATCATGATGACCAACAGAGACGCCGCCTGAGACAATAAGTGCGTCGTACTTTAATCCTTCCTCTAGTTTTGCCTTTAGCTCGCCTTCTGTGTCTCCAGCAACTCCTAGAAGTGTTGGCTCAATACCGATTGATAAAAGTTCAGCCATAACAGAGTAGCTGTTTGCATCTGGAATTTTTTTTGGGTCAAATGGTGCGCCAAGGGCTTCAATCTCATCGCCGCTTGAGAGTATCGCAACGCGAGGTTTTTTTCGAACCTCCACGACTTGCTGTTTTATCATCGCAAGAATTCCAATCTCGGCTGAGCCAAGTTTTGCACCTTTGTTTAGTACGGTATCTCCAATCTTTAGGTTCTCTGCCTTAAGGCGAATATTTGATCCTTCAGGGGAGGGGGTAAAGATCTTAACGTGGGTATCATTACAATCAGTATCCTCCACACGAACAACAGTATCAATGCCAATAGGAATAGGTGCACCAGTCATTATGCGTGCAGCCTCTCCGCTTGCCACCTCGCATTCAGGGTCTTTTCCAGCTCTTATGTCGTCTACTATCTTAAGGCTCGCTGGGGCGTCTTTTGAGGCTCCTGAGATATCACTAAACCGCACTGCGTAACCGTCCATGGCTGAGATGTCAGTTGGAGGGTGGTTTCTGTTTGAGGTTGCATTCCCAGCAAAGATACGCCCAAAGGCATCCCTTAACTCTACAATCTCAGTCCCTGTTTGATGCACTTTTGCGAGCACTGCCGCTTGAGCTTCTTTAACTGTCTTCATTTTTTCTCTGTAGTCCTCTCATTATTTTTTCTGTATTCTTTAGTTCTTCAGGCGTATCAATATCAGTAAAAGACCTAAGTGATGGCTCTATTTTTTTAAGTTCTTCTTCCTTAACTTCAAGCGTCTTTAGGGATTGCGATGACCTTAAAAAAGAGATAAGACCAAAAGTTTCGTTTGTTTTAAGTATTTTTTGAAGCTCTTTATGACAGGTCTTTCTGTAAAGAGCCATCGTAGGTTGAGGCCGACCGTCAGTAATAGGTAGGATGCAGTCACTACTCAAGCCTTGTTTTGTATCTCGTAATTCTGCCAGATACCGAATAATTTGTCCACTAAGAAAAGGCAGGTCGCAGGAGAGGAGAAAGACCCACTCGTCCTCGCTGGCACTGAGAGCACTCTCAAGGCCAATAAGAGGGCCTCTTCCTTGGTAATTATCTGTGATAATTTTTACCTGACTATCATCATCAGAGTAAGCGTAGTTTTTATCTCTTGCAGAGATGAAAATTTTAGTGAAAAGTGGGCTGACGACCTTTAGGACGTGTTCTAGAAGCGGGGTGCCAAGGAATTTTATTGAGGCCTTGTCCTTACCCATCCGCCTTGACTCGCCACCGATTAAAACCACGCAGGTCACCCCTTGAATCTTTAGAACTTTACTGGTTTTTTTTAAATTACTCTGCATGGTTTTTTTCTTAGGCAAGTGCCGGGGTAATCTTTAGGTACTCGAGGATAAATTTTGCAACGCCAGAGACGTCATCAAGTTTGATTATCTTTACGTCCTCAGCCAATTCGGCGATATCAGCTCTAGGGATATCTGTGATTAGTGCAATGAGGCCGTCTTCTTTTTTAAATTTTGGTTTCTTTGAGTGTGCACTGCGAAGAACCTCTAGTTTTTTTGTCCCTGATTTTTGGAAGCCTTCAATTAAAACAAGCTCTACATTACCGAGGTACTTTTCTGCAAGTTCCTCCGGTGTTGGCTCTGCTTCGACTTCAATATCTGCTACAAGCTGGAGCATCTTTGGCCCAACAAAGAGTGTTTTTACCGCACCTGCGTTCTTGTGCCGCCAGCTATCTTTACCCTTAACATCAAGCGGGTGAGGGTGACAACTGTGTTTAATCGTAGCAAGGCGAAGGCCAAGTGTTGTTAGCTCCCTGATGAGCTTTTCAAGGAGTGTGGTCTTGCCTGAGCCTGATATGCCAACGATAGAGATGATGGCTGGTTTTGAGTTTGTATTATTTTTCATGGTTGTTTTTTTTATGGTTATGGGTGCGAGGTTACCCAAGACTCACCGTCTGGGGTAAGTTCTTTTTTCCAAATTGGGACGGTTTCCTTTAAGGTATCAATACACCACTGGCAAGCAGTGAAGGCCTCTTTTCTGTGCTCAGCTCCGACAACTATTAGAACAATCTGCTCGCCGGGTTTGACACTCGTTACTCTGTGAATTATTCGAGCTTCGATAATATCAAAACGACTTAGCATCTCGATCTGAAGTTTCTTTAGTGCCTTTAGAGCCATCCCCTTGTACTCTTCAAACTCTATGGTCTCTACGTTTTTTCCCTCAGAGAAGTCGCGAGCCGTACCAAGAAAAGTAACAACTCCGCCAATTAGTTTTGAGGTGGCTAGGAGTTCCTTAATCTCTATCTCGACAGAGAAATCTTCTTCTTGAATCCTTACTTTTTTATCTTCTTTTGTCATAGTTTTATGTGTTTAAAGTTTTTTTTATTTTCTAGTGATTTAACCACCAGAAAAAGGCGGCATAATAGCAACCTCGTCTTTGTCGCTAATACTTGTCGAAGGCTCGGCCTGCTCCTCATTAACTGCTAAGAGAAAATTCCCCTCAGGTAGTGTCTTTATTTTTTCCCTGACAATACTGATTACGTCAGCTACTGTGGCATTTGGTTTGTCAATCTCTATAGAGACTTTTTTGTTGCCTGCCTTGTCAGCTAGCATACCAAAAAATAGAACATTTATTTTCATTGTTTTTTCCAGTGCCCAGAGCGGCCGCCTTTTTTCTCAAGCAGTTCAATGCCTTGAATTGTCATGGTCTTATCTGCTGACTTACACATATCATAAATAGTCAGGAGTGCACCAGAGACGGCCGTTAGTGCCTCCATCTCAACCCCTGTTGGGCCGGTACAACGTGTCGTAACGGTAATTGTAACCTCGGCTCTATCGCCGTCAAGTTCTTTATCTGAAAAATCAACCTCAACACCACTAAGGGCAATTGGGTGACACATGGGTATTATTTCAGGTGTTTTCTTTGCTGTCATTACGGCGGCAACATCAGCTACAGCAAGTACGTCACCTTTCTTTACAACCCCGCTTTTTATTGCTCTCAAGGTCTCTGTCTTTACAATAATTGAACCTCTAGCTACGGCCTCCCGAACAGTATCAGGTTTGCTTGATACATCAACCATCCTCGCTCTACCGCTATCGTCAAAGTGTGTAAAATCTGCTTTTTGTCCCATATTTACTCCTGTTTTTTTAGTAAGAAACACTTGGAATTTTATTTAGGCGTCCTCGCTCAAATGTCTCTGCGAGGCTACCGTCCTCAATTCTAAATATTTTATCGCCAAGGGTGTGAGCCTCTGCTGGGTCGTGAGTGACTATCAGTATCGGCAAACCCCATTCCTTTTGAAGTTTTTTTAGAAAGTTCCTGAATTTTGGTTTAAGTTCCTTGTCAATTGCTGAGAAGGGCTCATCAAGGAGTAAGAACTCTGGTCTATTTGCAAGTGCCCTTGCAAGTGCCACTCGCTCTGCCTCCCCACCTGAAAGACTTGATGGGTAACGCGTGAGAAGCGAGTCAAGCTCAAGTTCGTCGTAGAGGCGATTTAAAAGTTTCTTACTTTTTTCTCTCTCACCTTTCTTAAGACCAAAACAAATATTATCTTCTATTGTTAGCCACGGAAATAATGATTCACTCTGGCTAACGTAACCAACCAGACGTTCTTCCGAGGGAAGGGTTGTATTGTTATCAAAATATATCTTTCCAAGTACTGTGATTGAACCACTATTTTGCGGCTCAAGGCCTGCGATTGTTCGAAGTACTGTACTCTTGCCACTTCCGTTTGGCCCAGTAAGGACGGCAATCTCATTACCAAAACGCAGGGTTAGATCTATATCAAAGTTTGGGAGGCTTTTTTTTATCGTTATTATTACCATCCAAAGACTGTCCTTGAGGATTTTCTATTAAAATAATATACCCCTGAGAGAATTACAAAGGAAAATATTAAGAGTACAAAGGCCATGACAGAGGCCTCAACATAATTTAATTTTTCAACTTCTTCATAGATTGCGATGCTTGCAACCTTTGTCTCTCCAGGGATGCTCCCGCCGACCATTAAGACCACACCAAACTCACCAACAGTGTGCGCAAAAGACAGCATGGCTCCTGTGATAAGGCCAGCCCTGGAACTTGGAATAAGAACACGCCAAAAACTTTGCCACCGAGTACAACCAAGTGTTCTTGATGCCTCAACAAAGCGGGGGTTAACAGAGCGAAATGCATTCTGTATTGGTTGCACTGCAAAGGGAAAACTATAAAGAACTGAGGCAATTACGAGACTTAAAAAAGTAAAAGCAAGAGGGCGTCCAAAGAGGTCGTTATATAGCTGACCAATTGGGGAGAGGTTGCCTATTGCAACGAGGATAAAAAAACCAAGTACAGTTGGGGGAAGTACGATTGGGAGTGCAAGGATAGCCTCGACAATGGTGCGACCTCGGAAGCGACCAAATGCCAGTAAGTAGGCAATCGGGGTTGCCAAGAGGAGCAAGACCACCGTGGTCACAGACGCTAGCTTTAGTGAGAGTAAAAACGGCGTCCAATTAATTGAAGCAAGTAGTTCCATAATAAAAAAGTATTATATCTGATGCGAGTGAGTAAATAAAGGTATTTTTGTAAAAGGCTAGAAGTGGGGCGGGTAGTTAGTGAAGTGTTCTGTAACCGTATTTTTTAAATATCTTATCTCCTGCGTCAGAACGCAAAAACTCTATAAATTCCAAGGCCTCGGTTGGAGCTCGATTTGTGATGACTGCTTGCTGAAGTATAGGGGAGTACAGGTCTTTGCTTACAGGGGTAATTTTTCCTTTTTCATTAAAGAGTATTGAGAGCGAGACTATAGCAACCTCTGCATTGCCAGAGCGTGCAAAGCCAAAGGCCTGGGCAACATTCTCGCCGTAGATTACCCTTGATTTAATGTTAGAGTAAACCCCACTTGCCTTAAGTGCTTCGACTGTGGCGTGTCCGTACGGGGCAAGCTCTGGATTTGCAATCGCTACCCTTCTGATAGTTGAACCTTTAAGCGAAGTAAGGTCACCCTTTGAAATATCTAAGGACGAAACCTCTGGCGTCCAGAGGGCGAGAGTCCCAGAGGCATAGGTAAAGAGTGTTTCTTTTTTCGCAAGGTTTTTCTCTGTGAGTAACCTTGGGCGAATATCATCGGCAGAAAAGAATATGTCAAAAGGTGCGCCGAGGGTAATCTGAGCATAGAGCTTTCCTGTTGAACCAGTGACGACCGTAACAGAGGTCTTTGTCTTGGCTTCAAAGGCACGGGCAATCTCACGCAGTGGCCCTTCGGCATTAGAGGCAACAGCGATTGTGATTTTTTTTGATTTTGAAGCGGCCTTTGCGGTGGAGGCAACTTGGGGAATAAAAAAAAGAGAAAAAATAAAGACAAAGGCTTGTAGCTTGATGGAGGTTCTTTTCATAGATTTGGATAGGGTCTTTTAGTAGAAAGTTTTTTTGAAGGTATTTTAATTGAGATTACTTCATAAAGGAAACTTCTGTTGCCTTTATGAGGGCAGTTACAAAGTCGCCGATCTTTAGGTTCATATTCTCTACACTTGTTGTGGTGATGACGCCTGCCACCTGATTATCCCCAACTTGGACGACTACCTCGCAGACGACGTCGCCTTTCTTTATCTCAATTATCTCTCCAGGGAGCTGATTTCTTCCAGATAACTTCAACTTAACCTCCTATGTGAACCATTGATTTTTTTCTGCCACCTTGGTTGAAATTATACTCACCAGCCTCTGGCTTTAGGAGGACAGCCTGCTGGAGTAGTTCTTGAATCTCAGTGATGGTTGCGTTATCACGAATGGCACTGCGAAGGTCAAAGTCTTTATCTGAGGGGAGGCAGAGTCGTATCTTTCCCTCTGAGGTGAGGCGAAGTCTGTTGCAGTCCTCGCAGAAACGATTTGACATGGGGGAGATAAAACCAACGTCACCTTGACCATCTTTAAGTGGTAAGAAAAAGGCCGCGGCCTTAACTTTTTTTTGTATGGCTTGGGTATCGACGCGCTCCTTAATCTCTGGTTTCTCTAGCACATCTGCTATGGATATGTAGTGGGTCTCCCAGTCAAGGCCGTCACGCATGGGCATGCACTCGATAAAGCGAAGAAGAGCACCACGTTCCTTAGCAAAATCAATTATCTCACCAAGGGATTTATCATTAACCCCTTTCATGAGTACGGTATTTAACCTAACAGGGGTAAGTCCTGCCTCTATCGCAGAGTCAATGCCTTTTATTACAGGGGCTACGTCTCCGCCGCCTGTAAGCTCGCTAAATTTTTTAGGATCTAGGGTGTCGAGGCTGATATTTACACGTTTTAATCCTGCTTTTTTTAACTCTTTTGCGTGCTTTGATAATAGTACGGCATTGGTTGTCATTGTTAGTTCTTTTATGCCGTCAATACCAGAGAGCTGACCTATTAGGGTGGTCAGGTCTTTACGCACCAGAGGTTCTCCTCCAGTGATGCGGACTTTGTTTACCCCCATACCAGCAAAAGCACTGATGACCCTTGTAATCTCATCGTAGCTTAGGATATCACCCCTTTCTTTAAAGGTATCTTTTGGGGATCTACAATAGGTGCAGTTCTGATTACAGCGATCCGTTATGGAGACGCGGAGGTAGGTGATGGCTCTACCAAAACGGTCAATTAACTGGGGTGTTGTTTTTGTATTTTTATTTGTATTCAATGTCATTTTGGTCTTCTTGTGGTTCTGTCATTGATAGAGAAACTTCCGTAGAAGAAGGTTCTGATATCTCTGTTGGTGTCATTATTTCTTTTTGTTTGGGTTTTGATACTCTTCTTTTTCTTTTAATTTTGACTTCCCCTATGTCTTCCCAAGTTTCTTTTGATATCATATCCTTAATGCCTTCTACCAAGTCTTGCTCGTCCACTCTTATCCCCGTCATTTTCTTTAAATGTTTACCTATTATTTTAAGGGTATCTTCATTAAAAATAGCTTGCAAGATGCTTTGAGGGGCAAGTGTCATTATTTTTGCGTAAAATTTTTCTAGGCCTCCCTTAATAACGTTCTTTTTATGAAGAATTGCAATTTTTGGAGCAACATCCTTGATGTTATCTTCGAGTAAATCTACAGACCATACTAAATCAGATTGTATACCTTCGTCAAAAGTGAGGTGATAAAGTTGCCAGAAACCACCACTTGTTAAAACTACCCATGAAATACCTGAGTTAGCAGCATAGTTACTAGCCTGTTCAACATGTTTTGCCCTTAGGTTCATTCCTGCTTGTTTAACTTCAACAAGAAATTGGACTGAACCATTAATCTTAATAGCATAATCAACACAACGGTCTTTTATGACATGCTCTTTGGATATATCATTGAAAATATCATAACCCAGTACATCCTCAAACAACTTACTAATTCTTAACGAAGTCTCGGCCTCATTTATTCTTTCCTCTCTAGCCTTTCTCAAAATAGGAATATATTTTTTTAGTACTTTGGTTATATCAACAGCCATAGTAAACCTCCTTTAACCTTTTTTTCTTCAAGTGGTAACGATTTCATCGTTGAAACTGAAGTCTCTTATTTGGGGTTTTGTATGTATACTTGGTATTGTAGCTCAAGCAATAATTATGTAGGTGTCTGTTTATTTGTCTATACCAAAAATTATAATAACAAATAAGTGGTCGGGGTGTCAATTGTAAGTGCGTAGAGCTGAGGTTTTATAATATCGAGAGCCAGAGACCTTTATTTTACGTCAATTCTTCGAACCCCGCTTGGTCTCCATGCCGGAGAGATAACACCTTTTTCCTCGACCTTTGTAAAGAGGCGAGCCTTGCTAAGGGTCTTTGTGCCAAAGCGTTCATTTACCTCGTCCATTGCGTTTAAGAGCTTCTCTCTCTTTGTGTCACCTGCAAAGAGATTTTGTTGAGTACTGGCACTTGTTAATTTACTTATGCTAAGGCCAATTAAACGGACGGGTTCTTTTAGGTTAATAGCTTTTAGTATCTTTAGAGCATGATGATAAAGAACGCTAGAGTCATTTGTTGGAGCTTGGAGTTTCTTTGAACGAGTAAAGGTCTTAAAACTTGCGTAGCGAATAGTAAGGCTAAGGGTAGAGCCAAAGAGGCCGTGTTTTCTGGCTCTTATTGATACGTCCTCTAAAAGCTTTAAGATGTAGTCTGTGATGGTCTCTGTATCGGTTATATTTTTTCGTAGTGTTGTTGAGTGACCAATGCTCTTTACTCCCTCTTCTTCTCCGCTTGGGACGACACGGGAGGTGTACTCGCCTCTGGCCATTAGGGCTAATTTTTCACCGACTATGCCAAACTTACTGCGAAGTAAACTTACGGGGCAGGCCGCAAGTTCTTCGCATGTCTTTATGCTCATCTCTTCTAGGCGGCGTGTGGTAGCTGGGCCAATCCCCCAAAGCTTATTAACGGGAACATTAGCAAGGGTTGCTAGAACATCTTTTTTTTTAATAATAAAAAGCCCGTCTGGTTTTTTCATCCCTGAGGCAAGTTTACTTATGAGTTTATTTGGCCCGATACCAACAGAAGAATTAAGCCCTGTTTCTTCAAGTATTCTGTCCTTTACAAGCTGGCCAAGTTCACTTGGAGTGCCAAAGAGATTAACCCCTGTGATATCAATAAATGCTTCGTCTATAGAGTAGGGTTCAACGCAGGGGGAGAACTCTGTTAGGAGTTCCATTATTTTCTCTGAAGCGGCAATGTATTTTTGGTTATTACCAACGACAAATATAAGGTGCTGGCAGGCAAGTTTTGCCTCGTACTTATTCATCCCAGTCTTTACGCCGTAAGCTCTGGCCTCGTATGAGGCCGTCGTGACGACTGTCCTTCCAGAAGATCCTATGACGGCAATGGCCTTACCTCTAAGTTTTGGCTCTGAGAGTTGCTCAACTGAGGCAAAGAAGGCATCCATATCCATGTGCATTATTATTTTTTCCATAAAAAATCCTTAGAAATGTATTCACTTATGCCTCAAATTGGAGTTGTTATTTTATGGCCTATTTCGGAATAATACTTTTGATTTATTGTTATGTCAAGTGATTGAAGTGAGAAGTGTGGAGGATATTGAATATTACTTGACAAGACGATACTTGGAGCATATAATAATAAGTAGTGTCACATATGATACTACACGCTAACGGAGTTGGTCTTCATGGGGAATAAATATAAGTTACTAGAAAAAATACGAGCTGGCATGAAAAATGTCAGGTCAAGTCAATTAGAAAAATTAATGAAGCAATGGGAATTTGAGTCGAAGGTAACTAAAGAAGGGATTGCCTATACTCATTCTGAGTTGCCAGAAAAGATAATACGTGTTGTTTCTCATAGGGAGAAGTCTCAAGAGAGTAAGGTCTTGCAGGTTTATGTTAAAAACTGTATAAAGGCCGTAGACGAAATTATAGATTTTCAGAAAGAAAATCAGGGAGAAAACGATGGCGAAGAGAGAAAAGACTAAAGATCTCAAATTTTATATGTCCTTGGAGTATCCAATGACTGTAACAGAGGACAGAGAGGATGGTGGGCATGTCGTGGAATTTTCAGATCTTCCTGGATGCGTGGGTTATGGTGAGACGCCTAATGCTGTTTTTAAAGATGCAAAGGCCGCAAAAAAAATGTGGATAGAAACTGCTTTAGAATTAGGGCGTAAAGTGCCTGAACCAAAACCTGAAGAAGAGTATAGTGGTAGGTTTACACAAAGGTTACCTAAAGATCTCCATAAGCGGTTGACAGAGCAAGCTAAGGTGGAGGGGCGTAGCCTTAATCAACATATAGCTATATTGTTATCTAACCGAAGTAACGCTTTGGAACTAGATAAACTGCTTACGAAGATGGATGAGAAAATAAAGTTACTAGGTGGTGGACTGGGAGTGACTGAGTATACTAAGACACTGAACTATGAGGGGCAAGATGTTCCAGAAGATGTGCCTCTTATTGTTGAAGGTCTGTCCACTAATGCAGATACAAAAACATTGATGAATTGAGGTTTGATATGTCTAAAGTAATTTTACCAGAGCACGATCTAACGATTTTTTGCGATGATGTAAGGGAAGAGGTAAATGGTAAGTTATCTATAATTGGTACTTATGGAAATGGTATTAATTTTTCTAATCCTCTACCAACTATACTTCCTAAATTTATCTTATTTACACGAGTATTAGGAGGGGATGGAGAGTTTGATTTAACCTTTAAGTTTCATGACCCCGATGGTGAAGATCTTTTAAAGGAGAGAAGTCCCATGCATATCAAGGCTCGCCCAGGTATAATGGGTAATTTGATTATAGGTTTGTCTCCTTTTCGCGTGAGTAAGCAGGGAGAGTATTCCTTTGAGATTTTGATTGATGGAAAACCTTTTCACACAAAAAAGTTTACTGTACGGGTAAAAGAAAAAAATGCGTAAAAGGAAATAGGTATATATTTTTTCCTTTAAATTGGGTCAGTATCTGTAGGGGGTGTATCGTCGCCAGGAGGGAGTTTTTCCATTATATAGTCGTGCATGAGGGTAATTGTTGCTTCATTTAGATCGCTAAATTGTACGCCAAGCTCGCCCTCTTCATTTGCCCACATGACCTTGCCCTTTACAATCAGGGAATCGTCATTTATCTCTTCGGTGAAGTAGAGCTGAAGGTCTTCTCCTTTTTTTGGTGCTATTTTAGCCTTGGGAAGTGCGATACGTACCCCTGTGGTGCTGATATTTAAGACCTCTACGTCATGGGTCTCCCCGTTTGCCCTGCATGTTACGTGGACGTTATCTGTCTTCGTCCGCATGGTATCTCGGCAACCATCCATTAGGCCTTTTAGGGACTCCATAAAGTCCATGACAGTCTTTGCCGAGGCATCAAAGGGTTTTGAGCCGTCTGCTAAGCTAAGCATCTCGTCGAGCTCTCCTTGAACCTCTTCAAGGAGGCTTTTATATTTAAAGAAGTTTTTAAGTAGCACGTCGCGCTGGATAGCATAAGAGCCAGTAGAGATGCAGATGTCTTTAACAGGCACAACCTCAGAGCAGTGAGGGCATGTTGTTTCTTTTAACTGTGGTAGGAAAGGGGAGTTTATCCACTCTCTGCATTTTGTGCATTCTATCTTTAGCATTACGAAACCTCAATAGGTTAAGGAATTATCTCTAAAAAGTGTTGCGTCAATTAGTAATTCCGTAATTTTATAAGATTATTTTTCCTATGTCAAGGTTAGTTAAGAGAGATTTGGTTTGACAAGGAAGTACTCTTGGTGTTATAAACCAGAGTCACGGGGCTGTAGCTCAGTTGGGAGA
>JAGLUZ010000059.1 GCA_023134165.1 Deltaproteobacteria bacterium | reverse complement strand
AATGAGTAACAAATGGGTTCTGTGAAACAGTCTTTGGTTTATTCTTTAAAATCCGTAACTTCACCTCTAAACCCAGTTGCTTTATTTTTTTCACTGCTCCAACCTTAAGGGGAAGGTTAAAGACTACCTCCTTTGGAAGGTCACGCGTAAACCTTAATTTATCATACTCGCGAATAAAATAAATTCCCTCTGGAAGGTCTATTGAAAGATTTGGCCTTAAACTCAGGATTACACCTTGTACTGCATCAAGGTGTGAGCCGTAGATATTAAAGTTACTGATGTCTTCTACAAAAACATCCGCTTTGACTCGATCCTTAACAATTAGATTAATTGCCTTAAGCAAAACTCGACCTTGAACGGCTTTGTGAAGTTTTAAAAATTTTAACCTGTCAATTAAAACCCCACCTGCGGTCTTGGTAAGTAAATTATTTTTTTTACTCAGAGCACGGGTAGTTGCCTCTTCAATAAAATCATCATCAATAGATACAAGAGAAGCCAAGCGAGAAAGAGCCTCCCTTATCCGTGGATTATATTCCTGCTCCAAGGCAGGAAGCAAATCAAGACGAACTTTATTTCTAAGGTATTTTCTACTCTTATTTGATGAATCAACCCTAAATTTTATCTCTCTTGCTTTTGCAAATTCTTCAATTTCAGACCTTGAAGTATTTATCAGAGGGCGAACAAAAAAACCACGCTTTGGTGCAATAGAGGTAAGGCCTCTTAAAGACGTACCTTTTAAGAGCCTCATCAACACAGTCTCTGCCCGGTCATCTTGGTTATGACCAAGGACAATACAATCTGCACTAAATTTTCTTCTGGTACACTCTAAAAAATTAAGTCTCTCTTTTCGAGCCATCTCTTGGAGGCTCTCATTTGTTTTTTTTGTAAGTTTGCCCTTGGGTAAAACCTTACCCTCAAAAATAAAGCCCATACCTTTTGCAAGTTTTTTTGTAAAGTTATAATCTGCCCTAGACTCGACGCCTCGGAGGTTATGGTTCAAGTGACAAACAATAATCTTAAGTCTAAAGGTTTTACTTAGTTCGCTAAGCAAATACAAAAGCACAACTGAATCAACACCACCAGAGACTGCTACGCAAACAGTATCGCCTTTGGAGAAGAGACCAAACTCTTCAATCACTGATGTGATTTTACCTGGAAAACTCACCGACACCTCTTGAACGAAAAAACCCCTTCACTCTCGTGAAAGGGTCTTACATGTTTTTCATTAATAAAAATATACACTCTTTTTACTCTACCGCCTGTTTCGTAAATTTATTGAAGTAAGGATTATTTTTAAGATTAAAAATCTTCCTCTAGGATAAGTTTATCTTCATCTTTCTTACTCTTTCTAAGCTTTAGAGGAGTCTCACAGTACGGACAACTAATCTCTTCTCCGACCTTCTCATCACCGCCCATTGGAAGCTCACAATCACACATCGGACAATTCATATACAAGTCATTTTTTTTATTTAAAGCCATCTCTACTCGTACCTCCGTATTGTTAAAAAAATATATTACTACTTAATCTATATCAAAGAATTGACTCACCTTCCATGTCTGTAGGTTTTTCAATTCCCATAATCTTTAAGATTGTCGGAGCAACATTTGATAGCCCCATCCCCGCCTTTAGTGTAGCCCCCTTAAACTCATCATCAACTAAGATAAAAGGTACAGGGTTTGTGGTGTGAGCGGTCTGGGGTTTCCCTGTTTCTTCGTTTATCATATCCTCTGCGTTTCCGTGATCAGATGTAACTATAACAGAGCGACCCATAGCGCGCGCCGCACTAACGACTAGCTTAAGTGCCAAGTCCACGGCCTCACAACCAGCAACGGCAGCACTCAACACCCCAGTGTGACCAACCATATCACCGTTTGCAAAATTTAGCAAAATAAAGTCTGGGGGGTTATCTTTTCTTACAATTTGCTCTACAGCAAACCCTGCAATCTCAGCAGCCCTCATCGCAGGGTTTTGATCGTAGGTTGCAACCTCTCTATCAGAGGGGACAAGGCAACGCTCCTCGCCTTTAAAGGGCTCTTCAATCCCACCATTAAAGAAGAAGGTAACGTGCGCGTATTTCTCTGTCTCAGCAACTCTAAACTGCGTGAGTCCAGCCTCACTGATAATTCGGCCTAAGATATTTTTTAAGACCTCTGGATAAAAAATGACTTTACTTGCCCCCTCTGCTCCGTACTCTGTCATCGTTAAGACAGGTGATAATCTTGGAAAAATACCTCTCTTAAAACCAGAGAAATCTTCTACGGTGAGAGCGTCCATTAATTCGCGAGACCTGTCAGAGCGAAAATTAAAGGACAAAAGTCCATCACCATCTTTAATCAAGCCAAGCGGTAAATCATCTTTTGTAATTACAACGGGTAGGACAAATTCATCGGTTATATTGTTTTTGTATGAATCACTCACGGCAGTTTTTGCGTCACTTGAAAAAACACCTTCACCAGCGGTCATGGCCTTGTATGCCAGTTCGACTCGCTCCCAGCGTTTATCTCTATCCATCGCATAATAACGCCCAGATACAGTAGCAATCTGGCCAAGACCAATAGACTTTAGTTTTGATTCTAGGGCTTCTAGAAAACCAAGGGCTGATCTTGGTGCAGTATCTCGACCGTCAAGAAAGACGTGAATAAAAACATCGGTAAAAGAAAGAGACTTTGCTGTCTCTAGAATAGCATAAAGATGCTCTATGTGACTATGAACGCCGCCGTCAGATAAAAGCCCTGTTAGGTGAAGGGCGCGCCCACTTTCTTTAAGGCTCTCTATTAAATTAATTAGCTCAGGGTTTTTAAAGAACGAGCCGTCTTTAATGCTTTGATTTATGCGTGAGAGGTACTGGTGCATAACTCGACCACTACCAAGGGTTAGGTGACCAACCTCAGAGTTGCCCATCTGCCCCTTCGGAAGACCAACAGCAGGGCCAGAGGCTTCAATAGTAGTATTTGGATAATTGGCTAAGAGGTTATCAATAAAAGGGGTCTTGGCGACCTGAGTTGCATCTGTCTTTGAAGTTGCACTCTTGCTTGGGTTAACTCCCCAACCATCAAGAACAATTAGGATTAGAGGTCTTACGGATTTACTCACTCGGTGATTTCCTTTGGAGCCTCAGTTTTCTCTGTAAGGTTCTGACACGTTAGGTTTAGCCCCATTCGCACCTTGCCCCAGAGTGCACAGTTAGGACACCTTCCACTCCAGCTCTTTAAACGCTTACCACAGGCGTCACAGAGAAAAGGCGGCGGGAGTTCTTTATCAAAGCCAAGTGCTTTTTGAAAACTAAGTGCAGCACCCTCCCCATTACTTCGCCTAAGGTAGGCCTCACCGAGGAGTAAGTGACCATAAAAACCCTCTACACTATCTTTGGTTATTGGTTCAAGCTCAGTAATTGCTTTATCCACACTCTCAAGGCGTAGGTACAACCTAGAGAGCAGTAACTTTAACTTTACATTATCTGGAGTAGATATGATTGCATCTAAGTAGAGTTGGATTATCTTATCTGGGTCAGAGTTACTAAGGTAGAATTCTTCTAGGTAGAGTAGGAAGATAACTTTTTGAAGTTTTTCAAAGTTGGTCTTCCAAATTTTTTCAGCCCCGACTCGGTCTCCGCTTTTAAGTTTAATCTCGCCGGAGAGGAGTAAGGCTGGGACAAAGGTCTCAAAGTTTTTCAAAGAATCTTTAAGGCTCACCTCTGCTTTTTCAAAATCTTCCAAATTAAAAAACTCTTGAGCTTCTTCATAAAAAAGAGCTGAGAGGAGTTCTCGCTCACTGCTGGAATTCTTACCAAAAAGTTTTACAATTTTCTTTTGATATTTTACAGCATCACTCCACGCCTCTCTTGAGATAAAAATATCTCTAAGTTCATTTAAGGCACGCTCATTTTCTTTATCAACCCTTAGGATAGAGGTGAGAAGCCTTGAGGCCTTCTCTCCATCTCTGGCTCTAGCGGAGGCGTCAACGGCTAAGAAGAGTAGCTCAATATTTTTTGGTTCTTTTGAAATCTCTTTATCAAGAAGAGACAAGGCCGAATCAAAGAGACCTTCTTTTATATAAAGCTCTGAGAGTTTAAGCGCAACCTCACGGCTCATAATTGCTTTGCCTTGAACCATCCCTGCGTGAGATTTTTTTACAAGTTCTATGCCCTTTGATCTGTTCCCTCTATAAAATTCATCAACACCAGAGTGGAAGCTCTCCTCTGCTTGTGAGAGAATTTTCCCGTTACGCTTTGATGCGATATCTTTTACTGCTCGCCTAAGGTCGGCAACAAGAGTATTAATAGCAGTTAGTGCAACACCAAAGATAAAACCCAAAAACACAAGAACCGTTATAGGGAGCGTATAGGTAAAGCTCTTTGCAATATAGAAGTTCACCTCACTTGGGTTGACCGTGTGAAGGTAGAAAAAAGAACTGACTATAAGAATTATAAAAAAAAGAACTATCTTTGTATGCATATAACCTCAATTGAAAATAAATTACTTAAGATTAGTGTGAGTACGGTTCGCCTCGCATAATAGTGAAAGCTCGGTAAAGTTGCTCACAAAAAACAAGGCGTGCCATCTCGTGAGTAAGTGTCATGTTTGAGAGTGAGATAGTTGAGTCAGCCCTCTTTTGGGTCTCAGTGTCTAGGCCGTAGGCACCACCAATTACAAAAGTTAGACGTCTCTTGCCAGAGGTAAAAACTTGTTCTAAAAAACCTGAGAACCCCTTTGAGGTAAAACCCTTTCCAGTCTCATCCAAGGTGACCACATAATCGCCCGTGCCTACCTTAGATAAAATCCTTCTGCCTTCACCTTGCTGTGCCTTGGCTTTTGGGGTTT
>JAGLUZ010000058.1 GCA_023134165.1 Deltaproteobacteria bacterium | reverse complement strand
AGAGGGCAGTTGAGTCTTCTTCAGAGTAAATGGCGATAGTAGGTATGCCAAGCTCTTTGCACGCACGTATTACCCGCGTGGCAATCTCACCTCTATTTGCAATTAATACTTTTTTAAACATTTTTCACCTTTTATATTCGTAAAATTTGCTTCGCTTGCATGTGATAAAAAGACAGTTCAAGGGGCTTTCCCTTGGATTGTGGAATTTGATATTTAATCCTAAATGAGGCAATTTGTCAAGGGAATAAAGGGTTTTATGGCCTTGAAGAAAGCCGTAACACCGTGAAAGTAAAGGCTTTTTTGCTTTGACTTAAAACCCAGTGTTGTAGTTCTTTTTCTCTCCTATTCTGGGTCTGGGAGAGCCTGCGTATACTCCAAAGCAGTTTGTAGTCGAGTGATGGTTTTTTCTTTTCCAAGGACTGTGATTGTCTCAAAGATGCCAGGGCTAATTGTGCCTCCAGTTAGGGCAACTCTGACGGGCTGGGCAAGTTTGCCAAGCTTTAAATCCTTTGCCTCTAAGATTGAGTTGAAAACACCTTCAATCTTTTCTTCGTTAAATGGTTCAGCTGAATTTAGGCCGTCAATTAGCAGGGAAAAAAGCTCTGAAGTTGCATGTTTTAGGAACTTTTTTGCAGGTTTTTCCTCATAAGTAATCACCTTTTTGTAGAAAAACTGTGCACTTTGTGCCATCTCTTTTAGGGTGGTGGCTCTCTCTCTTAGTGCACCAGTGACCGCTAGGGTCAGGGTCGAACTATCCTCTCCAATCTCTATACCTTCAAGGTTTTTAATGAAAGGCTCTAGAAGTGAGGAGGTTTCACCAACTGGATTTTCTTTTATATAATGCTGGTTTAGCCAAAGTAATTTGTCAGGATTAAAGACCCCTGCGGATTTACCAACGTTATCTAGGGTAAACTTCTCTATTAATTCAACCATAGAGAAAACCTCCTCATCACCACAAGACCAACCAAGCCGTGCAAGGTAGTTGATGAGCGCATGCGGGAGGTATCCGTCTTCCTGATACTCGGTCACGGATTCCGCTCCGTGTCGTTTACTAAGTCGTTTTTTATCTGGGCCAAGTATCATTGGCAGATGTGCAAATTCAGGAACCTTAAGCCCAAGTGCCTCATACATGAGTATCTGTTTTGGGGTGTTATTGATGTGATCATCACCACGGATGACGTGGGTAATTTCCTGCGCCGCGTCATCAACAACAACAGTTAGGTTGTATGTTGGGGTATTATCACTTCTAAGTATGACAAGATCCTCAATCTCTTCATGGGAGATTGCAATTGAACCCTTGATGAGATCCCTAAAGATAGTCTTGCCATCAGGCACTTTAAAGCGTAGGACGTAGGATTTGTCACTCTCAGTTGCGGCTCTGCAACGTCTGTCGTAGCGAGGAGGGCGACCCTCGGCAAGGGCAGTTTCACGCCTCTCTTCAAGCTCTTCGGAGGTACAATAGCAACGATAAGCATTCCCATTTCTGTAGAGTTTTTCAGCTGACTCACGGTATATGTCAAAACGTTCTGATTGAAGTATTGGTTCACCGTCGTGGTCAAGCCCTAGCCAGTCCATTCCTCTTAGAATTGCTTGAGTGTATTTTTCCTCAGAGCGAGCAAGGTCGGTATCCTCAATCCTAAGGACAAATTCGCCCTTATTGTGTCTGGCAAAAAGATAATTAAATAGAGCGGTTCGTGCGCCCCCGATGTGGAGGTGTCCTGTTGGGCTTGGTGCAAAGCGAGTTCTAATCATTTTTGTTCTGGTCCTTTTTTTTTATTTTATTAAGATTGCGGCGTAGCCAACGGTCTCTTCTTTATCGCCAGTTACCCCAGCCGATGTTGTGTGGCTAAGGAGGGTTGCCTTTGTAGCCCCAAGTGTATTTACACACTCAATTGCAACTGCCGAAGGGAGAACCCCGCACATAGATATATTTTTTTCTTGAGTTATAGATAAAAGACCTTCTGGGTCAAGGGCAAGTATCTTCTCTATTGCGAGGTTGTCTTTTTTTATTGTCTCTTCTTCACTCTCGTAGTGATTCATATCTGAGCTAACAATTATTAGAATCTTTTCTTTGTAAGATTTTATCACCTGAGCAAGTGCCTTACCAAGTTCTTTGTAGGGAGCAGACCTGTCATACATTAGGGTAATGGGTACAATGGTTGCATTCTCATTTATGTACTGGATAAAGGGGAGCTGTACTTCTAGGGAATGCTCACTAGCGTGGGCTGAATTATCCTCCAAGTCCTTAGAGAATATCTCACTAGAGGCTATTATTTTTTCTGCAAGCTCGGTGTTAATCTGAGTCTCTCCAAGTGGTGTCTCCCAAGCTCCACTTGACATAACAGAGGCTCCTTTGCCAGCACCTGTGTGGTTTGGGCCAATTAGGATAATGTTATCTGGAAGTTCTACACTTGCAAAGGCAGTACCTGCAATAGCGCCAGAGAATATGTACCCAGCGTGCGGGGATATGATAGCAAGTGCCTCAGTTTTTTCAACTCCTTTGATATCCAGAAATTTGGTAATGGACTTTAGGAGGTTTGGTGCAGAGCTTGGATAAAACTTTCCAGCGACACAGGGTTTTCTAATTTTATTTGTCATAATAACTCAAAGATAATTGTCTTTAGCATCTGCTATGATTAAAGTTAAGTAGGATCTTTTATTGAGGGTTACTTTATTCTTTTTAGAGAAAAATAATAACAAATACAAGTGGTTCTGTCCAGCAGTGGGGAGTAGTAATTAATGAAGATTTAAAATAAAAACAAATCTCTACAATTAAGTAATGAAGAGCCTGTACTTTGGAGCAGTTTAAAAAAAAATAAGAACCAGTTCTTATTTAATTACAGAAAAAAAGATTGGAATTCTTAATTTTATTTTGGTAGAATTCTTCTCTCAAAAAAAAATTAAAAAGAAAAGAAAATGGAAATGAAGAGTAAAAAATTTATAATCTTTGACTTGGACGGCACGCTAATTGACTCAAGCGGTGATATTGCGTGGACTGCAAATGAGACCTTAAAAGAGATGGGGTTGGAGACTCGTAGTGTTGACTATATAAAGGATTGTATTGGGTGGGGAGTCTGGCCGCTTATGGAAAAACTCCTTCCTGGTGCTAGTGTTGAGGTTATTAACCATGGTAGGGATATTTTTTTAAAGCACTACGCAGGACACCTAACGGTTGAGACCGTTCTTTATAATGGGATTTACGAGTTGCTAAACCGTATAAAAGATGAGGGCAAAGGCCTTGGTATTGTCACAAATAAGCCAATTAGTCTTACTGAAATTATTGTAAGTGAGGTTGGTATAAAGGATTTTTTCTCAATTATTTTTGGCGGTGATAGCTTTGAGAATAAAAAACCCCACCCCGAGCCGATATTAAAAGTAATGGCGAGTAAAGCACTAGAGCCAAAAGATTTTGTTATGGTCGGGGATAGTAAGGTTGATATTGAGGCTGGCAAGGGAGCGGGCATCGAGACAATCGGCGTGGCTTACGGGTTTCGAGGTGCAGGTGAGCTAGAAAAAGCAGGAGCCAGTATTATAGTTGAGAGCGTTGAGGAGCTAAGCAGTACTTTAATATAAGTAAAAAAAAAGCACCAAGCATAGGTTTTTTTACCCTAATACCTTGGTGCTTTCTTAAAATTCAAATACTTCTCGTTATTATTTACTAAAGTTAAAAAAATTAAAATGCGAAGTTTACCCCTGTTGACAAGAACCAAACATCACCTTCAAGCAGGGTGAGTTCAACCTCTATATCTGTCTTGTCATCAAGTTTAATGCCAGCACCACCACCAAATGTAAGGCCTACGTCGCTTAATGACTCGTTAAATGTATCTACTTTTGCTCTTACGTTTTCATAAAGAACTCCAATCTTACCTTTTAAATAGACCTTTTGAGTTCCTATCTTCTCTACCAAGGTTTCTTTGTATACAGCATACGCACCTATTGTCCATATATCAAAATCACCATCAACACCAGGTACTGGTTCAAAGTTGCCGCCAATAAAACCAAGGTTTAGCTCTGCCTCAACGTAGACCTTTGGGGCTATACCCATTCCAAAGAGACCGCCAAAGGCAAGGATATCATCGACACTCTTAACATCTATAAGCATAAAGCCAGCCTTTACGCCGCCGTACATATCTCCCTCTTTTGCTTCTACTGGGGTTGTAGAGACGGCTACGACAAGTAAGAGAGTCATTATTAATATTATTTTCTTCATGAATTGAACCTCCTAGAAAATTTGACTTCTTGGCAAAATTACCACAGGTGAACCCTCTTGTCAAAGCTCTATGTGGCTTTTTTTAAGGTTGCTTATTTTAAAAATACAAGTAAATTTGTCTTAATAGGGAAGCGGGTTTGAGGGGAGGGGCTTTCGTGGAACCTTAAAGATATTTTTTCTAAGTATAAAAATATTATCTAAGGTGTTAAAATATTTGGATTTTATTTTAAGAATAAATAAGATCTGAGTCTCAAGGTGCTTAAGCATTGTAGTGAAGGTTACGTTGGCTTTAAGCATATTTTTCTCCATAAAATAATAAGTGAAATGGGATAGGGTGAAAAATCTAATGTAGATAGATTATACCAGTAGAATTTAAGCTTTTCAAGGTAGGTGTAATTATTTAATTTATTTTACTAAATGCGGGGGGTTATTTAATCTCTTTCCTAAGACCCTCAATCTTTAGGTCAAGGTCTTGGAGCTTATTTATGGTCTCAAGGATTGCGTCGTAATCTTCCTTTAACTCTTTGAGTTTGCGCCTTTCTTTTTTTAATTCCTTTTTTACCTGTTTTACCTCTTTTAAACAACTAGAGTTATTCTTTGAGGAGAGGTTGAGGTGGCTTAGAAGGTCTTGGATATCATCTGTAGCTCCAGCTGAAGGGTTAAGCTCAATATATTTCTTAAGTGATTTAATGGCTTTCTTAAAGTCTGGTTTTGGGTTTCGTTGCGTGGAATAGAGCTTGCAAAGCTTATAGTAAAGTTCTGGGTCAACAGCAAGTCCGTCATTTGTCTTTACCTTTGCCTTGAGTGCAGTAATCTCTGCCTTGAAATCTTTGGCTTGAATATTATCTGTCTTGTAGGCCTGTTTTGGTATGCACCCTGATACGGTTATCAAGAGCAGGGCAGTTAAGAGCGGTAAGGTAAATTTATTTAAAATTTTCATATAGTTAATATATATATAAATACTTTTTTTTTGTCAAGCAAAATGCATAAATTTATATTTTTAAATAGTGAGTAGGGCATCTTTTAGTCTTTATTTTTTTCAAGAAAACTTTAATGAATATGAGGTCTGCTTGAATCAACCTTACGTAGGTCTGTTATATAGACACTTCCTTTTTGTGCCTTTGCGTGTTCCTTTAGTTCTGCGGCAAGTTCACCAACTTGCAGGTGACTCTCAAACCTTCTCTTTGTATTTGTGATAACAGCTATTGAGAGTGAGGCAAGCGGGAAATCAATCTCATCACCTTGTCTGGTGAAACCTGCAATGTAGCCGCGGGCTCGGTCCTGCTCAGAGTAAAGCTTAGGGATGGCCTCGTCGAATTTTTTTAATATAGCGTCGCATATATAAGGTGCTCTATCTGGTGTGGTTATTACCGCAAAGTCATCACCGCCGATATGGCCGACAAAATCATCCTCACCACCATTCTCCTCTACTGCCTCAGTAAGGCACCTTGCTGTTAAGAGGATTACTTCGTTCCCCTTTGCGTAGCCATAACTGTCGTTATAGGATTTAAAGTTGTCAATATCACAGAGACAAAACGCAGTGAGTGAGTTTGACTCAACTCTTTTCTTTAGTACGTTCTCGATGGCAATATTGCCTGGAAGTCGCGTAAGTGGGCTTGCATCAATATACATCTCTTCTAAGCGAGATAGACGTCTGCCCATTTCAATAAATGACTGGGATAGAT
>JAGLUZ010000057.1 GCA_023134165.1 Deltaproteobacteria bacterium | reverse complement strand
AAGGTCAAGGCAGGGGCTCTTCGAGAAGATAAAAAGGTGGTAATATTTATGCCTTTTGCTCCTTCTGTAAATGGTACTGAAGAAGTTACCGAAGTTGGTTTTTCTGCAGGGGTGAGCCTCGGTAAGATGTTCTCCGATTCCTTCTCGGGTGAGGTCGGATATACTATGGTAGATGAAGATATTGATTCCTTGAACGTAGGAATAAACTATCACTTTTAGTCTCGTAGGGCAGGCCAAGCTTACTGTAGAAAAAGATTTTTTTGAAAAGTATAGGAGAAAAAATGGCAGAGCAAAAAGAATCAATAAAAGATTTTGGTGATAAGGGCTGGGATGACCTGTCCCTAGCAGAGCAAGACGAGTTTCTACTGAGTATTATTGAGGGTGAGGAGGCCTGGACTAAGGTCATGAAGCAGACAAACCTTCAGTGGATAATTGCAAACAGTCTGGTTGCTTATATATGTCCAAATGGTGCTGTACCAAAGGACAAAGCCGAGCGTGAGAGTAGAATTGAAGAGGCCATAAAAGAGATGGCCGAGACAAAGCTTTGCCTGCGTTTTAAGCGGGCAATTGCAAGAAGCAAGGGCGAGGCTACAGAAGGTGCAGAGCCTGATCTTCAGTTTGTTGCCCCTCCACCAAAGGAGGAAGGCGAAAAGTGTGAGGACGAGGGATGCGGCGAGGGGGTTCAAAAAACCCCGATGGAAGAAGCAGGGCCTGCTTTTTCTGGCGACGAAAATGATCCCATGGTTCAGTTTAATGCTGAGATTTCAAAGTGGCCAATTGAGCAGGCTCAGAGTGCCTTGCTCCTCATAAAGGGAATTATTGAAAGTGATGATGAGGCAATTGAGAGGTGTCATCAAGAACTATCAGCTGTTGAGATTAGTATAGTTGAAGAGGTCTTGCATAAAATGACTGGCGGTAGAGAGAACTAGTCTTTAAAGTTTTTTTTAGGTCTTATATGTTTTAGATTTTTTTGTTAAGTAAGTTTTTTAGTAAAGGGGCTTTTGCGGTGAAGGCAAAAGCAAATCGAAAGGGCAGTTAAAGTTTTGGAAGGTTTTCCTCTATTAGCAAGGTAGCCTCCTCTGGCGAGAGCCCCTCTACTATCGTTGTTTTTTTCCTGGATTTAAGCCCATCAATTATTCGGATACTTCTTTTCTTTACATTCAAGAGTTTTGATAAAAAATCAACGAGCAGGGTGTTTGCCTTGTTATCAACGGGCGGCGAGGTTAGACGTACCTTTAGGCGGTCGTCGTGCGTACCTATGAGTTCGTTCTTGGATGCACGCGGTGAGGCCAAGATAAATATCTTTATGCCCCTAGATTTTTTATCAGCAAACGGGGTGATGTAGGGCGGGATCTTTAGGTTGGTAATGGTCATGTGGTTGTGTTTTTTTAATTGACGAGAGAGTGCAGGGTAGAAAAATATTATAGATTAGGGTTGTGTCTCAAGGACTCAATTAGGGATGAATTGCGGTTTTAATTTTACAGATAGAAGTCAGTGTTTTCTACTAAGAGTCTTGGTGCAGGTTGCAACCCAGAACCCGAAGGACCTATCTTTTTATTATATTATAGGTCTTTAAGTTCCTTGATTCTTTTGATAGCCGACAACTGGCAGCGAATTACTTGTTTTGGAGGTACTTAAGTTTCCCTGCTTCTTCGTCTAAGTTGTTGCTCTCTTTGGTCTCTAGGGTAAGGATATTTAGGTGGTACTCAAGGAGGGCACGCATCTTTGCCTCAAACTCAACTCTGGTTTTTCTAAGCTCACGTATCTCACCTTGAATATCAAGGACTCGTTTTTGAGCTTGCCTCGTGATGCCGTCTGCGTTGTGGCGAGCCTCAGCGACAATTAGTTCAGCTTCCTTTCTGGCATTGCCCTTTAGGTCATCGACCATTTTTTGAGCAGTCGTGATGGTGTCCTTTAGCATCTTCTCACGTTCTTCGTGCTCAACAAGCTTTACATTTAGCCCCTTTATCTGGTCTTCCTGTTTTGTGAGAGCCATCTTAGAGGAGGATAAGGCTTCGACAGCAAGCTCGCGCATGGCCTCGACATCGGCCTTGTCATAACCAAGCATGCTGTTATTTAATTTATATTCTTTTATCTCTAAAGGTGTAGTGCTCATATCTGCCTCCTTTTTAAAGTTTTTTAAACTCTAAAATTGTACTCCGCCTCTACTTACCACGGAGCTTGCTTCGTAAACTTGGCGAGGTTTGTTGAAGTTTACAAACTTTAAATTTACAATTGTAGTCCGCCGCTACCTGTGCCAGAGCTTGGCCCAGAGTAGGAGCCAATCATGAATGCAAGTTGGTGGAGCGTATTAACGAGAAATGCTTGTAAAAATATTATTATAAGTATAACAACAAGCGGGGCAATGTCTACACCACCCATATTTGGTAGTTTTTTTCTAACAAATTTTAGAGCAGGTTCAGTTGCACGGTAAAGAAACTGAACAACCGGGTTGTACGGATCTGGATTTACCCAGCTAATTAGGGCGCGAATTACAATGACATACATATAGAGAGTAAGTGCCCAGGACGTAACCACGGCCAGTGCGTCTATGAAGTTTGCAAGGATGAACATCTTAGCTAGAGAGTTCCTTACTTTTTTTGGTCGCCGAGATTACGGCCTTTTTAACGGCCTCCTCAAAGTTACCCTCTCTTAGAGCCTTAAGTCCCTCGATGGTAGTGCCTCCAGGTGAGGCGACGGCCTCAACTAGTTCATCAAGGTCTCTGCCACTCTCTACGGCGAGCATTGCTGAACCAAGAAGTGTTTGAGCCCCAAGCGTTAAGGCGTCTTCACGGGCAAGTCCGCTACTTACACCTG
>JAGLUZ010000056.1 GCA_023134165.1 Deltaproteobacteria bacterium | reverse complement strand
CTGTAAGTGCCTTTAAGAAAAGAAAGCAGTAAGCAGGGCCAGAGCCACTTAGCCCAGTTACGGCATCAAGTAGGGATTCCTCAGAGACCTTAACGATACTCCCAACTGCATTTAATATATTCTCAGCAACCTCGATATCGTCCTTTGGGGTATTGTCTTTAATGAATAGGCCTATTGCACCTGCGCCAAGAAGGGCCGGTGTGTTTGGCATACACCTGATTACGGTCGGAGCAGTCTTGTCGCTTGCCAGTGCCTTTAGGATAAAGTCTGTTGTAATCCCTGCGGCAATTGAGATGATGAGTGTCTTCTCGCTTACCTCACTTTTTATCTCCTCTAAAAGCCCTTTAACGTCCTGAGGTTTAACAGCTATTATTAATATATCAGCTATCTTTGCAACCTCAATGGCTTTTGTATAAGTTCTGATATCGTAGCTCTCTTTAATGTGCTCAAGGCGAGATGCGTCCTTATCTGCGGTGATTACCTGCATTGGCTTTGCAAGCCCTGAGCTGATGATGCCGTGTGTTAGGGCCTCAGCCATCTTACCGGCACCGAGGAAACCTATTATCTTATTATCTATTGTTTGTGTCATCTTATTTTTTTTTCACCTTTGTTGTTTTTTTTGTACTGATTTTCTTTGGTGCTACTTTTTTAGTGCTTGTCTTTTTTGCGACCACCTTCTTTGTACTAACTTTCTTAGTGGTTTTCTTTGGTGTTATTTTTTTTGGCTCTGCTTTTTTAGTACCTGCTTTTGTTGTTGTAGTTTTTTTGGTCTCTGCCTTGACTGGCTTCTTCTCTTTTGGGGTGGCCTCTTTTTGCACGCCAGGCTTCGGTGGTCTTGGCCCAAATATAGCAGTTCCAACCCTGACTATGGTAGCCCCTTCCTCAATTGCAATATCAAAATCTGAGCTCATTCCCATGGAGAGTTCCTTTAGAAAGACACCTGGAATACGCTCTCTGTTGATGCGTTCGGCAATACGCCTTAGGGTTATGAAGTAGGGGCGAGACCTCTCCGGGATGTCTACGGACGGTGGAATTGCCATTAGGCCCTTAATCTTTAAATTAGGAAGAGCTGATATTTTTTTGATAACCTTATCTATCTTCTTTGGATCCACCCCAGCCTTGGTCTTTTCTCTGGCTAGGTTTACCTCAATTAAGATATTAACTGTCTTGTTAGCAGTCTTTGCCTTCTTTGATATCTCGCTTGCAAGCTCAAAGGTATCAACGCTCTCAATCATGGTAAACAGTTCGACTGCGACCTTGACCTTGTTTTTTTGCAGGTGACCGATAAAATGCCAGTTTACGGGTTTTCTCTTTGTGCTATCAATCTTTAATTTGGCCTCTTGGATGTAGTTTTCTCCAAAGACCCGAGCCCCAGCCGAGATGGCCTCCTTTATTCTCTTTGTATCGACAAATTTTGAGGCTAAGAGAAGGGTTACTTCACTAGTATCACGCCCTGCCTTCCGCGCCGCTCTGTGTAGGCGATCATTTACTTTATCAATATTTTGAGAGATTGAGGTTGGCATTTGTTTTATTAAAACCCTGTCTATTTTTTTCAATCTTGGTCTAATTTAAGTAAGCTAAAGTAGGTTTTTGTTGAGCTAAATTCAAGATGCTGTAACTCCTACTACACTACGTTTGTCACTTATAGCATAAGAGTCTCATAATTCCAAGGGATTTCTTTAAGTTTTTGTCTTTATTATTTGCTCTTACCCTGCGTTGTACTTAGGTTTTTTTAAGGTACGTTACAGCTCTCAATTGAGAAAGTGTTAAAATTAGATGGTTTTATCTGATTTTAGGTTTTATTTGTGTGCCTTATTTGAGTGTAAAGTTTATTGACACTAGGGTCTTGGTGATATAGAATGCAAAAGTCATAAAAAACAAGGTATAAGAGGATATATGTCACTTAGGGGGATTCCAAAGAACGTATTAGTTGTTGAGGGTGATGGTGGTAGAGCAAGCAGGCTTGCCCTGATGATCAACCGTTTTGGGTATAATGTTTTTGTTGCTGATAATGATTCGGTATTTCATCGCATAGTAAATGGGGTCTTGCCAAATATTGTCCTTATAAACCTAAAGATGCCTTTGGTTGATAATAAAACCTACCTTGAAATCTTAAGGGAGAAAAAATCCCTAGACCTTGTAAAGGCTGTTACTTACTCTGAGGCAGGGGACGGCGAGTTACTTAAGGATAGCCTTACAAAGGGGGCTGACGCTTGCACCACAATACCAGTAAAGCCATTTGCACTCTTTGAGATACTGGAGAAATTAACAGAGACAAGGCCTAGAAAAGCACCTAGGGTAAGTGTTATCCTTAAGGTCACAGTAGCTACAAAAGACGGAAAAGGTACTGGCTTTGCAACCTCTTTCTCTGAGGCTGGACTCTTTATTCGCACCTCAAACCCGCTACCAGTTGATACTTTACTAAAACTTGCAATAGAGCTACCAGCTACAAATAGCCCCATTACTTTGGACGGAAAAGTTATCTATATAAAGAAGCATAGCCCAGAGGATCCAACAGAGCCAGGTATGGCAATCTTATTTGCTGATATGGCAGGGGGTATGAAAAAACGGATGCGCAGTTTTGTGGATTCATTGATATCAGCTGAGTTGTCGCCTGATATCAAGATTTAGCTCTCTTTCTTATGTGATGCTCTTTATGGCTCGCATGAGGCTCTTTAATTTGAAGGGTTTGTGTAGGAGGGGTTGCTTGCCTTCTTCTACTTTCTTTAACCAGCTAGTGGTATTGCTCTCTGTCATGAAGATGAATTTTTTGGCTGTAGAGGGTTCACGCATGCGTATTTCTTCGTAGAAATCCATATCATCCGATCTCGGCAGGTTTAAGTCAGTTAGTATTACGTCGTAATCCTTTGAGAGGATTTTTTTATTTGCTATTACCGATCCTCTGGCCGTCTCAACCTCAAAGCCATTATTTTCAAGGTACATGGTGACCATCATGGTCATCGCTGGTTCATTATCAATGATGAGTATTTTATTTTTTTTTGCAGAGGTCATTAATGGTGGTGGTCGGTTTTTGTGCGATTATTTTTTTTTGTAGTGAATAAAGGCAATAAATATTTAGTGTGGTTATAATTGTTCCATTTTTTACCTAAGAATAGTATCATGCTGTAATATTAGAGTCAAGAAAAACATTGCGTGACGTAATTGTCTTTGAATTTATACTGCAATAAGATAAGACAGTGGAAGCTAAAAACATCGTTGGGAAAAACATAAGAAAGTTTAGAAAAGCATTAGGGCTTACTCAGGAAGAACTTGCCTTCAAGAGCGAACTCTCGCAGGGTTACGTAAACCAGCTCGAGAGCGGAAAAAGAAGGTTTACTCAGAAGTCGCTTGAGCTTATCTCAAAAGCTCTAAACACCTCAATACATTCGTTTTTTGAAGAACTCCCTCCTGCGGGCGTGATTCCAGTAGAGTCAGATTTTGGTTTTAAAGAGATTAGGCAGAGAAGAAAAGAGATACTAAATTTATTAAAAGAACTTCCTGATGAGATTGTTGAGCATTATCTGAGGCTACTTAAGATGGAAATAGAACTTTTAAAGGAGTGAGGTTGTAAGTCCAGTGTGATGATTTTTAATCAGGACAGCTGTAATTAAAAAATAAAGGTTATTGTTTTTTACGCAAGGCGCAAGTTAGTGTAAGGTGTGACGAAAATTTAGAAAAAGACTTTTTTCTAAATAAGTTCAGGACGAATTTTTATCTAAAGGTTTCAGACCTCCCTTTGCCCAAAGTTTCTTTCCAATAACCTCAACCAGTGGTTTTAGTGTCTCGGGTTTTATTGCAGAGACAGTTAAACCTTCAAATTTTTTACTAAGATTTATTCCAACTTCCTCTTCAATTAGTTCGGCCTTATTAAAGACAATTAGGCGAGGGATACTTAGGAGTTCGACCTCGTCAAGAATATCTTCAACTGTCTTTATGCGTGCCTCAAGGTCGGGGTCACTTGCGTCAACAACGTGGAGGAGTAGGTCGGCGTCCTCCATCTCCTCAAGTGTTGACCTAAAGGCTCGCATCAGTTCAAGCGGCATATTCCTGATAAAACCAACTGTGTCGGTAATAATTGCTTCTTTCTCGCGTGGAAAACGAAGTCTTCTGCTCGTTGTATCTAGGGTTGCAAAGAGTTTGTCCTCGGCCAAGACCTCGCTCTTTGTTAGGGCATTTAAGAGTGTGGATTTTCCAGCATTTGTATATCCAACAATAGATATAATAGGAACTTGGCTCTCACCTCGGCGACGCCTGCGTTCTTTTCTGCCCTTGCCAAGTGTCTTTAGTTCTCGCTCTAGGTAAGATATCCTCTCCCCGATGCGTCTCTTATCTGTCTCAAGTTTTGTCTCCCCTGGGCCTCTGCCACCGATACCACCCATAAGCCTTGACATGGAGGTTCCCTTGCCTGAAAGTTTTGGTAAAAGGTACTTAAGTTGTGCAAGCTCGACCTGCACCAAGCCGTCCCTAGAGTGAGCCCTGCTTGCAAAGATATCTAAGATAAGTTGGGTTCTATCAATTACCTTTAGCTCAGTTAGTTCCCCTAGTTCACGAATCTGGGTCGGGGTGAGTTCGCTGTCAAAGATTAGGATGGTTGCTTCCTGACTAAGGGCAGTTATTATTAGCTCCTTTATCTTTCCTGAGCCGAGTAAGTATTTTGGGTTTAATTTTTTTGGTCTTTGTTTAATCAGACCAAGGATATTAATATTACTAGTGAGTGCAAGGGAGCGAAGCTCCTTTATGGAACTCTCTTGTTCTTCTTTTGAGCCAAGAGATACACTTACGAGGATTGCCCTCTCTCGTTTGTCCTTGGTTTTTCTAAGGATGGCTCGACCCATCTCGCTCTCTAGGGCTTCAGTGAATTCTGTAAAAGAAATATCAAGGGAGTGAAAGGGGACAGGCTCTTTAACCTCAAAAGGTTTTTTCTCTATCCCTTCTTTGTGAGGGATGAGGTTGGCTGTGAAGACCTCTCTTGGGAGGCCTTTCTCACCGACACCAATGGCAACCATGGCATCAAGGCGAAGAATTGCCATATCCGTTAGGTCGTCCTCTGAGAGGGGTTCATTCTTCAGGTGTGTGTGAATGCAACGAAGCCCCCGAAGGGCACGCCTCCCAAGGGGGTAATCCTTTAAGGCGGGGATTACAATCTCACGCTCATCACCGACAATAACGTAGATGATTGTACCCTTCCTGTCGATGATTAACCCAATCTGGCGTTTTACCTCAAAGGAAAGCTCAGTTAAAAACCTCCCAAGTTCCTGGGTGATAAGCTCATTTGGGGGGACTTTTCTCCTAAAGATTCTCTCTAGGCTTTTAATCTCAGCCTTCTTTAGACCCTTTATATTTCCCTCTAATTTTGGAATTTTATTCGACCCCTTTTAACTGATGATAGAAAAATTAAAGTATTTAAAAAGTATAACACCAGTTTCACCTTGCTACAAATAAATTTAATTTGATAAGAATTGAGGAAAGGAGTTTTTTTTGATAGAATAATAAACTGGCTAGGATTTTGCTCTAATCAAAGAAAGACTAACAAGATTAAAAAAAAGAGGTGTTAGATGAGAAAGCAGTGGAAGATACTGATTAACGGAGAATTTGTTGAGACCAGCGAGGTCTTGGAGGTTATTAATCCGTATAATAATGAGGTCTTTACAAAGACTTTTTTAGCTGAAAAGGCTGAACTTGAAGCAGCTCTTGAGGGTTCAACTAAGGCATTTGAGGCCTTAAAGAAAATGCCTGCTTACGTGAGAGCAAGGCTTCTTCGCTTGGTTGCTACGGGGATAGAGGATAGAGCCGAAGAGTTTGCCGAGGCAATATGCCTAGAGGCTGGAAAGCCAATAACTGATGCCAGAGTCGAGGTTGCTCGTGCAGTTGTTACCTTCTCAATTGCCGCTG
>JAGLUZ010000055.1 GCA_023134165.1 Deltaproteobacteria bacterium | reverse complement strand
TTTACTTTGGCTTTCGTATCGGCGAGGTAAGCTCACCTGCGAGGTATTTCCCAGAGGCCTCCTCAATTAGTTTTAGCAGAAGTGTTATTTACGGCATCGGTGTTTTAAAGACTGCCCTTAAGTACAGACTTCAAAAACAAGGGCTAAGGGAATACCCAATCTTTGATGAGAATGGCAAAGGGCTTTTGCCATTTGATAGTGATGGGAAGGGGAAGGGATCTTCTGAAAAATAAGTTTGGGGTGGGGGTTGTTGTTGTGTATAGTTTTAAAAAGAGGCATGCGGAATATATATGTTAAATAAAGGAGGTTGTTATGAAGAATGTTTTTCTTTTACTTGTTGTTTTTTTATTGACTGGCTGTGTCAATAAGGTAGTTCAGGCAAATTTTGTAGTTCTAAGAGATGTACCAGACAAGCCATCCTTTACCATTATACCTTTTAATCAGTACCATACTCAAACCACGTTTGCTGATCAAATCGAAGAAGTGCTTTTACAATTAGGCGTTAAAACCTTTAAGTATAAAGTTACCCCTCCTAAAACAATTCAAAAAGCAAAAAGCTTAGGCACTAATGAAGCGACAATCGATCTGGATTTAAATAAACTTTTTACTGGCGGGGTTGCGGCAGAGGCAATTGCACTAGAATCATATATTGAGTATGGGAAAATTAAAGCAAATTATCTTATATACTCTGATATTTTCACAGGAAGAATAAAAATTATAAAGAAAAAAGATTTTGAGATTTTGGCATCCTTTATTATTTCGGATGAGTATTTAACGAGTAAGGCTTATGTGCGTGAGTATAAATTTAAAAAAATCTTAGTCGACAGTTTAAACGCAATAGGTTTGAAAACAAGGGAGTTAAGGGAAAAAGTTTATGCTAATCAGGTCGTTTCTAATAATACATTTTTGCTTTCGGCTAACACTAAAGTAAAACTTATAGGTGTAAGCACAAAAGGAATGTCAGCTATTTTTTTAAAGAACCTTATTAAAGGACAGGTACTAGAACTGGTTTTTGGAAGAAATATATTGGATGAACAAGGAAATATATTGGCCTATGTATATGCAATGGATGGGACGCTTATTAATGCTGAGATAATTAAAGAGGGTTATGGCTCTGTTGACACAGAAGTTCCCTTTAAATATCTTAAAGATTTTCAAAAATACGAGCGTGAAGCCCAAGATGGTAAAAGAGGGTTGTGGGGAGTGGAAAAGAAAATTGTGAGGAGTAAAAAATAAAACCTTTTCCTTCCTGAAGCCGTGTAGGGTGGGCTGTACCCACTGTCTTTTCCTCCCCCTTCACCCTAAGGGGGAAAACAATTTAAAAAAGTTTTGCAAGGTATACACTGCCCACTGTTCTTTAGAGTTGGGTAAAGTCCCTAATTAACCGACCCCTGACTTTAGTATCTCCTTTAAAAATCTCCCCGTGTGGCTTTTTTTATTCTTTGAAACCTCCTCTGGTGTGCCAGTTGCGATTACCTCTCCGCCAGCACTGCCGCCCTCAGGGCCAAGATCAATTATATAATCCGCTGTTTTTATTAGCTCCATATTGTGTTCAACAACAATTACCGTTGCACCAGAGTCAACAAGTTTGCCAAGCACAGAGAGGAGTTTTTTAATATCATTTTGATGAAGCCCTGTTGTTGGCTCATCAAGGATATATAAGTGTCCACCATCCTCTGAGTCTGGATTTTTGCTGTACACCCCGCCAAGTTCTTTTGCAATCTTTAGCCTTTGTGCTTCACCTCCAGAGAGGGTTACTGCTGATTGCCCGAGGCACAAGTATCCAAGCCCAACCTCTCTTATCATCGAAAGCTTTGCCGTGAGCTTTGGTAGTTTATAGAAAAACCCATAAGCCTCATCAAAGGTCATTGCCAAGATGTCATTTATATTCTTTCGTTTGTGGCGTACCTCCAAGACCTGTGTCTTATATCTTTTTCCGTTGCATCCAGCGCAAACCACGTAAACATCTGGAAGAAAATACATCTCAAGTTTTTCAACCCCTTCCCCTTTACACTTCTCACACCTGCCTCCTGGAACATTAAAGGAGAAATCTCCAGCCATAAGCCCAGCCGCTTTAGCTGACCTAAGCGAGGCAAAGAGTTTTCGGATTTCATCAAAACCACCGATATAGGTAATTGGATTACTGCGAGGGGTCTTCCCTATAGGATCTTGGTTGATTAACCTAACGCCACTTATCTTTCCGTTGATATTTAGGCTCTTTAGGTTCTGTGAATTGCCCTGGGTTGGTGGCTTTTTTGAGCCCTTTATCAAGAACCTTGCGGCGAGTTCATCATAGAGCGTATCCATAACAAGAGTGCTCTTGCCAGAGCCTGAGACCCCTGTTATGCAACTTAGGGTCTTTAAGGGTATCTTTAGGTCTATATTTTTTAGGTTATTAGCGTTTGCACCTATAAGTGTAATCTCTCCGTTTTTTCCGCTTCTACGCCAGTGAGGGATGGCAATTTCTTCAGTTCCAGTTAGGTACTTTGCTGTGATGGTCTTGTCTTCTTTTAGGAATTCTTTTGTTCCACCAGTATAAACAAGACGACCTCCAAGAGTGCCAGAGCCTGGGCCAAGTTCTACGACCTCATCAGCGGCCTTAATCATTGTGGCGTCGTGTTCAACAAGAATAATTGTATTACCGCGTGCCTTTAGTCTTTCTATCTGCTCTATTAATATATCAATATCTCTGGCGTGAAGCCCAATCGATGGTTCGTCTAGGACGTACAAAACCCCAGAGAGCCCTCCAGCGAGCTGATTGGTGAGGGTAACCCTTTGAGCCTCACCGCCAGAGAGGGTGCGTGTTTGACGCATGAGTGTTAGGTATCCAAGGCCTGTCTCACATAGAAACTCAAGTTTTAGGGTAATCTGAGTGAGGGCTTCTTTTGCAACCTTGGCCTCAGGGGTTGAAAGCTTTAAGGTCTTAAAAAACTCAAGAGCCTCAGTAAGTGTCATTGAGGTTATCTCGGCGATATTTTTTTTGCCAAGTTTAACTGCTAAGGCACTGTCTTTTAGGCGAACTCCACTGCATTTGGTACAGATAAACTGGCTCTTGTACCTTGAGAGAAAGACTCGTATGTGTAGTTTATATTTTTTTGTCTCAAGGTAGTTGAAGAAACCATCAATGCCGTCAAAGTCCTCAGTACCTTCAAAGACCATCTGTAGTTCTCGTTTGGATAATTTCGAGAATTTTTTATCTAGGCTGAGTCTGTTTTTTTCTGCAAAGCGTGCCATCTCGTCAGCCCACCAAAGGTGTGAGGGTTTTGTCCATGGCTCAATTGCACCTTCTCTAAGTGTTTTATCTTTATCTGGAATGACCTTTTCTTTGTCATACCTTAGGATGTTACCAAAGCCCTTGCACTCTGGGCATGCACCAATTGGGTGGTTAAATGAAAATAAGAGCGGGGTTAAATTCTCTAGGTTTATATCGCAATCCTCACACCGAGGCTGGCGTGAGAAAAGAATTTTATTCATTTTATTCTCGCCAGAGATAACAACCCACATCGAGCCTAAACCTTCCCTAAAGGCAAGCTCTATGGACTCAACAAGCCTGCCTCTGGAGTCGTTATCAATTACAAGTCTGTCAGCGATGATGTCAATTGTCTTTGTGCTTTTTTTAAGTTTTGGGTAATTGCCATCACCAGCGTCTGCCTCACTAATATCAAAGACCTCGTTATTAAAGATAATCCTTATGTAGCCACGCACTATTAGGTCATTAAATATCTTATCTACTGGCTCTGTCTTTGTAATCTTTATCTCACTTGAGAAACCAATATAGGCACGTGCACCGTTATATTTTTTTAGTAATTCCTTTGCAACAGAGGCTGGGCTTTGGCCTTTGATTATTTTTCCGCAGTCAGGACAGTGCGGCACACCGATGCGTGCAAAGAGGATTCTTAGATGATCATTTAGCTCAGTTGCTGTGCCAACAGTTGAGCGGCTTGTGCGTACAGGGTTTTTTTGCTCTATGGCGATTGTTGGGCGTACGTTTTTGATGCTATCAAGTTCTGGTCGCTCCATTCGCTCCAGGAAGAGGCGGGTGTATGTGGAGAGGGACTCCATAAAACGCCAGCGACCCTCGGCAAAGAGGGTGTCAAAAGCTAGCGAGCTTTTCCCAGAGCCACTTGGCCCGACAACTGCTGTTATCTTATCGTGCGGAATACTTAGTGAGATATTTTTTAGATTATTTTGACGAAGCCCCTCGATGATGAGCTTGCTATGGTCTATCTTCGTAGAAGTTGGGGTGGCTTTTACGGTAGGGGTTATGGCAACCTTGGTCACAACCTTTTTTGCCTTGGCCTTTACCTTAGACTTGGCAGGTGTTTTTCTGGGAGCCTTTTCAGTTGTCTTTTTCTTTGCTGTCTTAATAGCCATAGTTTTTCCTTTAAGGGTATACGTAACTTTAGATTATACCTTAAAGAAGGGGTTGGGTGCAATAGGGGGTGGGGGGGTGTAAAACTTCCCCCTTTGGAAAAGGGGGATTGAGGGGGATTGAGAAATTTGTTTGTACATTTAGAGATATTTTGTTTCTTTAAAAAAAGGATTTACTAAAGGTACAAAGACACTTATGAAGCCCCCCTAGCCCCCCTTATCCTAAGGGGGGTGAATTAAAGAGGTGTGGGTGTTAAATATTTCTTTTGTAGGTTGCGGTTTCCGCAAAGCTAGACCCAACTATTAAAGACGGTGTACAGCCCATCCTACAGGACTATTCAAATATAATTTTTTTATTTCAAGGTTTCCCCTTTGGACTCAGTCAATGGGTGTGCCTTTTTTTGACGAGTCTGTGTTGAGTGGATTGTTAGAAATGTTTATACCAAACAATTCTACTTCTGGTAGAGTTATCTTGTTTTTAGCGGCCATCTCATTTGTTTTTAAAAAAAGCATCTCTAATTTCTCTTTGCCATCAATCAACCGATATTCACTCCATAGCAAGTAGTAGTTCCGTTCGTCTATGTGCGGCCGTATTATTTCTAGCCTTCTTTCTATTTGATTTACAGCACTAATCTTAGAGAATTCTGTTATAAACATCTCTGTGAGGAAAAAAGAACTAATTATGGCTGGTAGTAGTATTAAGACGATGTCTCTATTTCTATTTTTATAAATGTGTTGTAATTGTCTTTTTATGCTTTCAATATCATCGTCTAGGATGCCTTCTGCTTCAGGGGCGATTTTACTATAAGTTTCTTTTAAAAATAAGTAACAAATATATGGAAAGAATGCGATAATAACGATGGCGATTAGGGCTGGGACGTAAACCATAAGGTCGTCTGCTTTTCCAACGTCACGATATAAATGGTTAATGTACCCTGAAAATATAAAAGAAAGTATTTTTACAAACAAGTTTCCTAAATAGTATGCAAAATCTCTCAAAAAAAACTCCCATAAAGCAGCACCAAGTATCGTTATACAGAGAACCGAGAGAATGGGATAGATTTTTTTTAGAGGTGAGCGGCTAGTTTTATTCATAAATTAGATATCCATAATAGCCATTGAGGGTATGTAAAGGCTTTGTCTTATTAATACATTAAAGAATATACAATATTTTGTAAGGAATCGCAAATAAAACCAATAGAAAGTGTTATATACCTTTTATTGGTTTTTCCTACAAAAACAAAAGGGGCTAGCTTTCGCTAACCCCTTGTTTTGTTATATATAATTGGCTGGGAGACTAGGATTCGAACCTAGATTGGCGGATTCAGAGTCCGCAGTCCTGCCGTTAGACGATCTCCCAATGTGGTTGTATATTCAGTTGTCTTTGGTTGTAAAAATTACAGACATTAATTTAAGGCAAAATACATAAATAGTCAAGGGAAAATGTGTTGACAAATGACAAAATATTTTTGTATACTATCTAATTCAGTAAATACTTAGATTTACTCACTTAAGAGTAAGCTCTAAAAAGAGAAGATGAAGATTAAGGTTGAAGATATAACCGAAGCTGGGCTTGATTTTGAACTCAGCACGGACGGCAAAGAGATAAAGCAAGTTGGTAACTTTGATTTTGATTTTTCAGGCACTGTTAATTCAAAGCTAAGGATCTTTCGCTCCGGCAAGTACGTAACACTACAGGGAGCAGTCGAAGCAGTGCTAAACCCTGTTTGTTCTCGGTGTTTAAATGATTTTGAGCTTCCTCTAAATGCTGATTTTGTCTCTACTGTCGTTATCGACGAGAGCCTCTTAAATGCGGCTGATAAGGGAAGAACAAAACGTAAGAAGAAAAAGAAAGAAGAAAAGGCCACAAAGAAAGATGAGAAAAAATCCTCAAAAAAAGAATTAGAAGAACTTGAGCTAGAGAAAGAAGACCTTGATTTAATCCATATCGAGGGTGATGAGCTTGATTTAACGCTTGTAGTAACAGAGCAGATTGCCTTAGAAGCACCGATTAAGCCGCTTTGCTTGGCTAATTGCAAGGGGCTTTGCTCTTACTGTGGGGCTGATTTAAATGACTCAAAGTATCCAGACGGTCAGTGTGACTGCGCACCTTCAAAGAAGGCTTCTTTATCTGAAGAGAAAGCAAAAGAAGATAAAATAGATCCAAGATTTAGTGTTTTAAAAGATTTTAAGACTAAGAGTTAAGGATAAAAAAAGAGAGGTTATAGACCATGGCAAATCCAAAGAGTAAACATACACGTTCAAGGAGAGGGAACCGCAGAAGTCATGATGCGCTCTCAAAACCTGCTGTCTCGACATGCTCCCAGTGTGGCGAACCAAAGAGGCCTCATAATGTATGCCATAAATGTGGCACATACAAAGGTCGTGAAGTAATAAAGACTGGCGAAGAGCTCTAGGTCTTTTTCCCCAAAGGATACCAACTCCCTTATGAAGATAGCTGTTGACGCTATGGGCGGAGATATTGGCCCAGATGTGACGGTAAAAGGTGCTATAGATGCGGTAAGTCTTGGTGCTGAGGTCATCCTCGTTGGTGATCAAAAAAGCATTGAGGATAGACTTAAAACCTACGGAGCATCTACAGGGCAAGGCCTAGAGGTTGTTCATGCCTCTGAGGTCGTTCTCATGGACGAGAGTCCAGCCCACGCAATTAGAAAGAAGAAGGACTCGTCAATAAGAGTTTGCTTTGACTTAGTGCGTGCTGGGCGTGCAAGCGGTGTTGTTAGTGCAGGAAATTCTGGGGCAATAATGGCCGCTGGAATCTTTGTCCTAAAGAGACTAAAAGGCATTGATAGACCAGCCATAGCTGTCCCACTTCCTACCACAAAAGATCCAGCCATTGTTCTAGATGCTGGTGGTAATGTAGATTGTAAACCAATAAACCTTGTGCAGTTCGCTATTATGGGCGACGTATACGCACGCTATGCCCTGAAAAAAGAAAATCCAAGAATAGGTCTCCTTTCAAATGCCTCAGAAGAGAGTAAAGGCAATGAACTTACTCGCCTAACCCATGATATTCTTAAAAAAACCTCACTAAATTATGTTGGCTACCTAGAGGGTCGAGATATTTTTAAGGGCGATATTGATGTTGTAGTTACTGATGGTTTTGTCGGTAATATTGTGCTTAAACTCAGTGAAGGGGTTGTCGATGGGGTAATAAAAATGTTAAAATCAGAGATTGAGTCCTCGGTGCTTGCAAAGATTGGCTACCTATTTATGAAGGGTGCCTTTAGAAACCTTAAAAATAAACTTGATTATGCTGAGTACGGTGGCGCACCTCTTCTAGGCGTTGACGGGGCTTGTATCATAAGTCATGGTGGCTCACCTGCAAAGGCTATTAAGAACGCTGTATTTAGAGCCAGAGAGCTTGTAAGCGGTAGTGTTAGCTCACACCTTGGTGAAGAAGTAGAGCGAAATGACGAGTTTGAACGTCTAGCAATAAATAGTCTTAAGTAGATATTAATTTAATTTTTTTTGACTTATAATAAAATATTATGACACTTAAAAGTAAAATCTTAGGCACTGGGTCTGCACTTCCAAAGAAAATCATTACAAATGATGATCTATCAAAGGTGGTGGATACGACTGATGAGTGGATAAGCTCAAGAACTGGTATTAGGGAGCGTCGCATAGCCCTTGACGGGAAGACCTCGGAGCTTGCGGCAAGGGCTGCAAAAGAGGCGATAAAGGCCGCTGGTCTAAGTGCAAAGGATATTGACCTTGTCATTACTGGTACAGTCACCCCAGATATGGCATTCCCTTCAACCTCGTGCTTTGTTCAACTAGAGCTTGGGCTAAGGGCTGGTATTCCAGCCTTTGACCTAAGTGCCGCGTGTTCTGGTTTTCTTTATGCCCTGGATGTTGCGGATAATTTTATTCGCTCAAAGAGTGCAAAAAACGTACTCGTCATTGGTGTTGATTTATTCTCAAAGATTGTGGACTGGAAGGACAGAAGTACCTGCGTATTATTTGGTGACGGAGCAGGGGCAGTGGTTCTTGGTGCAACAAAGAGCAAGGCTGGGATACTTTCCTCAAAGTTATTCTCTGATGGTCGAAAATGGGAGCTTCTTTACTCACCGCAGGATAAGAATAGAACCCCTTTTGAAGACGTTAAAAGCAAAGCAAAATCTGCAAAAAACTCTAAGGACTCTACTTCTGACTCTACTTTAAAGATGAAGGGTAATGAGATATTTAAGCTTGCTGTTAGGAGCATGGGGTCAGCTGTCTCGGAGGCCTTAAAAGAGGCTCGTTTAAAGCCCTCTGATATTTCACTTCTAATTCCACATCAGGCAAATAACAGAATAATCAAGGCCATGCAACAGCGGCTAAAGTTAAGTGACGCTCAAGTCTTTTCTAATATTGAAAAGTACGGTAATACCTCAGCCGCCTCCATCCCCATTGCTCTTGATGAGGCAGTAAAAAGTGGCAGGGTTAAGAGAGGTAATAATCTAATCCTAGTTGCCTTTGGTGGGGGATTAACGTGGGCATCAACTGTAATAAAATGGTAGAATTAAAACTTGAAAGGTGGACTTAGATAAAATGACTAACTCTTTAAAAAATATAGCTTTTATTTTTCCGGGTCAAGGTTCTCAGTCTGTAGGAATGGGTAAGACACTCGCCGAAACTTACCCAGAAGCAAGGCAGGCCTTTGAGGAGGCAAATGACGTCCTTGGTTATGATTTGGAAGCCCTTTGTTTTGCGGGCCCAGTTGAAAAACTGAATATGACAGAGTTCACTCAGCCAGCCCTTGTTGCAACCTCGGTTGCGGCGATGAGGGTGCTTGATAAGGAATTTGGCCTAGGCAAGGACGCTCCATCTTTTGTTGCAGGTCACAGCCTTGGTGAGTATAGTGCACTCGTCAGTGCAGGGACAATGAAGTATGCTGATGCACTTCGTATTGTTAGTCTTCGCGGAAAATATATGCAGGAGGCTTGCGGCGAGGGTGAGGGTGCGATGAGTGCTATAATTGGCCTTGAGAATGATATAATTAAAGAGATTTGCACTCAGGCCTCGGTTGGTGAAGAGGTTGTTGTGCCGGCGAATTTAAATAGCCCTGGGCAACTGGTTATCTCAGGGAGTGCAAAGGCTGTTGAACGTGCAAATAAAGCTGCAAAAGAGGCTGGTGCAAAGCGAGCAATACTGCTCCCTGTAAGTGTTCCTTCACATTCCCCACTCATGAAACCAGCGGCAGAGAAATTAGCCGAAGAATTACAAAAAATAACCCTAAAAAAACCAATTGTTCCGCTTGTTAGTAATGTTCTTGCCGAACCAACAGAGGACGTATCACTAATTAGCGATCTATTAAAGAGACAACTTACAAGCCCTGTCAGGTGGTCTGAGATTATCCAGTGCCTAAAGCGTAATGGCGTTACTGTTACTCTTGAGATTGGCTCTGGGAAAATCCTCGCTGGCCTCGTTAAACGCATTGACAGAGATATCCACACCTGTAGCTTTGGCGCCCCAGAGAATATAACCTGCGTTGAGAAGACGATAAATGAGTTGACGTAAGATCCTCTTGTTTGGAGTAGCTAATGAAAAAGATATTTGCTCTATTAGTCATTATCTTGATAGCCGTTTCTACACCGATATTTGCTAGTGCCGATAGTTTTAAGGACTTAGAGAAATTGGCCTTAGCAGGAGATGCCACAGCTCAATTCAATTTGGCGTTGATGTATGATCAAGGCGAAGGAGTCACGCAAGATTACGTCGAGGCTTTCAAGTGGTATAAAAAGTCCGCAGATCAGGGGCTTGCCGCTGCTCAATACAATTTGGGGGTCATGTATGCTCAAGGTGATGGAGTACCACAGGATTATTTAGAGGCTGTTAAGTGGTATAAGAAATCCGCAGAGCAAGGAATTCCCGAAGCTCAATACAATTTGGCGTTGATGTATGCTCAAGGCCAAGGAGTGCCGCAAGATTACGATGAGGCCTTTAAGTGGTATAAAAAGGCCGCAGAGCAAGGAGATGCTATAGCTCAATCCCAATTGGGGTTTATGTATTCTCAAGGCCAAGGAGTGCCGCAAAATTACGTTGAGGCTGTCAAGTGGTATAAGAAGTCTGCAGAGCAAGGCCATGCTGAGGCTCAGTTTAATTTAGGGGTCATATATGGTCAAGACCAAGGAGTCACGCAGGATTTTGTAGAGGCTATTAAGTGGCATAGGAAGGCCGCAGAGCAAGGGTATGCTAAGGCTCAATCCAATTTAGGGTTGATGTATTATCATGGGCATGGAGTGTCGCAGGACTACGTAGAAGCCATTAAGTGGTTAACGAAAGCAGTAGACAAGGGGAGTGTTGTGGGTTTGTATAATTTAGGGGTTGCGTATTCTGAGGGTCATGGAGTAGCGAAGGATTATGTAATGTCATATACTTGGATAAATTTGGCGGCGGTTCAAGGTCTTGATGAGGCACGAAAAGCACGAGACTTGCTAATAAAAGAACTGACTCCTGAACAAGTTGCTGAGGCGCAAAAGCTTTCTAGGGACTTTAAGGTTAAATGAAAAAATTGTATAGTAGGCTACAATAGGGACGAGTCCCCATCTTACATTTAAGGAGGAAAATTCATGAAGTTAAGGGACAAAGTTGCACTCGTAACAGGAGCGGCTCAAGGCATAGGAAAAGAAGTTGCCCTCTTACTTGCAAATGAGGGAGCAAACCTTGCTATTATTGATGTAAACTTAGATAGTGCAAATGAAACGGTCAAGGAAATTGAAGCTCTTGGTAGAAAGGCCATTGCCTTAAAGGTTGATGTTAGAAGCTCGGATGAGGCAACATCAATGGTAAAAGACACAGTTGAGGCTCTTGGTTCTCTAGATATCTTAGTCAATAATGCAGGCATTACACGTGATAAACTCCTCCTTCGCATGAGTGATGAGGACTGGGACATGGTAATGGACGTAAACCTAAAGGGGGCTTTTAATTGTTTAAGAGCGGCCGTGAAGGTTATGAGCAAGGCTCGGAGCGGAAATATCATAAATATTGCCTCTATTGTTGGGTTAATGGGCAATGCTGGGCAGGCCAATTACTCAGCCAGTAAGGCGGGCTTAATTGGCCTTACAAAGACAACGGCCAGAGAGTTTGCAGCACGCGGAATAAGGTGTAATGCCGTAGCCCCAGGCTTTATTGATACCGCCATGACTCAGGCCATGCCAGATAATGCCAGAGAGGCACTTATCTCGCAGATTCCAAGCAAAAGACTTGGAACCTCTGAGGACGTTGCTAAGGGCGTGCTTTTTCTCGCCTCAGAGGACTCTAGCTACATAACAGGGCAAGTCCTTAGTATAAACGGCGGAATGTATATGTAGTTTTTTTAGAGGGTATACTCTAGTAGAGGTCTTCTGCTAACTCCCTTTAAAAATTGACAACACGTCTTTTTGGTGTTATAAAAATTGTAGTTTGTAAGCACATAAAGAATCTATTGAATGAAACTCGGAGGTTTTGTAATGTCATCAGAAAACAAGGTAAAGAAGATAATAGTTGAGCAACTTAGTGTATCAGAGGATGAGGTAAAATCAGCGGCATCTTTTGTTGATGACCTTGGTGCAGACTCCCTTGATATCGTCGAGATGGTAATGGCCTTTGAAGAGGAGTTTGATATAGAGATTCCAGATGAAGATGCTGAGAATATTCGCACCGTACAGAATGCTGTAGAATATATTGATAAAAAGGCCAAGTAAAAGCTTAGTTATATCTTAACTTATAAAAGCCAAAGTTTTTAGTCAGGACGGGTTGTGCCTTTGTCGCTTTATATGAGTGGTGGGGGATTTCCCGTCCTGAATTTTTTGTGGTAAAAATTGTAATAATTAGGGAGTAGTCCATTGAATAGAAGAGTTGTAGTAACCGGCACAGGGATTGTTAGCCCGATTGGTTCAGGGATTAAGAAGGCCTGGGGAGCGGCAAAAGAAGGTAAGGCTGGAATTGGCCCAATTACTCGTTTCCCAGTAGACGATTTTCCAGTGAAGATTGCCGGTGAGGTTGATGATTTTGAGGTCTCTGAGTTTATTGACAAGAAGGATCAAAAGAAGATGGATCTCTTTATCCAGTACTCAGTTGGTGCCGCCCTTAGTGCATTTAAAGACAGTGGCCTTACTATAACAGAAGAAAACGCCGAGCGTGTAGGCGTCTACGTAGGTGCTGGTATTGGCGGGCTTGGTTCAATTGAAAAATGGCACGACGTTCGCGTAAAGAAAGGGCCAACTCGTGTTACTCCATTTTTTATTCCAATGACTATAATAAATCTTGCAAGCGGACAAATATCAATACGCATTGGGGCTAAAGGCCCAAATAGCTGTGCTGTTACTGCGTGTGCCACAGGGACTCATTCAATAGGGGACTCCTATAGATTAATTAAACACGGATACGCTGATGCCATGATTGCAGGTGGCACTGAGGCTGTAATTACCCCTCTATGTGTGGCTGGCTTTAACTCAATGAAGGCACTCTCTACAAATAATGACAACCCCGCTGAAGCAAGCCGTCCTTTTGATAAGGAAAGAGATGGGTTTGTTGTTGGCGAGGGCGCAGGCATACTTGTCTTAGAGGAGCTTGAGGGTGCAAAGAAAAGGGGTGCTAATATTCTTGGTGAGGTAGTTGGCTACGGCATGAACGGGGACGCCTACCACATGACAACACCTTCAGTTGACGGTGAAGGAGCGGCAAGGTGTATAAAACTTGCTCTTGATGATGCGGCCTTAAACCCAACAGATGTGGAGTATGTAAATGCACACGGCACCTCAACCTATTATAATGATTTATATGAGACAAAGGCTATAAAGAGTGTCTTTGGTTCTCACGCAAGTAATCTTTTGGTCTCTTCAACCAAGGGCATGACAGGACACTTACTTGGTGCAGCCGGGGGCATTGAAGCTGTCTTTAGTATCATGGCTCTTAAGGAAGGCATAATTCCGCCGACAATAAACTATAATACCAAAGACCCAGAGTGCGACCTTGATTATGTGCCAAATCTTGCAAAAGAGAAGGCAATAAAAGTAGCAATTTCTAATTCTTTTGGTTTTGGTGGTACAAATGCTGTCTTGGCATTTAAAAAATTTGAGGGTTAGGACACAATTATGAGCGAGAAAATAGCGATAGCCAGTGATCACGCAGGTCTTGAGTTAAAGCTCTACTTAATCTCAATCTTGGAGGAGATGGGCTTTGAGCCAGTAAACCTTGGCACTGATACTGAGGACTCTGTTGATTACCCAGATTTTGGTATTCTCCTCTCTGGTGAGGTCTCAAGTGGCACAATAGAGCGTGGTATCTTGGTCTGCGGCACAGGGATTGGGATGAGCATTGTTGCCAATAAATTTAAGGGAGTTAGGGCCGCCCTCGTAAGCGACGTTTTTACGGCACGCATGGCCAAGGAACACAATAATGCAAATGTCCTAGTCATAGGCGGTCGAATTGTTGGTAAGACCCTAGCCGAAGAGATGGTTCGTTCTTGGGTTGGTGCCGAGTTTTTGGCTGGACGCCACCAAAGAAGGCTTGATAAGATTACCAAGATAGAAGAGGGTTGTAAGTAATTTTTTTTATATATTTTTTCTCTTTCAGGTTAAATAACTTTACATTTCATTTTCTTAATTATTTTTAAAAAAAAACCTTTTAAAAACCCAAAAAATCACCGATGAATATTATTATAAAAAAAATAAAATTTACTACTTTCTTCGCTCTGATGGCTTTGTTATTAACTCCATTTTTGCTCTCCTGTTCGGTGGTCATACCGAGCGGGGTTGACAGTTTCGCTACTCAGTTGAATGCACCTTTTGGAAGCTCTAGTGATTTTAAGCTCAAGGTTAACCTAATTGATAATAACGAAGATGCAATTGAGAATATTCCAGTTATTATAAATCTTAAGCCATTTAGTGGTAGTAAGGGTCGTGAGGGGACTTTGTATAGGACGAGCGACAATGCTGGGAGCCTTGGTTTTAGTCTTCCTGCTGGATACGTTGCAGTTATTTATATTAATGTTCAAAAAAATCTCTCCCTCTTTGATGAGGCCGTTACCTTTGACCCGCACTTTGTCTCTGACCTTGCTTACGTAACTGGCTCTGACATCTCTTTGACCAGGGGCGGGAGATTTGTTGTAGTAGAGCTTGCAGGTTCAACTAACAGGTATATAGCCAGAGGCGAGGGGCTAACCTATGACCTACGCAGAAGTGCAATGGGGATTGATTACGAGACCTTAATGGGTTTTATTAAGGTTGGAGATGAGTCTTTATTTATAAGCTCAGCAGAAGAGTACCTTGAAAAATACTTTGATATTGCTGGAAGTAGGTCTTTAGAGGTTAAAGGTTTACTTGCAAAGGGTAGTGCTCTTTTTAAAGATCTTGCGGAAAAAGAAAAAGTAAGGCTTGCTAAGCTTAAAGAAAAAGCTACTAAAATCTTACCAAAGAAAGTAGTTGAGAAAAAAATAAACACAAAGAAAATTAACTTAGTCCAAGAGGGTGGCGCAGGGCAGGTCTCAGATGGTGGCAGGTCTCCAATATCAAAAGAAGATAAGAGTCCCTTGTATCTTAAGAATGATGAGGAAATTATAAAGCATAAAAAAAATCTTGCGGAATTAAAATCATCCAAACGCAAGAGCCCAGTACCACCTAAAAGAACAAGTAATGCTTGTATTAGTGTACTATCACTAAAGTCAACTAAGACTGCTATGGCCTATAAAGGTCGTTGTGTTGACTTGAGTGCCGTTTTTGTTAAACCCGCAAATGGCGGTGGTATTTTTATTGCCAGAGGAATATCTGTCTTTATAGAGACAAATAATAGAACTCCTTTTACTGGCAAGGCAGAGGTTGTTGGCTTAAAGAGGGTTACTACCTCGAGCGTTGCAGGGGAAAATTTTCAAGGGGCTGGAGAAAGCCGTTTATTTCCGCACTTAAAGACCCTTGCTGGCGGGTAATTTTTTAAAAAATGTCATCTAACTGTAGTCATATTTCTATAATAATTAAAAAAATTAGTACGGAGGAATAATTAATTATGATTTCACTTAAGGATTTTGACCCTGAAATTTACGAGACTATTGTTCGTGAGACCGAGCGTCAGGAATATAAACTCGAGTTAATTGCCTCAGAGAATATGGTTAGTACGGCTGTCCTTGAGGCCGTTGGTAGCGTCCTTACAAATAAGTATGCCGAGGGTTATCCCGGAAAGCGTTATTATGGTGGTTGTGAGTTTGTTGATATTGCCGAAGATCTTGCAATAAAAAGAGCAAAGGAACTCTTTGGGGCTGAACACGCAAATGTCCAACCACATTCTGGCTCACAGGCAAATATGGGTGTTTACCTAAGTGTACTAAAACCCGGAGATACGATTATGGGGATGAACCTTAACCACGGTGGTCACCTAACCCACGGAAGTCCAGTTAATTTTTCTGGTCAATTGTATAATGTTGTCTCTTACGGAGTTAAGGAAGATGATCAAAGAATTGATTATGATGAAGTCTTAAGGCTTGCAAAAGAACATAAGCCAAAATTAATTGTAGTAGGGGCAAGTGCCTATTCACGCATAATCGACTTTGAGGTCTTTAGAGAGGCCGCTGACTCTGTTGGTGCTCTTGTTATGGTTGATATGGCTCATATCGCTGGTCTTGTTGCTGCAAAGCTTCACCCAAGTCCAGTGCCACACGCTGAGTTCGTAACCACTACAACTCATAAAACACTTCGCGGCCCTAGGTCTGGGATGATTTTATGTAAGGAAGAATTTGCCAAGAGGGTTAATAAAGAGATTTTTCCAGGTATTCAGGGTGGTCCTTTAATGCATGTAATAGCGGCAAAGGCTGTTGCTTTTAAAGAGGCTCTTGAGCCTTCATTTAAAGATTATCAAGGTGCAGTTGTAAAGAATGCAAAGGTTTTAGCAGAGTCACTAATGGAGCTTGGTCTTGATATTTGTTCAGGTGGAACTGATAACCACTTGATGTTAATTGACCTTACAAAAGATGACATTACAGGTAAGGCAGCCGAAGAGGCTCTTGTTAAGGCAGGAATCACAGTTAATAAAAATACAGTTCCTTTTGAGAAGAGAAGCCCATTTGTAACGAGTGGAATAAGGATTGGTGTGCCAGCCTCTACAACACGCGGAATGGGTGAGGCTGAGATGAAGATAATTGCCACCTTAATTGACCGAGGCATTAAGGCTCGTGCAGATGACGCTCTGCTTACAAAGATTAAGGGTGAGGTAAAGGAGCTTTGTATACAGTTTCCGTTTTATAAAGATAGACTTGCGAGTATGTAGTTTTGTTTTGCTCTGTGGTTTGTAGAAGTTTTTTGAAAAAGAGGGTCGTAGCTCAAGGTCGTAGAGCTAGCGGCCTTTTTTTATTTAGACTTTAGGTATTGTTATTAACTGACCTTCACTGCTAACTAATGAAAGGAGATTTATTTTTTTACTTTTTTTGTAGTTTTCTCTTGTTATGAAAAAAGAAATCTGTTAATATTACATATAGATTATGTATATACTAACCTTTGCCTCCACGCATAGGGTCTTAAAGGCCGAGAGCATTCTCAAGACCAAGGATATCTCCTTTCGCCTTGACCCAGCACCTAGCGTGCTATCTACTTACTGTGATCTTGTTATATCGATAAATGAAGGTGCTCTTGATCTTGCCCTTAAAGTTTTGGGTGAAAATGATGAGTCGCCAAAGTCTATCTATATTAGAGAAGGCGAAGAATATATCTGTATTTAAGCTTTTAGAGATAAGAGATAGAAGTCCTAAAAGTAAATTTTCAGGTTTTGTAAAAGCTAGTAGAGATAAAAAGAAAAGAAAAAAATAAAAAAATAATGAGGCTTCGGTCTCTGGAGATTAAAATGCAACTTAGATTTTTAGAAATATTCCAAGAAGTAGTAGAGCGTGAGAGTTTCTCTCGCGCCGCAGAGTCGTTAGGGCTTACGCAACCAACAATAAGCGTGCACATAAAGGCACTTGAAGAGGACCTCTCGATGAGGCTCCTTGATAGGCTTGGGCGTAGGGTTACGCCTACAAAAGCTGGAGAGATTTTGTACTCCTACGCAACAAAGATTGACAGACTAAAGAAAGACGCAGTAGCCGCTCTTGATGATTTCTCTGGCCTCGTAAGAGGCTCTCTTGTAATCGGTGCTAGTACGATTCCAGGTGAGTACATCTTGCCTGCTCATATTACAGCATACAAAAAAGAATTCCCAGATGTTATACCTCGCATAAAGGTTGGGGATTCTGATGATATTAGCGAACTCGTTAGATCGGGTGTGGTTGAGCTCGGCGTGGTTGGACAGGTTGAAGAGTCTGATGACCTAAGCTCAACTGTCTTTGCCTCAGACGATCTTATCCTTGTAGCATCAAAGAGCTTTAAAGGTAGCGAGGTAACCTTAAAAGAACTCTCAACCTTGCCGCTTGTAATGCGTGAGATTGGTTCAGGCCAGCGTGCCTCAATGAATAAGGCTTTTGCAGCAAAGGGTTTTGAGATGGGTTCTTTTAATCTTGTTGCAGAGATGGGTTCAACTCAGGCACTATGCGAGGCTGTGAGAGCTGGCATGGGTTCAGCATTTACCTCTCGCTTGGCTGTTGTTAATGATCTAAAGAGGGGAGTGCTTAAAGAGGTAAAGGTAAAAGGTTTCTCTGTCAAGAGACGGTTCTCTATTATTACCTCAAAGAAAAGAGAGACCTCTCCGATTGCAAGGGCATTTATCAACTTCATTGCCTCAAAGCCTAATCTATAAATTTAGACTTTAAGCCATTAAAGAATACTAATTTTTTTCCGTATTTACTTTGGAGTTTATTTGCAAAAAAATAGTCTAAGCAGAATATCAATTAGCCTTGCCTTAGTTTTTTTTCTAACTTTGGTCATTATTATAAGTTTGCCTACTAAGTCTAGGAGTCAGGGCTCTAGTGACGCCGAACTTTTGGAGCGACGTATTGAGGTAACTTATTCATTTTCAGTTTCTGCAAGTGAGCTTGTAAAACTTGACCATCGCCAAGGTAAGGTTCGGGTATGGGTTCCTTACCCCCTTGAAGTAGCGGAACAAGAGATTTTTGAGGGTACTATAAATAATCAGTCTGTGTCTCTTGAAGACCTTCGTTTTGATAGTGAGTGGGGCGGAGGTATTCTTTATTTTGAGCCTCGTGATTTTTTTGAAGACTTTACCTTTACCATGACCTTTATTCTGCATCGTAAAGAACTAAAGGCTCTTGCTAATTTTCAAAATAAAGATAAAAAAAATAATGAACCTGACCCAGATAAAGTTTTAGAGCTATATGATAAGTACCATCTGTCAGACGGAATAAATGATAGGTTAGCAAGGCTCTCAGAGAAGGCCGTAA
>JAGLUZ010000054.1 GCA_023134165.1 Deltaproteobacteria bacterium | reverse complement strand
AATATGGAATACAATAAAAAAGAACCTGGTTATGGCAAGGGAGACCTTAACCGTGTTTGCATTGCCCTTGGTAATGGGGCAAAAGGAAAGGGTAATTGTACTGATTTTCATTCCTTCTTTCTTGCGCTAATGAGTTATCAAGATATCCCTGTTATATTTGAGATGGGTTACCCACTGCCAAGGTCTGAGGGGGTGAGTACCTCATCAACTAAGGGTTATCATTGCTGGGCAAAGTTCTATCTGCCAGGTACGGGTTGGGTTCCTGTGGATATATCTGAGGCCTCAAAAGATCCCTCAAAAAAAGATTATTACTTTGGCTCAATTGATGCTGACCGCATTGCCTTTAGTAGAGGCCGTGGTATTCTTCTCTCACCTCCTCAAAAAAATGACCGCCTAAATTTCTTTGGCCCTGACCCTTACATCGAGATTGACGGCATTCCTTTCACTGACTTTATCAGAACTATTAGTTATAAAGATATTAAGTAATTCTTTATTAGTTTCGCTTTTTTAAGCCCTCAAACAACCCCATCTCATAAATTTTAAGATCACTTTTTTCTAATCAACCAAAGCTAATAAAAAATCTCAAGATTGTAATTAAAGCGTGACTTTATTGCAATATTTTAATTATAAGCTAGACTTAATTAAAGAAAAGAAAAGAAAAGAAAGGAAAAGAAAAGGAGAAAATTATGACTAGAATAATTAGTGTTTTATCAATTGCTTTGTTTTTGGCACTTTGTTTTTCATTTGCAAATAGCACCTCAGCTAGAGCGGCGGTAGAGATAGGAGAGGGGATAGAGTTGTACGGGGACGCAAGGGCAAGGATGGAGTGGGACGAGAGGTCAAGTTTTGCGGGCATTGACGAAGAGAGAGATAGGCAAAGATACCGCCTGAGAGTTGGCTTTGTCTATACCCCGCCAGAGCTTCCACTAGAGCTTGGTGCAAGGTTTGTCTCAGGTAGTTTTGGGGACGCCAATAGTCAGCATCAGACCCTTGGTAACGATGGAGACTTTAGCAAGAATAGCCTTAGTATTGACAAGGCCTTTATAAAGGCAAAGTACAAGGGCGGGTGGCTTTGGTTTGGAAAAAACAGTGTCCCGCTTTGGATGCAAAATGGTTATTTTTGGGATACAGATGTAAACCCAGAAGGTGTGGCCTTTGGTTACACCCTAAAGGACTTAGGCCCAGTTGCCCTAACAGTTCAGGGTGGTCAATTTGTCTTAGATGACGGCGGGTGGCATGATACAAATGGTGCTACTAGTAATGGTGATACTGACGTAGACCTTTGGATGGCACAGCTTGTTGTCGTGACCGAGCTTGAGCCTGTGGATGTGACCTTTGCCTACGGTATTGTTGATACAGATGAGGGTGCTACGGTTCGTGGTGGTGGTGTTACTACCCTAGAGGCAACATACACTCTTGCAAGCCTTCAGGCCAAGGTAAAGGCAATAGAAAATGTTGGTATAACGGTCGGTTATGATTATTTCTCTGGTGACGTGCCAAGTGTAACACCTGGAAGTGATGAGGATGCTGGATCTGTCATTACCCTTAAGGGTTCTTATAAAAAGGCATGGGCAAAGGTTGCCTTACTTGATATTGACCTTCATGCAGTAAGCCCTTTTGCACAGGATGATTTCTCAAGTTATTATAGCGACTTTGAGGGAACAGCCCTCCATATTGGCTATAAATTCACAAAGAAGATTAATGTCGAGCTTATCCAGTACGCAGGTGAGCGTAAGTTAGATGCACCAGCGGCGGCAGATCCAGAAGAACTTGAGAGGGTACGCCTTAACTTTAATATGAAGTTCTAGCTTTTTTTGAGGGTTCAGGTTTGTAAGTTGAACCTAAAAAGCACCTAGCCCCAGTCATCTGCTTTGTCTGGTAAAACTTCGTTGGAGTCCCTTTCAGGAGACTCCAACGGGGAGTAAAATATTTAATTATTAAAGTCTTCAAACCAAGCAAGGTCTCTTTTCTTTAGAGGCCTTGCTTTTTTTTTGATCTTTGGAAGTGCTTTGATTTTTTTCACAGTTTTAGGTTTGTAACCTGAACCAATGAAACCGTATTGCACCTCTTTTTAACACGTGTTAGAATCTGTGCATGAATAAAAATGCACTCTGCGTCATGGTAAAGATTCCGTGCATCCCTAAAGACTCCTCTTTAGCTGGTACTATAAAAACCCGCCTTGTTCCGCCACTTACAAATGCAGAAGCCACGGGTCTTTACTCTGCTTTTTTATCTGATATCTTTAATACCCTCGCTTGCTTAAAAAATGTAGATATTCATATTTTTTTTACCCCTTCTGGTGATGGCGTTGATACCTCAACGCTTACTAAGCTCGTGCCAAGTAACGCAGTCTTAACCCCACAAAAAGGCACTGATTTGGGCGAGAGAATGAAGAATGCTTTTTCCCTTCTTTTCTCTAAGAGATACGCACGGGTAGCCGTGATTGGCAGTGATAGCCCAGATATCCCTTTAAAGTTCATTGAGAAAGCCTTTGAGGAACTAGACCTTGACCAAGGCTCCCTTATCCTTGGCCCAGCAACTGATGGTGGGTATTATTTAATTGCAATGGGGAGGTTACATCCAGCTGTCTTTGATGGGGTTAAATGGAGTACCCCTCAGGTTTTATCCCAGACACTTGAGCGTGCCAAAAGTGCTGAGATAAAGGTTCACCTCCTTAAGCAGTGGTATGATATTGATATTCCAGAGGATCTAGAGAAACTTAGGAATAATAAGGCTGCTCCGTGTTCTGCCATTTTTATGGAAAAAATTAGTAAGAACTCTAAAGTTGATTAATTTTTCCTTTCTATTTTCGATTATTTTTTTAATCTTTTACCCACTCTACATGCTTGAACTTTACTTAGAAAAATGCTAATTTTACATTGTTAAGGAAAGTCCTTTTTTTTAGGGATTTTCTAAGTATTTTACAAAGTCAGGGTTATAGATGAAAACCAGTAGTGAAGAGATTTTTTCGTTAAAAACAGATAAAAATATTAAAAAAACTAGTAGGGAACGCCTGCCAAGTTGGCTTCGGCGCGCTCCAGGCAGGCCAAGCAAACTCCATAGCGTAAAGACAACCCTTAGAGAGGGCGGGTTAAGTACTGTCTGCGAAAGTGCAAGGTGTCCTAATATCGGTGAATGTTTCTCTAAGCCAACAGCCACTTTTATGATTCTTGGTGATATTTGCACGAGGCGTTGTGGCTTTTGTAATGTAAAAAAAACCAGTGCAGAAAGCGGGCATAATCTTCACGGGATAAATCAAGAAGAACCAGGGGAGGTTGCAAAAGCGGCAAAAAAAATGAAGCTCAGTCATGTTGTCGTAACCTCGGTTACAAGGGATGACCTTCCAGACGGAGGTGCATCCCATTTTGCCGAGACTATTAAAGAGATAAGAAAGGCACTTCCAAAGGCCTCGGTTGAGGTTCTTGTCCCAGATTTTGGTGCTGATAAGGCCTCGGTAGATACAGTTATAGATGCCAGACCTGATATCTTTAATCATAATATAGAAACTGTAAAGAGGTTATATCCTCAGGTTCGGCCAGTTGCAGATTACGCAAATTCGCTTGAGATTTTAAAGCAAGCCACAGAGCGTGGCCTTATTACAAAATCTGGAATTATGGTTGGGTTTGGTGAGAGTGCTGGTGAGGTTGGTGAGACCTTGCAGGACTTAAAAAATGCCGGGTGCAGTGCCGTAACAATTGGGCAGTACCTTCAACCAAAGAACTCAAGCCTTCCTGTTTTTGAGTATATTCGCCCAGAGGTCTTTAAGGAGTATGAGGCAGTTGGCTTAGAGATTGGTCTAAAACACGTCTTTGCAGGGTCATTTGTTAGGAGTTCATATAACGCACTTGAGCTTTTTCAGGAGCTAAGTGGTGGTGCTTTAAAGGTGTAGTATTAGCGTTAGGGGAGGGAATTTTTATGAAGAGTCCGTATACTGGATACGTATTAGGTTGCTTCTTTATTTTTCTTTTTTTCTTTGTCATTGATGCTAACTCGGCGGGTCTAAGTGCCGAGAGAAAAAAATCACCTCCAATAAGTGAGTGCTTTGCCGCTGAAGTTTTGGACGAATTCTACACCCGCGGCGCAGATATAAATGCAAAGAACAGTAAAGGATATACAAAACTTATGCAGGCCGCTTGGGAGGGTCGTACCACAAAGGTTCGCGAACTTATTACCGACGGTGCAACTCAACATGCAAAGAATGATAACGGGTTTACCGCTCTCTCACTTGCTGTTATAAATGGTAATCTAGAGGTCGTAAGGCTTCTCTTAGAGGCTGGTTCTGACGCAAGCATTTCAGCCGTAGGCGGGATAACGCCGCTTATGTATGCTGTTGTTTATGATAGGCTTGAGATTGGAAAACTACTTATCAAAAGTGGAGTGGACGTAGATGTAAAGGGTGAGGAAGGCCAAACTGCCTTAAAGACCTCAGCCATGTTTGGTAACCTTGAATTTTTAGAGTTGTTCTTAGCCAGCAATGCAGCTGTTAACCTTAAAAACAGTAAGGGCGAGGACGCTCTTTTTGTTGGAGTAAAGTACCACTACCTTGGTGTTGTAAACGTGCTTATAAAAAACAATGCTGATGTTAGTACAAAGAACAAAGCAAAGGTAAGTGCTCTTGAGCTTGCCAAAAAAAATAAAGATACCGAGATTGTAGAGGCTCTAATTAAGGCTGGTGCAAAGTAGTTTTTTAAATATTTCATACAATATTCTAATAAAAAAAATAAAGGTTTAAAAAAAAATGGAAGAATTTAGTAGAATTAAGAGGCTCCCGCCTTACGTCTTTAACGAAGTAATTGACTTAAAGATGGAGGCCAGGCGCCGAGGCGACGATATCATCGATCTCGGCATGGGAAACCCAGACTTGGCAACACCACCTCACATTGTTGACAAGCTAGTAGAGGCCGTGAGTAACCCAAAGAACCACCGCTACTCTGCCTCAAAAGGGATTTATAAACTTCGTCTAGCTATTACAAATTGGTATAAGAGACGCTACGGCGTTGAGCTTGACCCAGATACTGAGGCCGTTGCAACGATTGGCTCCAAGGAAGGGCTCGCTCACCTTGCCCTTGCCATACTCGCTCCCGGCGACTTAGTCCTTGCCCCGTCACCAACATATCCTATACATGCATACTCGGTAATTATTGCAGGCGGAGATCTTCGAAGTATCCCGCTTTTGCCAGGGGTTGATTTCTTTGAGGAACTTGAAAAGGCCACAAAAGAGGCATGGCCAAAACCAAAGATGATTGTCCTTAACTTTCCTCATAACCCAACGACAGAGATTGTAGAGGAGGATTTCTTTATCAAGATTGTTGCCTTTGCAAAAGAGCACAACATAATGGTAGTACACGATCTTGCGTATGCTGATATTGTTTTTGATGGTT
>JAGLUZ010000053.1 GCA_023134165.1 Deltaproteobacteria bacterium | reverse complement strand
GGATTTAAAGAAGACCTTGGGGCTAAAGTATCTTGGCTCTCTAAGTTCTTACCATCAACGAGCGTTAATCCGTCTGGTGAATAAGAACACTCTTCGGTAATGAGACCCTCTTCGGATAAAGATTTTTTTAAATCCTCTCTTGTATTCTTCTCTGTATTAACCCTTAGAGTTTTTGTTGGTAGAGCAAGCCCAGCCTGACAAAGAGCTAAGGTACCTCTTACGCCGAGCCTCTTTATCCATCGCCTGACCATCCACTCAGGGTGGGAGAATACAATAGAGATATATTTTTCTGGCTCTTTCTTTAAAACTGGGAAAGCAACCGTACCCGTGGAGACGTGTCTAAGAACTGCATTCACAAAACCAGTCTTTTTTTTATCACGACCTTTATTTCCAACAAGATTAACACTCTCATTTATTGCCGCACGCACAGGGATCTTTGTTAAAAAAAGTAATTGATAAACCCCAAGGCGTAGAGCATTTAAGACGTCGCGCTCAAGTTTTCGAGATTTTATCTTTGAAAAACTATCAATAATCCAATCAATCTTAACTCGCCACCGAAGCACACCATAAACAAGCTCAGTTGCAAGGGCTCTCTCGCGCAGCTCAAGGTCTGGTAGTTCTGCATTTAAAAGAATATCGGCAAAGGCACCGCCGTCAACCCTGCCTAGCACATTCAGTGATACTTCTCTGGCATTTTTTTTATATTTTTTTTTTGGTATTTTGTTCATTATACTTTGATGATAAAAGCTTTTAGATATTCTAATTGTATCACGGAGAAGAGAGGTGTCAACAAGCTCAAGGTACTCAACTTGAAAAGAAAAATCACCTCTGTTATTATGGAATTATGATAGAAGAACAGGGGATAGTAATTGAAGTAAAAGGGAAGACGGCCGTAATAAAGGCCAAGCGAACAGATGAGTGCGAGCAGTGTGCCTCAAAGAGTGTCTGCAAGGGCGAGAATGATGACATGTTTATTGAGGCTCTTAATTCAGAAAACGCAAAGGTTGGCGAGAATGTTATCTTTGCCGTCGGTGCGGGGACAATCATAAAGGCCGGGGTTCTGGTCTATCTCTTCCCGTTAATTGGATTTATAATCGGAATTATGCTTGGTCAGGTTTTTGGCAAGTCCATTATCCCAGCCCTAAACAAAGACATCACCTCTGTTATTTTCGGTGGAATTGTCATGGCACTTACCTTCCTCGGCGTCACCTACTATAGTATTCTTGCTCAAAAAAAGGATAACTATATGCCTATCATTGTGAAAATAATAGATTAACAGAATTAAATTTACTGGAGCAAAATTGTCAATCAAGATTATATGCCAAAACAAAAAAGCAAGGCACGATTATTTTATCGATGCCACATTTGAAGCTGGAATTGTCCTTAAAGGAACTGAGGTTAAATCACTTCGCCTTGGCAGAGCCAACCTGAAGAGTGCATACGCTCGCGTTAAAGGCGAGGAGATTTATCTAGTTGGCTCACACATAAGCCCATACGAACAAGGGGACTCTTCTCACGATCAAGATCCAACAAGAACTAGAAAACTCCTCCTTCACAAAAAAGAGATCTTAAAATTAATCGGAAAGACACAGGAAAAGGGGCTAACCATTGTCCCCCTAAAGATGTACTTTAAACGAGGCAAGGCCAAGGTTGAGCTTGGCCTTGGGAGAGGAAAAAAACACTATGATAAGCGAGAAACAATAAAGAAAAAAACAATTGAAAGGGATATGGCAAAGGCCCTTAAGAGAGGTCACTAGATTTTTAAATTTTAATTTTTCAAAGATTTTACAATTTTTGTTATTGATGTTATAATAAAGACTACGGGGGCGACCGGCTTCGACGGGATGTACTGAAGCTGCGGGAAGCATACCGAGTTCCACCGCCTCGTTAAACGGGTGGAAAACCATAGTCGACAAAGACTATAACTACGCACTAGCCGCTTAATTGCCGGTTAGCGTCTCTTTGGTCTAATCCTGCGGGATCCTAGAGACGACAATTTAGCGGGATGGTCACTGCGAATTTTGCCCGGAGTTTGCGGCGACGAGATCTAATCGGGATAGTTTGTGAGTACCCTGCCTGTGGGGAGCTTGCAAGCGAAATTTAATCACAGGATAAGTATGTAGATGCCCGGGTGGAAGCATTACCGGACGCGGGTTCGATTCCCGCCGCCTCCACCAACCTTAAAAAAAAACCCGCTCTTTGCGGGTTTTTTTTTACAAAGAACTAACGGATACAACCATGACCTTTGAGATTCCAAGTCTAGGCCTAAACTACGCAGACTCTGCACTTGGTGCTATGTCAGATTTATTTACCATTGCTCTTGCACTTGCGATCTTTACAATCGGCGGGTTTATGGGAAGAAGATTTAGAGGTCGTTGGAAAGGGTTGATACTAACAGCACTTATCGCCGTAGCCTTGGCTTTTGGAGGCGGATTAATTACAAAAAAACTTGAGAAAAATACCAACACCATTAGGATTAACCTGAAAAACAAACAAGTACTTACGGAGAAGAACCTGCGTCTCTTTTTTGTCCTGCTTATCCCTGGAGTCTACGGGGTTTTCAGAAGGTACAAATAAATCTTTTTTATCAACATTTAAGATACTCGGCTTTCACGCAGTACGTGCTTTTTTTCTTCATCTATTCACCGCCACTTAAATTACGGACAAAAAAAAATTACTAACTTTTTTCTGGTTTAGCCTCTACAACGGGAGCACTCATATGCACAGCAAAAGCAACGAGCTGCTCTGTTGCCTTGATTCCTCGTGTCTCGTCTTTTTCAATAAAAATCATTGTGCCAGCCTTGACCTCTATCTCTTTATCATCGATAGTCATCACCGCTTTTCCACTAACAATATAGAAAACCCCTTGACCACTTGGATGCGGAGCAATGGATTGCCCAGGCTCCATACAAATCAACGGCACTTTATAATCAGGCGCAACTCGAAGAATTCTCGGAAAAAATTGCTCAGCAAAACCTATCTTTTCATTAACGTCTATTATCTCCACTTGGCTTACTCCTTTTTCTTTATAATTAAAAAATTTACTCTTCTTTATCTTTATCTTCCTCAACTTCTCTAATTTTTTTCGGTACGCCAGCCATCCTTGCATCACGGAGAATTTTATTCAGTGCCTTTTCGTGACTTGTTACCAAATTTTTCTGCTTAGCCAAGCCCTCTTTATATCCGTTATACTTCTTCACCTCAGCTGAAGTGAGCATTGGCTTGCCTTTATTTACCTCACTCTGTTGCCAAAGATCCCACCTATAATCAACCCCATTAATATAATCTACCATCTCGTCGTATTTTTTCTCTGCACTCTCAAAGGTTCTACGTCTGTCATTTATCTTCTGCGTCCACCAGATAAGTTGATGGCCGTCGTAAAGTTCAATCGGGCTTCCTTGTTTTTGTGCAGGCACATGGCGCGGGGTATATTTTCTTGGAGCGCGAGTGCTCGGTACAGGCTTGGTCGGAGTTGTTTTAATATCCTCAGTCTCTTCTTGCTCTTCCTTAAAGGTCTTCTCTAGATCAAATCTATATTTGTCTGGGACATTCTCAAAGTTATCAGTAAAATGAAGAACTCCTTTTTCATCAGTCCATTTATAGACAGCTGAAAAAGCACTGTTACAGTTGAGTAGCGTGAAGGCTACGAGAAAAAAACCGATTAAAAGTAATGACTGTTTTTTCATACCTTAATTATACATCACCTCTGTACCAGTGGTCAAATGGGTTTCAGTCTCTATTGCTATGCCGTCAGTTGAGATTAAGATTGCCCCTGATATATCAGTCCTAAATCTCTTTACACCAAAATCCTTATACCTTTTAACTACACTTGCTTTGGGGAATTTAAAACGATTTGCTGAACCTACTGAAAAAACTGCGATGGTTGGCGAGACCGCCTTTATAAAAACCTCAGAGGACGAGGTCTGACTTCCGTGATGCGGAACCTTTAAAACATCTGAGGTTATATTTAATTTTGAGAGTCTAGCCTCTGTATCAATACCAATATCTCCAGTGAATAGAAAACTCCGCTTTCCGTAACTCAACCTGAGAACCAGTGAGGTTTCATTTAAGTCTAGATTTCTTTTTTCTTCTTTTGCATTTTCTGGCGGACTTAGTATCTCTATTTTAACTTTACTTATAACCACTGGTTCTGAACTAGCGTCAAGGACTCTAACTTTTATCTTTGATTTTTCTATCTCTGCTAAGGTACGTTCATCTAAGGTTCCAAGCCCGTTCCACCAAAACTCTGAAGTTGAAAAATTTTCCAGAATAAAAGCAAGCCCTCCCATGTGGTCACGTTGGGCGTGGCTTAGAATTACATAATCGATTTTTTTTATTTTTTTCTTCCAAAGAAAAGGTCCAATGACAGATTCACCTGTATCAAAGGTGGAGCTATGAAAACCACCGCCGTCTATTAAGATTCGCTTTACGCCGTCCCCCTCAAGGTACGGGAGCTCAATAAGGGCTGAGTCTCCTTGCCCAATGCTTAGAAAAGTAACCTTCAGATCCTTACTCTGACGCTCTTCGTACTTTGTTATTCCAAAATTTATTCCAATCAACAAAATAAAGATTCCAACAAAACCTGCTTTTTTCTTACCCGACCAATCCCGTGAAAATAAAGATGGAATAGTAAGAATAAAAATATAAAAACACAGAACCTCAATTACTGTAGGCGTCATTGTTCTTATTGAGGCAAACGGTATTGAGAGAAAAAACTCATTCATGACTGAGACGATATTTAAAGATACATCTGCAAGGCGAAGCAGAAAAATACTTACCCCCTCATAAAGCGGAAGTGCAAGAACAGAGAAGAGAGAAAGTGGCACCGTAATAAAACCAACAACCGGAACAATAATTATATTTGAGATAAAGGCCACGAAAGATACTCTGTGAAAATTAAGAGCAAGAAGAGGCATCGTACCAATTGTTGCGGCCGCTGTTACAAGAACGAGAGGGAGGACTCGCCTCCTTAACCATCTTTTAATTTTATTTTTTTCATCCTCTTTTTCACTTTGTGCCTTGTTTTCTAATTTATTTTTCACAGACGGCACAAGATAAACAATAAAGAAAACTGAGATGAAGGACAACTGAAAGGCAGCGCCCCAGAGTGCACCCGGACGAATAAGTAAAATAACGAGTGCTGCTAGGGCAAGCGTATTATATAGATCTCTACCCCGCCCAACAATAATTGTAATGACGTAGACTGAGACCATTAGAACTGCTCTCTCCGTACTGATTGGAAAACCAGCTATTAAACCATAGAAAAAAACAGGAAAAAGAGAGAGGAGGAGTGAGAGTGTTTTTACATTTAAGGTTTGCATTAAAAAATAGCTTCGTCTAAATATCCAAAAAAATAAATTATAAAAAATAAAGGCAATAAAACCGACGTGTATTCCTGAGATAGCCAGAAGGTGGGCTGTACCAACCCTTGAGTACGTATCCCTAACTTCTTTTGGTACAGTCCCTGAGTCTCCTATAATTAACGCCTTGATTATCTCTGGATTTTTTAATTTTGCTTTTGCTACGACTTCCCTTATCAAAACTCTAGAGTTTTCTATAAAATTAGTTTTTTTCTGCGTGTTTTCTAAAACCTTTAATGCCTTACTGCTCAGGCTTCCTGTTACAAAAACTCCTTGCTCTTTTAACCACCACTCATAATCAAAGCCTCCAGGGTTTGCAAAGTTTTTTGGCTCTTTCAACCTTGAGGTAAAAACAATTCGTTTTACGCCCGCTGGTATTCCGCCTTGAATATTTAATAAAACTTTTCCACTTACGTCCTTTAACCCTTCCTCAGTTATAATCCGTCTTGCTTCAACCATAACCCTCATTCCTTTTGGACGTGGCTCAAGGCTTGAAATAATTACGGCCTCAACAGTCATCCGCTCGCCAGTTAGGTGATTCTTTATATGCTTTGAACTTATCTCGGGAAGGATTACTGGGTGGATAAAAATAATACCTAAGAAAAAAAAGGCAATCCATATGAAGGGCAAACACCTAAGTGAGGTGTAAAAAACTCCAAGAATAACTGGAAGAAAGGAGAGTGAGAATAAAAAAATAGCCACCCCAAGGGAAGGCTCAAACTTGTCACCTGCTAAGATGCCAAAAATAAAAGCAATCGTAATCGGCACAAGCGGTCTATTGCGTATGAGTTGAAAGATTTCAACACCCCTAAAAATTAATAAAAAAACTTTAGATATTTTTCTTTATTGCTCTTGCAATTTTCTCTGTAATACCTTGAACCTTGATAAGCTCTTCCACGGTTGCTTCTCTAATACCTTTAATATCCATAAAGCGTTCAAAGAGAAGAATTCTTTTTTTCTTTCCAATCCCTGCAACACCATCAAGGCTCGACTTCAGGAATGAAGTTCCCCTAACTTTTCTGTGATAATTAATTGCAAAGCGGTGGACTTCATCACGTATGGCACGAAGAAGTAAATCCCCTTTTGTTCCGTTTCGTAGCACTATTGGATTCATCCTACCGGGTCTGTAAATTCGCTCGCCCTTTAATTTCTCCCCTGTACCGGCGCGCTCCTTTGCAATTGCCGCAAGCAAAACACCCTGAATCTTAAGCTCCTCCATCACCTTTAATGCTACCCCAAGGTGACCTCTTCCTCCATCAATTAGAATTAAATCTGGGAGGTTCGCCTCTACACCCTTTTGATATCGCCTTGATAAAACCTCATGCATCATCGCATAATCATCTGGTTCATTTAAATTCTTTATCCTAAATTTTAGGTAATTTTTTTTACTCGCCACGCCGTCAACAAAACAAACCATCGCACCGACGGCATGCTTCCCACTAATATTTGAAATATCAAAGGCCTCAATCACTCTTGGAATATTCTTAAGACCAAGTTTTTCCTTAAGCTCAATTAATGCTGGAGGTATTTTTTCTCGCTCTCGTTTCTTTAGAGCCTCCCTTGCATTCTTCGTTGCCATAGTAACAAGCTTTAATTTATTTCCGATCTTCGGAGTAAGAAGGCTGAGTTTTTTTCCGAGTTTATCTCCAAGCCATTCTTTAATTACAACTGCGTCCCTGAGTTTTAGCGGCACTAAAATCTCTTTTGGAATATGTCTAACACCCTTATAGAACTGACGAAGGAAAGAACTCAAAACATCTTCCGTTGATAGGAGTACATTGTCAAAGAAAAAATCGCTTGAGCCATTTAAGCGTCCGTCTCTGATAAAAAGTACGGTCACGACAAAGGTCTCACCTTTTGTAAAAATACCAAAAACGTCTTGTTCTATTCCAGAATTTGTAACGACCAACTGCTCCTCAAGAGTACCTTCAATCGCTTGAATCTTATCCCTCAGTACTGCGGCAGTCTCAAAATCTTCTTTGCGTGCGGCCTCCTGCATCTTACCCCCTAGACTCTTTACCAGCACCCTGCTCTTGCCCTCAAGGAATGCAATGACCCCGTCAACAAGGTCTTTGTAATCTTCCTTATTTATATGCCCTGTGGCTGGTGCTGAACAGATTCCTAATTGGTAATCTAGGCAAGGACGCATGCGGTTACGAAATTCGTGCGGGGAACAAGTGCAGAGTGGAAAAATTTTTCTAATAAATTTAATAGTATCACGCACGCCCTTTGCTGAGGCGTATGGGCCAAAGTACCGAGAGCCATCACTTGTTACTCTTCTTGTGGTTAGGATTCTTGGGAACTCTTCCTTTAGGGTTATCTTTATGCTTACGTAGGTTTTGTCATCTTTTAGGCGGATATTATACTTGGGGCGATGTTTCTTCAGGAGGGTGTCTTCTAGGATTAAGGCTTCTTTTTCACTTGTTGTAACGATAAAATCAACGCTCGTAGCCCTTAGAGCTAAAAACCTTGCGGCGTAACGAGTATCCCCAGTAGCGCGAAAATACGAACGCACACGGGTACGAATATTCTGAGCCTTGCCAATATAGATTATGGTCTTGCCCTGCTTCATCAGGTAGACACCTGGCAACTTGGGGAGAGACTCTATCTTCTCGGAGAGTTCCATGGAGTTTTTTGTTAAATTTTTTTATTCAAACTTGAGTGAGTGAAAAGTAAGGAAGGCAACTTGCTCAACCAGTTAGTAGTCGAGCAAATTGCCTCTTACAAAAAAAATTAATTTAATTTTAAAATTACTCTGCTCTGGCTCGTTCTATGTATTTGCCCTCTTCGCTATCAACACGTATAATCTCTCCGCTCTCTATAAAGGGTGGCACCCCGACGACAAGGCCAGTCTCTAGGGTTGCAGGTTTATAGGAAGACGATGCTGTTGCGCCCTTCATATTTGGCGGCGTATCTACTATCTTTAGTTCAACGGTCTTCGGTGGGGTTGCTCCGACGATTTTTTCCCCAAAAAACTCTACTGCGAACTTTACATTTGGAACGAGATAAAATTTTCCGTCCCCAATTAAATCCCCGTCAATTGTTGATTGCTCGTAGGACTCAGTGTCCATAAAATAATAAAGCGAATCATCTCCGCTCCCCTCGCTGTAGAGAAACTCCATCTCGCGCGAGTTAAGGATTGCTCTCTCAATTTTATCATCGGTTCGAAAACGATGTTCTAGGCTTAGTCCCGTATTTAGGTTCCTAAGTTTTGACTGCATAATGCCGCGTTTATTCCCCGGCGTTAGATGCTTAGTGGACATAACCTTATGAGGCACGCCGTTATATACTATTGTCATTCCTGCTCTTAACTGAACTCCCTGAATCATAACCTTACTGCTCCTTTACTTTTCTTGGTGGAAAGAAAAAAATTATTTTACTAACCCGTTAACAAGCCCTGAGTTATTTACTGCCTTTAGACTTTTAAAGAGCATGTCAAATCTATCTTCAAGCTCTTGACCAATCTTTGCCTTACTATCCTCTGAGATATCCCACATTTTTTTCTTAAAAGGACCAAAACCTTTTTTACGTGTCTTGTAGATAAACTGCTCTTCAGTTAAACCGTCTGCCCAGTCTGCCTTCATATTCTCTTTTAGGTAGGCGTAGACCTCGTCCTTTAATTCCTTTGGAAAGGCCTCGCTATCGTAGAGCATATTTTGAAAACCCGTAGCAAGGTGAACCTCTGAGGCACCTCGCTCTGGAAAGACGTGAAAGGCATCATCTGGAAGAGTAGAGGCTCCGTGCTGGACAACCCCAGATAGACCGTAGGAATCTTTTGAGACCTTAGTTAATTGCTCAATTGTATCAAAGTCCACGGCAACCTTGGCAATGGATCCGTCTGGCAAGACCACACCACCGTGGGATGTTCCAGTCTGAACACTGACCTTGCTAATCCCTGTTACGCCGTTATCAATTAACTCTAGGTAGCCGTCCATAAAGGCTCTAAGCTCTTCTTCCGTAGAGTTCTTTTTTCCGACCTCTCCAATCTCGCCTCCTATAGAGACGGTAATCCCCTCTGGCTCATTTGCGCGAATAAACTTTGTAAGCTCTGCGGTAATCTCAAAATTAGGGCGTTGCTCTTCTGTGATATTTGGTTTTGAGAGATCCACAACAGTTGAGGCATCTATATCAATATTATAGAAACCTGCCTTTAAGGCCTTTGATATTAAATTCTTTACTGAAGAGACCTCTTTTTCACTATCAGTACCGTAGTTCTTTGCATTTATCTGAAAATGATCTCCCTGGATAAAGACGCTACCCCTGTGACCTTCTTTTATAGCTGAGGCAAGTATGGTGATTGCGTACTCATCTGGCTCTTGCTCGGTGTAGGCAATCTCGCTCTTTGCTATCTCAAAGATAAAGGCCATGGCATCATTTTTTTTTGCCGCCCTAAATACCGCACGTGCAGTATAATAAGTAAGCCCCCTGATATTTATCGCTGGTACGGTAAAGCCCCCAGCCTTGCCACTACCCATAGCCTCGTACAAATTTTGAATTGAGGCAAGCCTTATTCCAAGATCTTTGGCAAGCTCTCTTATAACTGCTCTTGCCCCGGCCTTTATCTCTGCATCAGGATTAATAGCCGCATTATAGACAAGGACGTCAATACAATCTTCCCGAAGTGAAGGTTCATCGGTAACAACTGCTACGCCGTCTTTTTTTTCGATACAACATTTTAAGGACTCAAAAATATCACCAGTTGAGTCAAAGAATCTTTCACTACCACTTCCCATGACAAGGCCTCCTTTCAAATCTTTTCTTTAAATAAAGTTAATCTTTATAATACCACGCATAGAGCGTCTTTGGTGATACGCCTGCAAAATAAGTACATAAAAAAAACCAATTCTTGGTTGTATTAATTAAGGCCTTAAAAAAACCACCTCTACCCCATCTTCTAGAAGAGGTTAAGGCCTCCTTTTGAATTAGAGAAAAGGTTCCTTCTTTCTTCAGACGCCTTACAATATCAATGTCCTCCATCAGGGGAAGTCCCCTGAAACCACCGACCTTATCAAAGACCTCTCGCCTTACAAAGATAGCTTGATCACCAAAGACCAAACCTAAGACTCTTGACCTAAATAAAATGCCTTTTTCAATTACGCGAAACCAAAATCCTTTTGCACTGATTTGCAGAGTAAAACTTCCAGCAATATTTTTTTTATCTTTTAGGGTTTTTATAACTGCCTCTAACCACCCCTCTGGGAGAAGTGTATCAGCATGCAAAAAAAGCAAGACCTCGCCTTTTGCTATTCTTGCACCTTTATCCATCTGCGCACCGCGTCCTAGAACGCTACTTATGACCTCCACCCCAAACAACCTTGCAGAGGCTAGAGTATTATCACTGCTTCCACCGTCAACAACGATTACCTCAACACCACAAGGTGCGTCCTCCGTAAGAGGAGACACACCCCTTTGAAGGACAGAGGAGATTGCACCCTTTAAGAGAGTCTCTTCATTCACTACAGGTATTATAACAGAAACTTTCAACTCTTAAAGAGGGATATGTATGATTTTAAAATCATCAAAACACATTATAAAAGAATAATATAAATTCATAAACTTTTCCGCACTAGAAAAAAATAAACCACCTGAATTAGGATAAAGCCTTAGACTCAATAATTGGCAGATCTACTATTATACTCGTCCCGCCTTGGGGTACTAACCTAACCTCAATCCAACCGTGATGATCCTTTACTATACTATGGCAAATTGAGAGTCCAAGCCCTGTGCCATCACCCACGGTCTTTGTTGTAAAGAAAGGGTCAAAGACCTTATCAATTACATCTTCAGCAATACCTATACCATTATCAGAGACCTCGACCCTTATTATATTCTTCACATGACTGGTTTTTATAATTACTGTTGGGGTTGCTCCCTTTTCTTTTGCCGCATAAATAGCATTATTTACAAGGTTTATAAAGACCTGTTGGAGTAAGAAGAAGTCCCCCATGGTGGTTGGTAGCTCCTCTTCTAGGTCTAGAACAAGTTTAAAGTCCTCCATTCGTCCGTATTCTTTTAAGTCTACGGTATCATTTATGACCGCATTCATATCCATCTTATTCCACTTTGGTTTCTTAACACTAGCAAAGGTCAAAAGACCTTGGAGAATTTTCTGGGTGCGAAGTGCTTCCTGATAAATCTTTGATATCTTATCCTTTATCTCTCCTACAGGTTTATCTACTGGCACTTCCATTAGAATCTGGCTAAAACCCATAATACCTGTTAGAGGGTTATTTATTTCATGGGCAATACCAGTTACAAAATTTCCAAGACTACTCATCTTCTCGGAGTGAATAAGTTTATCCTTTAAAAGATTCTCCTCTGTAATATCCTTTATAACACTAACAGTGGCCACAAGGCCATTAGAGCCAAAAAGAGGGAAAGCAGTCGTACTTACATTTGCGTCAAGTACAGGCTCAAAACTCTCTACCATATGGCTCTTACCATCAAGGAGTGTCATAGAATGAGGCAAGTGTGAGAGGGCTTTTTCCAGGCCATAAACTAATTTATAGTATTCTTTGCCTACCGCCTCATGCGTACTCATACCAAACTTACTTGCAAAGGCTTCATTTACACGTAAGATATAACCTTTCTTATCCTGAATACTAATTAAATCTTCTATGGCATCAAAGGTTGTCTCCCATTCCTTCTTCCCCTTCTCAATGACCTTTAGGAGTTCTTCATTCTCTACCTCACGACCTTCTAAGGTGCCGAGCAGTGAGTTAAAACCATCGGCTAAAAAACCTATCTCATCTTCAGAGTCAATACTAATCCTCTCAGATAGATTTCTACTCTTCTCTATCCTTGCTATAACACTAACAGCTTTATTGAGTGGGCCTGTTATGGATTTTTTTATTAGATAAGAAAGCAGGAAACCAAGCATTGGGAGAGTAATTAAGAAAAAGATAAGGTGGATGGAGATGTTTTTAGAGAGAAGGTTTTGCATATCAGAGAGCGAGGTCTTGACCATAATAAGACCCCTTGCCCCAGTCTGAGTGTGACAACTTAAACATTCTTTTTTTTCTATAATAGGATGCAAGTAGGTAAGAGAGAAGCCTTCATCTGAGAAGTAAAAAACCGGCTTACTGCTCCAAGCCTCTTTAAAACCTTTAAATGCCTCCTTAAACTCAATTGTATCTACATCTTCAGCACTATTACCTTCGAAATTATCGTGAACCTCGTACCACTCTTCTGGAATTTGACCAATTTTTTCACGAACTGCATCTATGGTCTTCAAATCTCTAAATGCTTGTTCCTTGCCATTATTTCTAATTATCTGTATTTTTTCAACGGCCTCAATAGAGCTAAGATCGTCCATTAAATATCTTACGAGATCAGGCCTACCTTCCATCATATCTTCATAGATATCATCGACTATGGCCTTGGCTATTAGCTTACTTGTATTTCGTTTTTCATTTATGAAGCTGTTTTTTATTGCCCTATAATCGAGGTAGAGCCATACTGCAGCTCCAATTGAGATAATCCCTAAGACTAAAAGAAGAATATTGGTATGAACACTTTTTTTGTGTAGACTACTAAACACAAACCAAACTCCTTACTCCGCCTTAAGCTCCCGTGTCATGAGATTTAGGACAGCCTCTTTTGGAGTTTTATCATCAAATAGTACTGAGCAAACTTCCTCAGTAATTGGAGCCTCTATGCCAAGACTCCTTGCAAGGTCTCTAACAGCTAAAGAGGTCTTAACGCCCTCGGCAACCATCTTCATCGAACCAAGTATCTCATCCAAGGTTCGTCCCTTACCTAGCTCCTTGCCAACTGTATAGTTTCTACTAAGAGTGCCTGTACAGGTAAGAACTAAATCCCCAAGCCCAGATAAACCGTAGAAGGTTTCCTGCAAGGCCCCTTTTGCAACCCCTATCCTAGAGACCTCTATTAGCCCTCTTGTGATAAGTGCGGCGCGAGCATTAAATCCGAGCATAAGACCGTCACTTATACCGGAGGCTATTGCCATGACATTTTTTAGTGCACCTCCGTACTCCACACCAATTATATCTTTATTTATATAGACCCGAAGCTCTGGGGTTGAGAAGGCCTTTTGAACTCTACTCGCGACCTCCACATTGTCAGCAGCAACAGAGACGGCCGCTGGGAGCCTTCGACTTACTTCATTTGCAAAACTTGGCCCCGATAGGACAGAGATATTTAGATTTAAATCTTTAGGAAGTACTTCTTTTAAGATACCAGAGGCCGTTAGAAAACTCCCCTGCTCAATACCCTTTGAGATACTCACAATTGTTGCGTCTTTCTCTATAAAGGGCGAGGCCTTAGCAAAGACACCTCTTATTGCGTGCGACGGCACAGCACTAATTACAAGTGAAGCTCCTTCTAGTGCCTCACTAAGCGAGTTTGTGGGGTAGAGATTCTCTGATAATTTAATACCCGGAAGAAAAGTCTTATTCTCACCAAGTTCCTGAATCTCAAGGAGGACTTCTTCTTCCCGAACCCATAGCTTAACACCGCCGCCCTTGCACGCAAGATGATTTGCAAGAGTAGTACCCCAACTACCTGCCCCTATTACAGCAATGTCAGCTTTCACTTTTTTTTGCTCCCTTGCACGTGCAGAGTTCTCTACAAAGATCATACGCCCACTTGTTAACAGCAATACCTGTTCATACTTCTGCTCACCCATTTTTTATACGAGGAGTCTCACCAAAATATATGCCCTACTACCTGCGGCTTCTCTTTCTTAATTTCGGAGCATTCTTCTGCCGCTCCTTTGCTCTCTCAATCCTAAGCCTTATAGCCCCGCTATTTGGATACTCGCTAAGAAGAAGGTTTAAGGTAACGAGAGCCTTTACAAGCTCTCCAGACTCTTCTAAGACCGTTGCAATACCAAGTTTTGATTCCAAAGCAAGAGCATGCTTAGGGAGCTTCTCTATAACAAGGTTATAGGCTTCTAGTGCTTCATCAAGGTTACCCTCAAGGTGATATGTAGTCGCGACCCTGTAGAGTGTCTTAGGAACGAGCTTGCCCTTTACCTCAGCTCTTAGTATCTCTTTTAACTCAACCCTTGCTTGTCTAAAGTCGTTTAACTCTATATATTCAAGGGCTATCTTAAAAAGAAAGGTGTTTTTAAGGTCTTTCGGACCATGCTCAATTAAGTACCCGTAATGCTCGATTGCTTTTCTATGCGCACCTCGTCTGTGATAAATAAAAGCAAGGTCTTCACGAGAAAAAATTGCCTCCTCGCTATCAGGGTACAGATGAAGGAGCATATTGTAGGCCTCCTCTGCACTTACAGTGTCTTTTAAGAAACGCTTATAGATATAGGCTATCTTGTACTGACTCTTTGGTGCATATGAACTTGCGGGGTAGGCCTCTACAAGGGCACTATACTCATCAATTGCCCCTTGGTAATTACCCTCACCAAGGAGCCGCTGTGCCTCCTCAAATGTGTCTTGCTCTGAAGAGCCTCCGCAACCTGAAATTACCAGAGAAATTGATAAAACGAAGATAAACAAAATACTGCTTCTGGTAGAGACAGAGACCAAGGTCATCAAGAAACCTTCACAGGTTCTTCTTTCTCAACGATATGGGCAACCCCTGTGACGAATTCATCCTCTGCCATACCCATTAACTTTACACCTTGGGTGTTTCTACCTATTAAGGAGACATCCTTGGTGGCAAGCCTTATTATCTTACCCTTACTCGTGGTAATCATCACCTCATCAGAGTCACGAACCTGAAGAGTGCCATTAACAGCACCGTTTCTCTCGGTAACCTTAATATTCCTTATCCCGCTACCGCCTCTTGCTTGACTGCGATACTCCGAGAGTTTAGTTCTCTTTCCGTACCCCTTATCAGTTACAGTTAAAAGGGTAGTGCCTTCTTCAAGTGGTTCCATTGAGACAACGCTATCGTCCTTGGCAAGCTTTATACCGCGAACCCCTCTGGCAGTGCGTCCCATCTCACGAACATCCCCCTCATTAAACCTTATGGCTTGCCCCTTGCTGGTAGCAAGTAGAATACCCTTTGTGCCGTCTGTTAGGCGAGCCCCAATTAAACGTTCCCCTTCGGAGAGGTTAATTGCAATCAAACCGCCTGCCCTAACCTTTGAAAATGACATAAGGTCTGTTTTTTTAATTGTACCTTGATCCGTACCAAGAAGTATAAATTTACCTTCCTCAAAATCACGAACCGGCAAAAATGCTGTTATCTTCTCACCTGGAGAAACCCCAAGCAAGTTTACAATGGCCTTCCCTCTTGCCGCACGCCCAGCCTGTGGAAGCTCATAAACCTTAAGCACATATGCCTTGCCTTGGTCTGTAAAGAAGAGGATATAGCTATGGGTGCTTGCAACAAAGAGGCTCTCAACAAAGTCCTCTTCTTTTGTGCCCATCCCCATCTTCCCCTTTCCACCTCTTTTTTGAATCCTAAAGAGGCTTGTTGGGTTGCGCTTTATGTACCCGCTATGAGAGATGGTAACGACCATATCTTCCTCAACAATGACGTCCTCAATAGATATCTCACCTGTCTCAGAAACTATCTCAGTTCTGCGCTCATCACCAAAACGATCCTTAAATTCCATAAGCTCCTTAACGATTAACTCCATTAAGAGCTTTTCGCTACCCAAGATTCCCTCAATTTTTTCGATAATAATAGCAAGCTCCTTTAGCTCAGCAACTATTCTATCCATCTCTAGGGCTGTTAACCTCTGGAGTCTCATATCGAGTATGGCCTGAGCCTGAATTAAAGAGAACTCAAGTTTACCAACAAGACCTGCCCTTGCCTCCTGAGGGCTATTGGAAGACCTTATTAACTTTATTACCTGGTCAATTATATCTATGGCTTTCTTGAGGCCAAGGAGTATATGCTCTCTGGCCTTGGCCTTGCCAACCTCAAAGACAAGACGTCTTGTTACGACCTCCTTCCTAAACCTTACAAACTCACCGAGCAGCTCAGGTAGAGTTAAGACCTTTGGCTGACCATCAACGATTGCAAGGTTAATTACACCAAAAGAACTCTTCATCTGGGTCTGCATGTAGAGATTATTTAAGACAACCTCGGCAATCTCGTCTTTCTTTAGCTCTACGACAATACGCATCCCCTCTCTATCAGACTCATCCCTTATATCCGAGATACCTGTTATCTTTTTATCCCTCACAAGAAAGGCCATCTTTTCAATTAGCCTTGCCTTATTAACCATATAAGGTATCTCTGTAACAACAATACTCTGCCTTCCGGTGCGAGGGTGGTTCTCAATACCTGCTCTGGCTCTCATACGGATAACACCGCGCCCTGTATTATACGCGCTCGTTATCCCCTCCCTGCCATAAATAAAACCACCTGTTGGAAAGTCAGGCCCTGGAACGTGCTTCATAAGTTCATTAGCAGTGGCATCTGGCTTATCAATGTAGTGAACTATTGCATTCACAACCTCGCCGAGGTTATGAGGAGGCATATTGGTTGCCATTCCAACGGCTATACCAGAAGATCCGTTTATGAGAAGACTTGGAAATGCCGCAGGAAGCACAGAAGGTTCAAGCTCTTTATCCTCATAGTTTGGAACAAAGTTAACTGTCTCCTTTGCAATATCATCTAGAAAACCAGTTGAGATTCTCTTAAGTTTTGCCTCTGTGTAACGATATGCAGCAGGTGGGTCACCATCAATACTACCAAAGTTGCCTTGACCATCAACTAGGGGATACCTAAGGGAGAAGTCTTGAACAAGCCTTGTTAATGCGTCATATGCGGCGGCATCACCATGGGGGTGAAATTTACCGATTACATCTCCAACAATACGACCGCATTTTTTATAGGATTTATTCCACTCTAGGCCAAGCTCATGCATAGCGTAGATTATCCTTCGGTGTACGGGCTTTAAACCGTCCCTTACATCTGGTAGGGCACGGCCTATTATTACACTCATTGCATAGTCTAGGTAAGACTTCTGCATCTCATCTTCAATGGCTACAGGGATAGATTTTTGCGTCATAAATTAAATACCTCCAAGCACTAAAAAGTGCGTTAATACTTACTAAAATTGCATTTATATGATATTAATCTTTACCCTTATTGTCAAGGTATAAGAGTCTTTTTGAGGGGAAAAAGAGGTAAGAAGGGAGGTATTTTCTTCTATGGACTTTAATGGAGTCGAGATACTCTAAAAAAATAAGGAAAACAAAAAAAGAGCCGCACCTGCAACAGCAGATTACGACTCTTTTAAGGTTTTACACTAAAACAGGTTTAATTGTTTTTCGGCTCAGCATCAGAGCTCTTGAGGAGCGAATCTATGGACCACTGAACTGCCTTTACAATAGAGGTGTCATTACAACGCATCACCTTTAAGAGCTTACCAACACAGATAATCTCTTCAGGGCTAAGGGCTGTAACCTCGGCCAAATTACCATAGGCCATCACTTCTTCCCTAGCCGAAGTAATAACGCTTGCATCTTCGCCACTTCCGTAACCAGCTCTAAAGGTATCACCCTCACCTGTAATTAACCAATCAACGTAAGTGCCATAAATTCCAGAGAACTTAAGTACTAGATCCGCAGGGATATTCCCTCTTTTTTTATAATTTGAAAGTGCTTGCGGCGTAACACCAAGAGCTCTGGCCACCCTAGAATCATTCTTTAACTTCCCGGCACTCTTCATCCTTTCAATTACTTCTGTATACTTTACACCCATTCTTAAACCTCCTTAACCTCTTTTCCTTGACGATAACATCAAAACATGATATATTACGCATAAATTGGGCAGATAAATCCTGCACTTTTATTTCGGAAGAAAATATTTACGCTATTTGGAAAGCCTATCAACTATCGGGGACACCTAAACTTGGGTATTGCAATTCCTTCCGAAAATTTATATAATTATCAAGCTACGTTACCAAAGAAACTTTTTTTGATTGAAACAGACTATAGACCCGAATAAGTTCGTTGCTTAAGCAATTGTTCAACCTATACATATTTTATACCTTTTTGCGTATCTTGTCAAACAAATTTTTACGCTCAAGGGTTATTTTAGACAAATTTATACAAAAATATAACATACATACTAGTTTTTTAAAAAAACAACTCCAAACAAAGATAGTTTATGTCAACTTTAGGTAACAGGATACGATACATACGTGATGATGTGCTCAGGCTAAACCAAGGCACCTTTGCGAAACAGCTTGGCTTTTCTAGGATTGCTACGATTAGCGACTATGAAAAGAACAAAAGAAACCCTGACATTACCACACTGCGTAAGATAGCTAATCTTGGTTCAGTAACCCTTGATTGGCTTCTCACCGGTGAAGAACCTACAACCCTCCTACCCAGCGAGAATACAAATAACGGGCGTGAGGCTAGTAGTAAGACCATATACACCGCTGGTTTTGTCTCTGTTGAGGTCTTCCCAATGGCCGAGGCTGGTAGCCCTGAGGTCTTTCCAGCGTGTGAACCAATCGACGCAATCTCAATACCCAGAAGAGACTACGCTGTTAGTATCGTTGCTATTCGCACAGAAGGCGATAGCATGACCCCAAATGTCCTTGACGGTGCATATGTTGGCATCGACATCAACGATAAGAAACTCATCAGTGGCAAACTCTACGCTGTTTGGCAAAACTATGAAGGTGTCTCAATAAAACGCGTCTTTGTTTACCCAGGTTGCATCGTACTAAAACCAGATAATCCAGCCTTTCCTGAGACAGCTATCCCTACAAAAAATGAAAAACCTGCAGAGAATTTCCTAATCGGAAGAGTCAAGTGGCTGTACCAGCGGTACTAAAAAAACCTTTTCCCAATACCATTAATCTTTAATAAAACCACAAAACAATTAAGTTACCCTTTATAAAAAAAAGGGGTTGTAGAGATATTGTTAGTCTATGGCATTATTATTTTACAGAGACAAGTTTTAAATATTGCTATTAATAAGTGTGAAAAAATAGACAGATTGGGTAAGAAAAAAATTGGAGGCGGCGAGCGGATTCGAACCGCTGAATGACAGTTTTGCAGACTGCTCCCTTAACCACTTGGGTACGCCGCCGTATATTGAATAAAGCATTATATGACACAGGGACGTCCCGTGTCAACAACAGACAACTCTAATACTACTTAAAATTATTTAAAAAGGATTTAAACTTATTTTTGACTCCATATTCCAATCCTATTTTTTTTAGCCTCTTCTTCAAGTGCTTTGTATTCTTTACTTTTCTCTCTCCCACACGGGGGTATCATCAAGGTCTTTGCAAGTCCAGCTCGAAGTAACTCTGCCCCGATATCAACACCATTTGCAGAGACCCAACCAAGGGTGCGACCGAATCTGTCAAATGGTTCTTCACTGCAGACCACAACCAAAACCTCGGTCTCTTTCAGGTGGCTTTTATTCTTATTCGTAGCCTCCCAGAAAAACGCCTCGCCGTATTCAGGGGTATCAATCCCAACGTAGCGTATAACCCTCCCACCGTCTAGGACGATTGTATCACCGTCAATGATCTTTTTAACTGGTAGCCGAAACAAGAGAGGTTCATCACCTTCCTCTTTGGAAGAAGACGCCTCAGCTGAAAATGTTTGAGAGGGGAAATTTAGAGAAATAGCAAAAAGAAGGAGTAAGGCTAGGACTAAAAATTGATTTATTTTTTTCTCTTTCATCTTGAATTTGTCACGGAAAGATTTCTAGGATAGGCAGCAGGGTAGATACAAACAAGTTAAGTAATTACCATTTTTCCCGAAACTCGTGAACCTTTTTTTGAAGTGCCTCTAGCTCTGAGTTTAAACTCTCTGGAAGGTTATGACTACCCTTCCACTCATCACTTAAGACCCTCTCTAAAGTCAAAGAGACCTCACTGTTGAGTTCACTATAAGAGATACTCATTTTTTCAAAACCGTCAATTAATTCATTTATATTTATTATGAAATTCCTAAGATGCAGGTCATCTTCTGTGCGAAGGCCAAGCCTCTTTGAAAGGTCTCCAATCTTTATAAGGCTCATCTCATACTCAAGTCTCTTAAATGGCCCAACCAGACGAGTGGAGAAGATAATAGACAATATTCCAACGATTGCTACGTAGCCAAGAACCAAAAAAACACCAATTCCTGGATCTGTAACCCCGTACTGCGAACTAAGGAGGGTGGAGACTGTTTGAAGAATAATACCCCCAAGGAGCGCCATCACAACCATAAAAGCAATAGTTAGTTGTAGCTCGCGAGCAACAAAAAACCTAATCTTCTTGCCAGGCTTATTCTCTATCGCCACCCTTCCTCCTTCGCAACATTTAACCTACTTTCTGTACAGAAAAAAGCTACTAATATTTAAGAACTTTTTAACTTCTTTGTCAAGTAGCGATAGAACAAACGCAGAAAAGCAAGGAAGTAAAAACCTTGACTATCACGAACTTGGCAATTAGAATAGCATAAGGTGAATTATGAAAATATTTAAACTTCCATTACTTGCAGAGGCAAGTCCAAGTGGCGAGTACACGCTCACAAATACTGAGAACAAAACTCAGGGTAAATTAAACTTGGTCTACAGAACACTTACGGCTGACAATGAAGACTCTGAGCTTACAGTCGACGCTGGGTGTGAAGAAATATTTTTTGTCCTAAGCGGAAGAATTGAGATAAGAACTGAAAAAAATTCCTTCGCTGTTAGCACCGGGGAGGCATTCATAATGAACGGGCCTGCTAATTTTGAGGTACAAAACATAAATGACGCTGAGAGTGTTTTTATACTTATTAGAAAAACTGATAAAAATGAAGAGAGCAAGGAGAACAAAGATAAAGACGAGGAAAAACCACTCCAAGAGAATTCTAGTACTTTAGGGATATCCCAATAAAAGAGGTCCATAGGGAGGCCAAAATTTTATCATCAGCAAAACCACCCCCAGTGTAGACCCCGTTTAGGTAATTTTTCTGCAACTGCTCGCCGCTTGTTTTGACACTCTCAAACTCAAAACCAAACTCCA
>JAGLUZ010000052.1 GCA_023134165.1 Deltaproteobacteria bacterium | reverse complement strand
CAACTCTACTTTTATAACAAAACCAAAAAATAAAATCAGCCTTAAATTACTACTCTTTAAGTTCTTTTACTGCCGAGCGGTAAACCAAAAACAGCATACCAACCAGAGCCGCCGAGACTGCACCAATCCAGCTCACCGCACTAATCCTTGCCGAGTTATAGACCACAGCCTGAGCCTCAAATTTTTTCCAGTTATTAAAAAAATCTTCAGGTGCAAGCTCTACAAATACCACACCTCCGACGTAAATAGGAAGCAGGGCTAGCAGAAATAATGTAAGAAAGAAAAAAACTATCTTTACTTTAAAGCCCTTACTCTTATCCTCAAACTCCCAGACACTCATATCCGTTCTCTTTGCCTTTAGGTAGAGAAAGAGCCACGCAAGGTAGAGCAAAACAGAGGGCAAGAGTGCAAGAGGCGAGAAGACAGTATAGTACTCTTTAATAACGATAACGCCAATTAATAAAATAATACCAATTACCCCTAAAACAAAGCTCATTTTTCTTATGAGTACGTATCTCTCTGGGGTAATCTTTAAAAAAGTTGCTATGACAATTAAGGCCGTGGCAATATCAAGGCCACGCACAAGCCTCATTGCCTGCTCTATCTCACCAAGGTTCATCTGTTTCTGCACAGTAAAATCAACGGCAAGAAACCTTATCTCGTGGAAAATTAGGGTCAGGCATATTGAAGTGAATAGATAAAAAGGCAGGTACCTCTGGAGGTGCTTGGAAAAATCTCCACTCTCACAACTCACTTTTCTTCTGCCTCGATAAAGTCATTTGCAAAGTCCATGACAAACATATGTCTGTATTTTGTATGCGTTGCGTATGCAACCCCGATGCGAGTAAAATTTGGAGCTAAAATGTTTTTTCTATGCCCTCTAGAAGGCACGCCCTCATCAATTACAAGTTGCAAGACTATGGCTCTGGCACGTGCCATTCCGTAGGAAACATTCTCGCCAGCTGAGCCCATCCATGAGCCGTAACGCTCCATCCTCTCAAAGGGATTACTACCATCACTAGAGTCATGCCCTGTTCTTCCGTTCTTTGATTGATCAAGAGCTAAGTCCCTTGCCGCACGCGACATGCCCTTTGAATTTCTAAGCTTTCCAATGGGGGTTGTCTCTAGGAATTCTTCGTAACATTCCCTTGCAGCCTCCCCTGAGAGGTCTTTCAGGTATTTTTTTGCGTAAGTTGCTGGGTCAGCTCTTACGAGATTTAGCTCTGCTATGACCTCTTCTTCAAGAGAGGTAAGGGTTCTATCTTCGCTTGCGATAACCACCCCGCCCCCGCAACCCCAGAGAATGACTAAGACAAAGGTAGCTATCAGATATTTTTTTATTTTCATGAAGGTACTCCTTATTTTTCTTTTAGCGTCCCTACATCCTCTCCCCTTTATAATATCGGGGGAGGTATCAAAGCTACACGAACTTAGGTGAGGGGAATTCGTCAGTGGTTCTTTTATTTTCAAAATTAATTTAATCTTTATTTTTTTAGCTTCGCCTTTTATTTTCTACTTCCCCCTTTCGTAAAGGGGGACTGAGGGGGATTTAACAATGAGCCTTTCATACAAAAAAATTAATCCTTACTTATTGGCTCTTCATCTTTAATTACAAGACGTTTTTCAAATACTTTGTCAGTATGAGTACAACATACCCAACAATATAAACGACCTGTCTTGATCATATTTTCAACTTCTTCATCTTGATTCAAAAACCCCTGCCAATATGTTCCAGGCTCTAATAAATAAGGGAAAGGTTTTGCCAGTATCGGTGCTGGCACAATCACTGAGGCCTTAGGTTTTCGAAAAAGTTTATGAATAAAAGTTGAATAGCATCGCATTCCAACAGTTGTAATTGTTGTAGGCATACTCCCTAAACTAACAACTCTTAAGGAAATAAATTTTTTATCTTCGTAAGGTTCACAACCAGCACCTACCAAACTCATGCCAGACGACACTTCAAATTTAATTTTAACGCCCCCTAATCTCCATTTATAAACATCCCACAATAAAACAAGCGTAGCTACAACTGCACCCCACCACGCAACAATTGACGTTGTATTTGAAAAAATTTCTTTCATTTCAAAGACCCCCTCACCCTAGCCCTCTCCCCCAAGAGGAGAGGGAATTAACTACTGACCGCAGGTCTTATATCTCCATTATAACAGGAAGTATTACAGGGCGGCGTTTTAGTGCTTTATTAAAGAAACGCCTAAGGCAAAGCCTGACCTCTTCCTCCACCTCTGCTCGCTCCCCTCTGGCCTCTGGGTTTATGTTCTCAAGCGTCTCGATTACTGCCGCACGTGCGCCCTCGACAAGTCCGGTTGTGTCTTCCTCAAAGATTAAGCCTCTGGTAAAGAGGTCTGGGCCAGAGACAGTCTCCCCTGTTCTGGCATTTAGGGCTATTACCGCTATTACCATTCCGTCCTTAGAGAGGTGGCGTCTGTCTTTTAAGACCATCTCACATACGTCACCTATTCCCTTGCCGTCCACAAAAACCCTGCCAGATTCAATACGCCCAGTAATTCCTGCTCTTTCTTCAGTGAACTCCACAACATCTCCGTCTTCGGCAATTATTGCGTTTCCTTCTGCTACGCAGACCTTTTCTGCCAAGCGAGCGTGACGCACCAAGTGGCGATACTCACCGTGGATTGGGACAAAGTACTTTGGCTTTGTTAGGTTCAGCATCATCTTTAACTCTTCTGCGCAGGCGTGCCCAGAGACGTGAACCTCGCTTACTTTCTCGTGGATTACCTCGGCCCCTCTGCGGTGGAGGTGATTCATCATATTGCTAATTGCCTTTTCATGACCTGGGATAAACTTTGAGGAAAGAATCACTGTATCGCCTTTCTCAATCTTTATTTTCTTGTGGTTATCCATAGCCATCCGAGTAAGTGCGCTCATTGGCTCGCCCTGGCTTCCAGTCGTTAAAAGTACTGTCCCTTTTGCTGGTAGTTCTTTTAATTCCTTCAGGTCTGTGATGAGGTCGTCTGGGGCAGTGATGTAGCCAAGCTCTCGTGCAATCCGAACATTTGAAACCATGCTCCTGCCATTTAGGATAACCTTTCTATTAAATTTTTCAGCCGCATTTATGACCTGTTGCACGCGGTGAATATTTGATGAAAATGCCGCAACAATAATTCGCCCCTCACAACCAGCAAATATCTCTTCTAAGTATTTTCCAACCTCACTCTCTGATAAACTATAACCCTCTCGCTCCACATTTGTGGAGTCTGAGAAGAGAGCAAGCACACCTTGCTCGCCGTATTCGGCAAAACGAGCAAAGTCCATAACCTCTCCGTCCACTGGAGTTTGATCAAATTTAAAGTCCCCTGTATGGATGACTGTCCCGAGCGGGGTGGTCATTGCAAGGGCTACACCGTCAACAATTGAGTGACTAACACGCATAAACTCTATAAAAAAATCACCAACGATAATTCTCTGGCGAGGCTTTACAACCTTAAAGGTCGTACTCTTTACAAGCCCATGTTCTTCAAGTTTATTCTTTAAGAGACCAAGGGTTAGGGAAGTCCCGTAAACAGGGACATCTGGTAGTTCTGGCAAGACAAATGGCAAAGCACCTATATGGTCTTCATGACCGTGGGTAATGACAAAGGCCTTTACGCGGTCTTTATTCTCTTTTAGGTAGGTAATATCTGGGATTACAATATCGATACCAAGCATATGTTCTTCTGGGAACATCAGGCCACAGTCAACAACAATAATGGTCTCGCCAAACTCGTAGGCCATCATATTTAGACCAATCTCACCAAGACCACCAAGGGCCATAAACTTAAGGCTCTTACTCATTTGACACTCCTCCAATACTTATTCCTTCCTCTATGGCCTCTCTTGAGAGTTCCATAAGTTCATCCACTTTACGTCCCTTTGAGGCAATTGGTTTACCTATTACGAGGGTCGCATTATTTGGTCTAACTACGTAGCCCCCAATCTTTATAATATCCCTCGTGCCTGTAATAGATACAGGGATAATCGGAACCTCACTCTTTGTGGCTAACATAAAACCGCCCCTCTTAAAGGGTAGAAGTTTGTCAGTGGTATTTCTTGAGCCTTCGGGAAAAATTAAGACAGAGGTTCCAGCCTTTATCTTCTCTGCCGCTATCTTTATGCTCCCAACAGCGGCTCTGATATTTTTTTGATCCACTGCAATATGCCCAGTTAAGGTCATCCCCCAACCAACGATTGGGATTTTGAAGAGGCTCTTCTTTGCAACCCACCGAAATTGCTTTGGAATACAACCCTGCACAACTGGGATATCAAAGCTTCCAATATGATTTGCAACAAAAACAACTGGCCCGTCTGGAATATTTTCACTCCCCTTTACACTTACCTTAACGCCTGATAAAAAGAGTATAGCCCGCGTCCAAAGTGCCCCAGCCGAGTGTGCGGTATTACCGCTACGGTCTATTAAGGCACCAAAAAGAGCAAAGGTGAAGGCCATTATGGTGGCGGGGATGCCAAAGAACCAAAGTAGAATTGTCCTAAATATTGAAAAACTTAAAAGCATTGATTAATAATACCTTTTTTTTGGTATTTTTGTCAATTTAAGACTCTACACAACTGCAAATAAAGTTGCGTGTGAAGCGTATTATTCATAAAATTACGTCTACTCAGTTTTATACCCTTCCTAGGCAAGGGCAGAGACTCTAGAAAAGCCCTTGAACTTTTTTTTTGCCAGTGTTAAAGTGATCAAGAATTAATTGGGTGCGAATTGAGTTAAAAAAACTCAAAAATTTTAAAAAAAGAGGAGCAATTCATGGCTGGAATAAATAAAGCAATACTCGTTGGCAACCTTGGCGGAGATCCAGAGATGCGCTACACCCCAAGCGGACTTGCTGTTGCTAACTTCACCATTGCCACGACTGAGTCGTGGAAGGACAAAGAAGGCGGCAAGCAAGACAAAACAGAGTGGCACAGAATAGTGGCATTTGGAAAGCTCGGTGAAATATGCGGCGAGTACCTGCACAAAGGCAAGCAAGTTTACATTGAGGGTCGCATTCAAACCCGCCAGTGGGAAGATAAGAGTGGAGGAAAACGCTCAACAACAGAGATAGTTGCAAACCAAATGCAGATGCTTGGGGCTAAAGGAGATAGAGGAAGTAGCCCTTCAGGCGGTAGCAGTAGTAGTGGAGGAAGCGGCGGTCAGAGCCAGGTAGATGCCCCGCCACCACCAACAGAGGATGATGATATTCCGTTCTAAATTTTTTTAAAATTTAAAAAACTTAAAAAAAACCGCCCTCTGATTAACAGGGCGGTTTTTTCT
>JAGLUZ010000051.1 GCA_023134165.1 Deltaproteobacteria bacterium | reverse complement strand
AATAGAAGGTGAAGAAAATCTAAAGATTAACTTGCCGAGCAAGCATAAGAGAGCTCTCTACCTTGGGGTAATTCTAATTACCTCTCTCACTGCGTGCTTAACTTACCTCCCAACCCTAGAGGCTGATTTTGTAAACTGGGATGACTTACTCTACATCTCAGACAAGTTTGGGCTTGAGACTGGTTCATCAATCTTTACCTACCTTAAATGGGTCGCCACTGCAGTAGTTGCTTCAAATTGGCACCCACTAACGCTTCTCTCCTTTGGGCTAGATTATCAGCTGTGGGGACTTAACCCCTTTGGCTACCACCTGACAAACCTTATCCTCCATGCACTAAATACAATTCTAGTAGCTGTGCTAACAATGCAGATCTTAGAGCGTATCTATGTGGTTGAAGAAAAATTAATAAAGTCCTTCACGACAATTCTAGTAACCACGCTTTTATTTGCCCTGCACCCGACTCACGTTGAATCAGTGGCATGGGTCTCTGAGCGAAAAGACCTACTCTGTGCCTTCTTTTTTTTACTAAGCCTCATAACCTACCTAAAGTGGGTACAAAATAAAGCTTTATTTAGGTCTGGCTACGCACTCTCGCTCTTATTCTTTGCTCTTGCACTCCTTAGCAAGCCCATGGCCGTAACACTCCCTTTCGTACTTCTCATTCTTGATTTCTATCCGCTCAAGAGAATGGAAAAACTAAGAGAATCCATTAAAGAAAAACTTCCATTCTTTGCACTAAGTGCCGTGAGCGTCGTAACAACTCTTATTGCTCAGAACTTGGGTGGAGCTATAAAATCCTTAGAGACTGTACCTTTTTTCTCAAGAATACTTAACGCTGTCCACTCTTACGCTTTCTATCTCTTTAAAATGATAGCCCCTTATGAGCTAAGCCCCATATACCCGTTTCTAACGGATTTAAATATTACGACACCGGCTTTTCTCGCCTCACTAGCTTTATTAATCTTCATTAGTGCCATTTGCATTTACTATAGAAAAAAACAAAAGTTTTTCCTAAGTGCTTGGCTCTATTATTTAATTACCCTCCTGCCTATAATTGGGATTATCCAGGTTGGGACGCAAAGTGCGGCAGACCGCTATATGTACCTTCCCTCAATAGCCCCATTCCTACTCATAGGAGCTTGCCTTGGCTTTTTGATTCAAACATTTAATGACAAACTCAGTGAAAAATTAAGCGGAAGCTTGCCAGTTATATTAGCTATTACCTTAGCTGGAGTGATTATAATACTTGCGTCCTTGCAACTTGCAACCCTCACTAGAGCTCAGATATCTGTTTGGAAGGACTCTCTATCACTTTGGAATTACCAGTTAAATCTTTACCCAGACCCAGTAAAATCACACGGGGCGTACTTCAATAGAGGACTAATATTTCTCACAAAAGGCAACTTTGAACTTGCCATAAAAGACTTTAACGTAACCGCCTCTACTAGTCCGAAAAATCCTAATATTTTCATTAACCGTGCTATTGCATACTGGAATCTAAAAAAATTCAAAGAAGCTAAAGAAGATTTACTCCGCACCATAGACCTTAACCCAACAGATGGCAGAGCAAACTTACTCTTGGGATTAATTTATATAGAATCAAAGGATAATAACAATGCAAAAAAATATCTAAAGACAGCCTCCGAACTTGGCATTAAAAAAGCCAGTGAAATCTTAAGGACACTTCAAAATAAACCATGACAAGTACAGAAAAGAGTAAAAAAATAAATAAGTTCATCTACTACTCAGTGGCCTTAATTGCGTCCTACATTACCTTGATGGTCTATATGCCGTCTCTTGAGGCAGGGTTTGTGAACTGGGATGATGGGGTCTACGTCTACGAAAATACTGACATCAGGTCTTTAGGGGTAGGGTTTTTCAAATGGGTAAGTACAGCCGTAATATCTGCTAATTGGCACCCTCTTACGATGTTATCGCTTGCAATAGATTACGCCCTTTGGGGGAGCGAACCATTTGGCTATCACCTAACAAATCTTTTTTTACATCTTTTAAATACAATACTCGTTGCCGTTATAACTATCTATTTAATAACAATTGCATACGGCAGTGAAAAAAAGAGAATATTAAAGTTTACGGCCGGCATTCTTACAGCCCTCTTATTTGGCATCCACCCAACTCACGTTGAGTCCGTTGCTTGGATATCAGAGCGTAAGGACGTGCTCTGTGCCTTTTTCTTTCTCCTAAGCCTCTTTGCTTACACTTGTTTTGCAAAAACTGATAAAAAAGAGCGTCAGGGTTACTATATCTTGGCTCTTTTCTTTTTCCTGCTAGCACTCCTTAGTAAGCCTATGGCAATAACACTTCCTGTTATCTTTATTATCCTTGATTTTTATCCCTTAAATAGAATCACTGACTTACAGAAAATAATAATAGAAAAACTACCTTTCTTTGCACTAAGCGTCGGCAGTGCTATTGTAACAATACTTACTCAGGGTTCAGTTGGGGCTATAAGAACATTGGATGTTATCCCCCTTTGGTCAAGAACCCTAAATGCCGCACATTCCTACGTCTTCTACCTAAAGAAGATGATAATGCCATTTGACCTTGTTCCATTTCATCCTTTTAATAATGAGATTACCCTTGGTTCAGTAGAGTTCCTAATCCCAATTGCGATACTTATAGCACTTGGAACTATCTCACTTATTTACGTAAAAAAATACAAGATACTACTAGCAACCTTACTCTTCTATATTATAACGCTAACCCCTGTGATTGGGATTATCCAGGTCGGAAGCCAAGCCGCAGCAGACCGCTACACATATCTTCCCTTCTTAGGCCCATTTATCCTCATTGGCGTGATGATTGGAGCTTTTATAGAAAAAATATTTAAAAAGACCAAATCAAGAATCCTTGCCTTACTTATTATTACTGCGGTGATAATAGTGCCACTCATAGATCTAACCTCAAAGCAGATACCCATATGGAAAAGCTCAGTTGCGCTTTGGAGCAAACAAATAGAGGTATACCCAGATCCAAAGACTGCGCACGGTGGCTACTACAACAGGGGGCGAGCTTACCTTGATAAAGGCGAGCTTCACCTTGCCATCAACGACTTTAATAGAGCCGTTATAAATCTTCCAAATGATCCAAAGGCCTTTAATGTTAGGGGCTCTGCATACGCAGAGCTTGGTCATTCAGATAAAGCAGAGCAAGATTTTTTGATGACAATTCTCCTAGACCCAGAGCACGCTGGAGCACACTACAACCTCGGCCTAATCTATATGGCACGCGGGGAAAAAGACAATGCACGAAAACTCTTAAAGAAAGCCTCTGAACTTGGTATCTCAAAAGCAGGCGATGAACTAAAAGTACTTGGCAATACCAGCAAAGAGCTTCTACCTTGACACGATATTGCCTAAAGAGTATGATAATACCTACTTTTTAGCATTCTAGAGCACATAACTCTTAATCTCAAAAGGTAAAAACATGGCTCGAATTCGTGAAATAAAAAAAATTGTCTTTATCGAATCCCGCCCCCCTGATTTTCACATCTTCAGCGGTATGCCTATGCCACGGCTTGGTACAATTCTCCTTGGTACTATCTTAAAGAAAGCTGGTTATGAGGTAAAAATATTTATAGAGACACTCGGTGAGCTAGACTTAAAAGAAGTCCTTAGTGCTGACGTCGTGGGTATCTCTTCAATTACCTCAACAACAATGCGTGCTTACGAGACAGCCGCCCTCGTAAAAAAGGCTGGGATACCGGTCTTTATGGGTGGGCCTCACGTGACATTTATGGCTGACGAAGCCCTTGGTTACTCTGACTTTGTTCTCCGGGGCGAGTCTGATGACTACATCGTAGATTTCATAAAAGCACTGGAGCAGGACACTGGCTACGCTGATATCCCAGGGCTTTCATACAATCAAAACGGAGAGAAAACACACAACAAAGGAAATACTTTTTGTAAGGATTTAGATACTCTTCCAATCCCAGACTTCTCTCTAATTGATGGCTACGAAGAGACCCCTTACAAAAATCTAACTGTCACACCGATTATGACCTCGCGGGGTTGTCCCTACGATTGTAGCTTTTGCTCAGTTACCGCCATGTTTGGACAAAAATACCGCCTTCGCTCAAATGAACTTATCCTTGAAGAACTAAGACTAAATAAAGAAGGTGGCGGCAGGCGCATCTTCTTCTATGATGATAACTTCACAGCCGACAAAGAACGTAGCAAAGAATTATTTCGCTCAATGATTAGAGAAGGGCTTACCCCGACGTGGACAGCACAGGTTCGAGTTGAGACTGCAAAGGACGAAGAACTTCTAGATCTAATGAAGAGGTCTGGATGTCATACCGTCTACATTGGTTTTGAGTCCGTAAACCCAGAGACACTTAAGGCGTATAACAAAAAACAGTCTTTTGAAGATATTCAAAGCTGCGTAAAAAAACTCCACAAAAAAGGGATACGCATCCACGGTATGTTCGTCTTTGGCTCAGAGCACGACACAACGGATACAATAAAAGAAACACTCCGTTTTACCAAGAAAAATAGCCTTGAGTCTATTCAGTTTTTAATCCTGACTCCGCTTCCAGGTACTGCCCTGTATCACGAGATGGAACAAAGCGGACGCCTGATTAGCAAGGACTGGAGCCTCTATGACGCACATCACGTACTCTACAAACCGAAAAAAATGAATTTCTTTGAGCTACAAAATGAGACAATGAAGGCGGCAAAAAAATTCTACTCAAAACGTGCAATATTAAAACAAATACTTCGACTAGATTTATATAATATCATGGTAAAGAGTTACGGCCATAACTTGGCAAAAAAATGGTTTGCTAATAATCAGTACTTTATTGATTACACAAAAAAAATAACGGATGCGGGGCGAGCAATTGAGCTTGTTGCAAAAAACTCAGCAGACGACCTAAAAGAAAAATTCAAAGAACTTGAGGCCTCTGGCTTTCTAGTACTTCCTCATAACGCACAAAAAACCCAATAAAATTATGACAATTTTTAATAAAACGCTCTCTGTAGCCTTTCTACTAATTTGCACACTACTAGCCTCTGATGTATCGGCTAACCAATTTTCGTGTGAGACTGAAACGACCTCCACACGTACAATAAATAAGGAATACCCTTGGAATGCGACAAGCATTTTCTATGACCCTACAGCGTCTTTAAAGGTTGTCCACTCCTTTGCCAGCAATAGAGAGAGTAATTGCATTGACCTTGTTGAAAAAATAAGCCCCTTCGCAAGAATTGCAAGAACAAATCTCACCCAAGGCTTTGACGTACCGGTAGTAATAAATAAAAAAGTAAGGTCCTACATAAAGTACTTTCAGACACGCGGAAAGAAACACTTTGCACGTTGGCTAGAGCGAAGCACCTCTTACTTTCCAATGATAAAAAAAGTCCTTCGTGAGAAAGGCCTCCCTGAAGACCTTGCCTATATTGCAATGATAGAGAGCGGGATGAACCCTTATGCTCGTAGCCACGCAAAGGCCGTTGGCATGTGGCAGTTTATGTCCTTTACTGGTAAAAAATTTGGTCTTCGTGTTGATTGGTGGATTGATGAAAGGCGAGATCCGTTTAAAGCAACCTTAGCAGCCGCTGATTATTTAGGCGTACTAAATAGTCGCTTTGGTTCTTGGTACCTTGCGGCCGCTAGCTATAATGCTGGAGAGGGACGCATTGCAC
>JAGLUZ010000050.1 GCA_023134165.1 Deltaproteobacteria bacterium | reverse complement strand
TTGTGAGGAGTAGGGGGTTATATCCTGCAGAGCTGATACATTCGTCTAAACTTCAGGTGCTTGTATTATCTTTGATGGTTTTTTTAATTTTTTCGAGTAATTTGTATGCGGCTCCAAGTTTATTAATGAGTGTGAGTGAGCAAAACCTGCTTACAAAAGTGCTCATTAGAGATATAGAAGCAGGGAGCTCTATTAATACGGTGCTAAATAAGGCATCCTTAAACGGTTTAAATCAGGAAAAGGTTGTTAGAGATCTTTTAAAGGTTGGTCTCTCACCCTCCCACCTAGTATATGTTGCAATTATTGAGGGATACGAAGTTGAGGCTGTAGTGGTTGGTGCTATAAAAGAGGGGATAGATACAAGGGTTCTTTTTACGGCCTTAATTAGTGCAGGAACAAGTCCTGTAGAGATGGCAAGACCTCTAATAGGTCTTGGTGCAAATCCAGAGGAAGTAGCAGACTTACTTGCTTCGGTAAGTGCGGTGCCAAGGACTAAGCCGTAAAGACTTTTAAAAAAAATAAATTTCTCATAGTATTTTAAAGCTCGATTTTAATTAATTTTAACATATAACCTGTTTAGGAGGAGTATTGGAATGAGACGAGTAAGACTTATTATTTTAGCAATTTTAGTACTTGCCATTACATCACCAGGGGTTGCCTGGGGAGTTGGCAATATACACCTTGGAAAGACTAAGATATATCCGTACCTAAACGTTAAGGGACTTTACACCACCAATGTTTTTGCAAGTGCTGAAAATTATGAAGATGATTTTATCGCTTCTTACGTACCTGGAATTCGTTTTGAATTACCTATTCGCAAGCACACAATCTTACTTGACTATAACCTCGTGAACACAAAACATGATGAGTATGATAGTGAAAATACTACTAGTCATAATGGTCACCTTTTTATGAACTTTAATATCGGTAGTAGCTTTTCTTTGGCCATAAAGAATAAGTATAAGAAAGCTCATGAACCACGCGGCTCTTCTGCAACAGGTGATATTGAACAATACAAGACAAATGACGCAAGTGTAACAATAACTCAAAAAATGGCTGAGATTGCAAAGTTACAGGTTCTTTATTCTCACGTAATTTGGGATTATAAGAATCCAGCCAACGCCTTTAGAGAAAGAGAGGTAGATACTTTAGCGGCTTATTTTTACTTTACTCTTCTTCCAAAGACATCTATTTTTTTGGAGTATGACAGGAGTGAGGTAGATTACTATTCAACGGACTTAACTGCTCCAGTAGGTGCACAGTCCTATGATAGTAGAAATCAGCGTGCCTACCTTGGTTTTACGTGGAAGATGTCTGGAAAATCTGCTGGTACTATTAAGACTGGTTACCAGTGGAGGCAGTACTTCCTAGATACTGTTGGCAAGTATAATACATGGGTTGCTTCTATCGACCTTAATCATGACTTCTCAAAGACATCTTCTCTTAAAATCGTTGGTGAGAGGGTTATCAATGAAACAAGTCTTTTCTCAACTAGATTTTTTGTCTCAACAGGTTACCACATAGAGTTTAATCAAAAATTTGGTAGACAATTTAAAGGAACTCTTCGTGCCGGTGGCGTAGAAGATACTTTCTCTGACCCTGATCCAACTGCAGCGCTTCTTGAGAAGAGAAAAGACAGAAGGTCTCAACTCGGTGCATCCTTTGCTTATCTGATGAATGAGACTATTAGTTTCGCCTTTGATTATGATTATTACTACAGAGATTCAAATGTTGATGTTAATGATTATATTGATAACCGTTATCAACTCTCAATTAATTTCAAGATGTAGTCTTTGATTTTCCAAGGGTCAGTTAGCTTCTTCTCCTCTAAGAGGGGGTTGCTAGCTGGCCTTTTTTTTTGGAAAAATAAATCTATCTCAACCCTAGAGCTTAGTATAACCAAGATAAAACCTCTTTTATATTTAAGGATAGAACTAATAACTCTTGCTTGTAACCCTCTGAATCTGTTATAATTTATGATTAATAATTAATTCTATTTTGCAACTTTCGAGGCTATTTACTTGCGTATTTTAATCTCCTCTTTGCTAATTATTTTTGCGTTGGTACTTGTAAGTAGCAGAGTCTCAGCAGAACCTCTTCTTATAGAGGTCGGTGGAGTTCGGGGAGATGTTTTTTTGAAGCGTCCAGGTAAGGAGATACTTGAACCTTTAAATCTTGGAGATACCCTAAGCCCTGGTGATTTAATCTCTACTGGAGTTGGTGCCAGAGCCCAAATTTTCTTTAAAGATGGTGCTTTTTTAAATTTGTCCGAGAATGCTCGGCTAATGATAAGCCTTTATATTTACGCAAAAGAGCCTTCAGGTAGAAAACTTGGTATACGCCTATACGCAGGGAGTCTCAGAGTTGTTGCGGCTACTCGTACAGTAGGAACCTCTTCCATCTTAGTTGAGACTGATTATGCAAGTATTAGGACTTCTTTCTCAGATTTCATTGTCTCAGAAGATGATGCAAGTACAGAGGTGTACGTCTTTAAAAATGCTCTACTCCTTAGGAATCTTTCGGCGATTGCTACAGATAAGGTTCAACTTAAAAGCGGTTATTGGTCACGTGTTGACGATAAGAAAGAGCCTCTTAAGTCTAAGGTAATTACCTCAAAATCTAGGAGGCAATTACTTGCCTCAACAAATTTATAATAAAATTTCAACGAGCCACATTGGAGTTACCAGTGCCAAACCTTACAAATAGAGAGATTAATCATCTGGGTTTTTCACCTCTTTATTTTCTAAAATTCACTTTTGTTTTTATGACCCTATTTTTAGGTCTCTTAATTTACTCCACCCCTGCTAATGCTATTGAATATGCTGTTGGTGAGGGCGACCTACTAGAGATAAATGTTTACGAGCACCCGGACTTAAAGACAAAAGTTAGGGTTGGAGCTGACGGTTCAATTACATTCCCACTTGTTGGCGTCGTTAATATTGGCGGTTTTACTACCAGTGGGGTAGAGAAAAAACTTGCAACATTGCTTGAGGACGGCTATATAAAAAAAGCTCACGTCACGGTCTTTATCTCCGAATACACAAGTAAAAAAGTTACTGTCCTTGGCGAGTTCTTAAAACCTGGCCTTATTAGGCTTCGCGGTGAGTCTACTCTCTTGGAGGTCATCTCCAGTGCTGGTGGTTTAACAAATCTTGCTGGGGATTATCTTTTTATTCAGAGAAAATCTAAAAAACCCTCAACTCCTCTAACAAACCTTGATAAGGATCTTAAATCAATAGCAGACGCTGATGATGATGTAATCAGAGTAGAGCTCAAGGTCTTACTTGAAAAAGGTGAGGCAACTGTAAATCATCAGGTAAATGACGGAGATAGCATATATATACCTAAGGCGGATTTGGTTTACATCACAGGGGAGGTCGTAAGGCCTGGTGCCTATAAGATAACAAAAGGGTTAACTGTGCTGAAGGCCATAACTCTCTCTGGTGGTTTTACACCTATTGCTTGGAAGGGGCGGACAAAGATTGTCCGTAAGGGGACAGACGGAGTTGAGGAAACAATAAGGGTTAAGATGCAAGAACTTGTTATTCCAGAGGATGTGATACTTGTCCCTGAGAGTATTTTTTAATATTGAAATATGAAATACAAATGAGGCTTATTTGATGCAAAACCAAGATAACCAAGAGATACATCTAATGGATTACTGGCACATCTTAGTTAAACGCAGAAAAGTTTTTCTTGCGTTTTTTCTAAGTACTGTAATTTGTGTTGCCACGTATTCATTCCTTGTAACCCCTATTTATAAGGGGACGGCGCAGATTCTCTTCGAGCTAAACTCTAACCCCACTATGTCTTTTGTCGAAGGTGAGGGGGGTCTCTTACAGATGAAGGACTCTAGGGAATATTTCAATACTCAGGCTGGAATTCTCAAGTCACGTGCTTTTGCCGATAGGGTCGTTAGAAGTCTTGAGCTTAATGACTCACTATATTTTGTTAGTGCAAAGGAATCTAAAGAGGGCGGGGTAATTAGCTCTGTACTCTCTGTTATTAAGTCCTTCCTCTTTGGTGATAATGAGGTGGAAACTCTTGATTTCCCTGAAGCCTTTCTTCAAAATGAACTTGACCCAAAACTAACAGACCTCGTACTCTTATCCACAGAGGTTTCTTTTGGTCGAAAAAGTAATATCTTAGATATAAGTTTTAGTGCTAATTCTCCTGTTGTTGCTGCTGGTATGGCAAATGGTATTGCAAATGCTTATATCGAACATAACCTTGATATACGTGTCAGGCCGTTTAAGGATGCCGTCGACTGGCTAACTGCAAAGCGTTCGGTACTACGTTCCAAGGTTGAAGACTCAGAGAGAAGCCTTCAACAGTATAAAGAAGGTGAGGGGATTGTTTCATTTGAGGCGCGTGAGAATGTTATCTTGCAGGAATTAAAGGAGCTTACTTCTCAGCAGGTTCGTGTTGAGGCAAAGAGTCAGGATGCTGAGATTCGCTATCGTCAAATTAAAGCTGTCATAGATAAGCCAGAACTTCTTGTTACAGTGCCTGATATAATGAACAACCTTGTTATTCAGGGCATTAGAAGCAGTGAGTTAAATCTTAAGGCCAAGATATCAGAGTTATCAGAGAAGTACGGCCCAAAACATCCGCAGATGCTGAAGGCTCGCTCAGAGCTAGAGATGGTTCAGTTTAACCTTACCTCTGAGACACGTAAGATGTTAAATGCCGCAAAGACAGAGTACATAATTGCAAAGACTCGTGAAGATTCACTTAGGAAGAAAGTTGATGACCAAAAAGATCTTGTCCTTGAGCTTAGTAGAAAAGCGATTGAATTTAATGTCGTATCTGGTGAGTCAATTAGTAATAAAAGATTTTATACGATTTTACTTGGAAAACTTCAAGAGGCACAGCTCTCAAGTGGAATAAATGTCTCAAATGCCCAGGTAGTTGACTACTCTATTGTTCCAAAATCTCCAGTTAGTCCGAGGAGAGGTTTCAATATACTCCTTGGGATTCTTGTTGGGTTAATGCTCGGCGGCGGTGCAGCCTTCTTTGTCGAGTATATGGATAAGTCATTAAAAAACGAAGAGGATGTGGAGTCTTACCTAGGGCTACCTTTTCTTGGCTATATTCCTTTTGTTGCAAATGATGGAACTCTTGATGGAAGTATCTTCTCAGATACGAGGTCTTTAATTGCGGAGGCGTACCGAACACTACGCACCTCGATTATGTTCTCCTCCATTGATGAGCCACCAAAGGTTATGCTAGTTACAAGTGCGGTACCTGGTGAGGGCAAGACAACGACAGCGACAAACCTTGCTTTTTCTATGGCAAAGATGGGAGAGAAGGTTGTCCTCATTGACGCCGACCTTCGTCACATGAAGGTTCACGATTCTCTCGGCTTAGAGAATAAAAACGGTTTGACTGATATTATTATGGGAACAATTGAGACCTCTACGGCATTAAAGGATCTCCCAGATACTAATAACCTAAGTGTCATTACTGCGGGGACTCACTCGCCAAACCCTGCGGAGTTATTATCATCAGAGAAGATGAGTATGATTATCTCTGAGCTCAAAGAAAGATTTGACCGCATTATCTTTGATTCTCCACCTGTTTTGGCTGTCTCTGATTCACTTACTATTGCTAGAAAAACTGACGGAGTTCTCTTTGTTGTAAACGGTGGAACCACCTCTAGGGAACTTGTCTCTAGTGCGCTGCGCCATCTTGTATCTGCAAAAATAAAGACAATTGGGGTTACACTAAATAAAATTTCCATGAGTAAGTCGCCAGGGTACGGGTACTACCATCATTATTATCCCTACGGCGGTAAAGATTCTACTGAGGTTGCTGGTGGTTGATATTCATTGCCATATCCTACCTGAGATAGATGACGGTGCCTCATGCATGGATGAGGCTCTGGAGATGTGTCGCCTGGCAGTTGATGACGGAATTACAAAGATAGTAGCAACGCCTCATTACAATCCAGATCTTTTCAATACCTCTCTTAAAAAAGTTCCAGAACTTTTATCTAAGCTTAAGGTTGCTGTTAGTGAGGCTGGTCTTCCTCTTGAATTATTCTCTGCCGCTGAGGTTGCTCTCGCTCCTGGAGTATTAGAGAAAGTAAGAACCTCAAGCTCCCTAACCTTTGGAGGTTTAGAGAACCAAATTAGATATTTTCTAGCCGAACTTCCAGCAAATGTTCTTCCGCCAAATTGGGACTCATACCTTCTTTCTCATTACAGTGAGGGACTTATTCCTATTCTCGTCCACCCTGAGAGAGATAATTCAATTGCAAAGCGTCCTGAGATTTTGGATAAATTTATAGCAGGCGGTGGGGTACTTCAAATTACTGCTGGAAGCATAACCGGAGAATTAGGAGAGAGGGCGCTCCATACCTCGGCGGAGTTCTTAGAGAAAGGGTACGTGCATATTATAGCAAGTGATGCGCATTCATCTGGGTTTAGAAAACCTGCGTTGTCAGAGGCCGCAAGGGTTGCCTCAGATATTATAGGAAGAGAAAAGGCTCAAAATCTTGTTATAAAAAACCCACAGTCTGTTTTAAGTGGTTTAAGGTTTTCTAGCTCGGAGAACCTTCACTGCTGATGGTAGGTAATCTTAAAAAATTAAAGGTTTTTTTTTCTACAGAGAACAGTAGTTTACCAAAGGCTCTCGATTGGTTTTTGGACGGAGCTCTGATTTTTTTAATTATTTTCACCCCTCTTGCAGTTGGTTCTGTTGGCCTTATCTCACGCTCTATTATGATTTTTGTTATAGCATTGATTTTTTTGGCGTGGGTTATAATGCAATTACTTGAGGGGAAAAAAATATTTTTTCCGAGTGCTATTATAGTTTCACTCCTTGTTTTTTCTTTTCTAGTTTTACTTCAACTGATTTCTTTGCCAGCTTCGCTGGTTGACTTTTTATCACCAAAGGCCTCTCTACTGCACGGAGCCTTAGCACTTACTGAACCAAGTAGCGCAGTTTTTTTTCAGTTAAGTATAAACCCTCATGCTACATTAAGCGAGCTGATGAGACTTCTCTCGTGTGTGATAATCTTCTACGTGATTATAAATCACTACAATACAAAAGATAAAATCCTGCGTTTGATTACGATTATAGTTTGCGTAGGTCTTTTTATCTCCCTCGTTGCTCTTTTTCAAAAATTATTTTGGAATGGAAAACTACTTTGGTTTATCCCTGTTAACTCAACACGCTCTCCAGATATGACTTTTTTCTGGGGTCCTTTTGTGAACCATAATCATTTTGCTGGTTTTTTGCTTATGATAATACCCCTCTCATTTGGATTGCTATTATCAAAGTTTGAAAAATTGAGAACTCTACCTGGAGTTACTTTAGGAAAACGTCTTGTTCGTATCACCGAGAGCCGTGAATTTTTACCTATTGTTTTAATTTCACTCTCATGCATTATAATGACAGGCATGCTTCTTATGACCTTATCTCGCGGTGGTTTTATTG
>JAGLUZ010000005.1 GCA_023134165.1 Deltaproteobacteria bacterium | reverse complement strand
GAGGTCAGGGGTTCGACCCCCCTCAGCTCCACCAGTATTTAAAGGGATTTCGTCTAAGGCGAAATCCCTTTTTTTTGTTTTTTTCACGTGCATCTGTGCTTTAATATAAGGTCTCTTTTTTTGTAACTTTAAAGACTCATAGATAAGATGTTAATCTCCAGTGGCATTTTTTTATCTGTATCTTTTTAATTTTTAAAAGGAAAAATTAATGAAGTTTTTTTTTAAAATATTTTCTCAAGTAGCTTGTTTATCGCTCCTATTGCTTCTCTGCACTACGGCAGTATCTTCTGCGGCCTCGCCTTTGGCTATAACTAAAAGTGAAGAGTTAGTCCCCGTAACCTTAAAAGACGTTTGGCAGATGGCTCTTGATAATCACGAGAGCATTATGATTGCCAGCGAAGAGTTGCTTCGCTCCAAAGGGGACGTCTCAAGGGCTTATTCCTTTCTCTTGCCCTCGCTTAGCCTAGACGGCACATATACAAAATATAGTGACGAATTGACAGGCACTTCTGGGCAACTCCTTCAACCAGAGAGTAACTCCAGGATTAATATCCGCCTCTCCCAATATCTGTATAATGGAGGTAAGGGCTTTAATGCTATTCGTCAGGCAAAGAAAAAGGCAGAGGCTTCGGGCTTATCTGTTGATGATATTCGCTCTGGTGTTTTGCTGGAATCCTCTGTCGCTTACTTTAATCTTGTTGAGGCTGGCAAGACCCTTGAAATTAGCAAGGCTTCTTTGGCACGTGCAAAAGAACAGCTCCGTGTTAGTAAAGCTCGCTTTGGTGTTGGGGTCGCTACAAGGGCAGATGTTTTGCGTGCAGAGGCTGAGGGGGCTGCTAAGGTTGCTGAGGTTGTTCGTGCAAAGGCCACGCTTCGTAATGCTGAACACCTTCTTGCTCGAATAACAAAAGCCTCGCTTCCGATAATCATCAATGACGAGGCACTTTTTAATGGTACGGGTTTTCAGGTCGATAAGACTTTAGGGACACTTATTACAGAGGCCTCAGTAAATAGAAAGGATTTAATTCGTTTAAGGTTATCTGAGGAGATTGCAAAGGAAGGGGTCGGGTACGTACGTGGTCAGTTTTTGCCAGTGGTAAAGATTGAAGGTGTTCATACGATAAAAGATCAGACCCCGGAGACGGCTTTTTTTCTAGATGAGACGACTTACGCATCCATCACCCTTAGTTTTCCAATCTTTGAGGGAGGTCTTCGGAGGGCTGAGCTTGGGCAAGCAAAGAGTAAGCTTCGTCAAGCCGAACTTGAGAGCTTGTCAGCTAGACGTGATATGGAGCTTGAGGTGCGTAGTACGTATAACGAGATGGAATCTGGCCGTTCAGTAATTGAGAGTTTTGAAAAGCAACAGGCCTTTGCTAAGGAAAACTACTTAATGATCTTTAAGCAGTACAAACACGGCCTTGCTGATTCTACGGATTTAATTGATGCTGATACTGAACTTGTCTCTGCTGATTTAAATGTTATAAAAGCAAGGTTAGATTATGAGCTATCAGTATTAAAGGTAAAGGTTAGTGCTGGGGTTTTTTTAACTGAGGTCTTGGCAGTCCTTAATCAAGATAATAGTGTAAAATTAGATTAAATAATAACAAAGTTAGAGAGTGGGGAATTATGTTTAAGTTTTTTAATTTTAGGTTTGTCTTTGTTTTGGCCTTTATTGTAAGCTTTACTTTTTTTGGATGCGGAAAAAAAGAAGAGCAAGGCGAGGGAGCAGGTAAGGGGACAAAGACAGAGTCTCACAAAGAAATAAAAGAGAGCAAGAAAAAGAGCGGTGGAGGCGGGACTCACGGCCACGGCGGTATGACCTCTGGTCGTGCAATATCCGTTCGCGTGGAGCTTGCCAAAAAACAAGAGTTTAAGACCTATATTACTGCCCTTGGTACGCTTGAGGCAGATGAAGAGGTTGTAATTCGCTCTGAACTAGAGGCGATACTCACAAGGGTTCTACGTGATGAGGGTGAAGACGTATCAAAGGGGACTGTACTGGCCTTTCTTGATGAAGAAAAATTCAGGTTAAAGGTTGATAAAGCTGAGGCCGACCTAAAGAAAGCCACCTCAGATAGTGAACTCTCGGAGAAAGATTTTTTTAGAAAAGCAGAGCTTCGGAAAGAGGCCGTTATTACGGAGCAGGATTTTGACGAGGCTCGCGCACGAGCAAGCTCCTCACAGGCCGCTTTAGAGAGTGCAAGAGCCGCCTATAACCTTGCAAGGAATGAGCTTGAAAATTCTCGCATAAAAGCCCCCTTTGCGGGTTTTATTGCGAGCAGGTCTTTTGCTCCGGGAAGCTATATAAAAAAAGGTGAGGCACTCTTTACCTTAATTGATACAAGCCCTATAAAGGTCTCGGCAATGATCCCTGAGAGGCGTCTCTTGGAGGTTGAGGTTGGTCAAGAAGTGGAGCTTAAGCTTGGCAAAGGGGTAGCCTCTAAGAGTAAACCCTATAAGGGAAAGATTTATTTTATTAGTCCACGCATTGATACAAAGAGTAGAAGTTTTGAGATTAAGGCCAAGATAAAGAACCCGAAACGAAAACTGCGTCCAGGGCTTTTTGCTGATGTCAGTATTACAACAGGGGTTGAGAAAAACGCCTTTCTCTTGCCTGAGAAGGCTGTGCTTTTAAGGGATGGGAAGAACATTGTCTTTGTTGCCTTCAAGGGAATTGCAGTAAGGGTCGAGGTTGAGGTTGGCGGTAGAGTTGGTTCAAAGGTTTCTGTCCTTAGTGGCATTGACGAAGGTGACGCTGTCATAGTCGAGGGCGGAAGCTCCCTTAAAGACGGAGCAAGTGTTAAGGTCATAGAATAGGTTGTTTTTTTATTTGTAGAATTTGTTATTAAAAAAATACGCGGAGTCGTAGTAAAAAAATGTTCTTACCTGAACTTGCAATCAAAAGGCCTGTTACTACCTTTATGGTAATGCTTGCAATCTTAGTCTTTGGGATAATAGGATTTCTCCGTCTTGGTGTTGACCAATTTCCTAAGGTTGAGTTTCCGGTTGTCTCTGTTACTACGATACTGCCCGGGGCAAGCCCTGAGGTTGTTGAGGAGAATATTACTGACATAATTGAGGAGCAGGTTGCAACTATAGAAGGGGTGAAAAAACTTACAAGTATCTCTTCTCATAGTGCTTCAATTGTTACAATCGAGTTTGAGATGTCTAGGGATATTGAGCTTGCGGCTCAAGACGTTCGAGACAGAGTAAATAGTGCTGTTAGAAAACTCCCAACAGATACCGAAGTGCCAAGTGTTGGAAAATTTGACCTTCAGTCTAGGCCAATAATGTGGATTGCCGTTGCTGGGGATCGCCCAATTGCCGAGGTAACGGCTTATGCCGAGGATATCCTAAAGCCAAGGCTTGAGACAATCGAGGGGGTTGGCTCTATTGGAGTTGGCGGTAAGCAGGGGCGTGCAATTAGGGTCTGGCTTGATAGAGACCGTTTAGAGGCAATGAACCTTACCTCAGCTGAGGTAGTAATAGCCATAAGGGCTGAGAATGTTGATTTACCAGGTGGGTTCTTAACAAGCACGGATATAGAGTTTAGCGTAAAGACAGAGGGCGAGTTCTCGACGGTTAGCGAGTTTAATGAGTTAATTGTTGCAACGCGAGAGGGCTATCCCGTACGTTTAAAAGATATAGGCAAGGTCGTTGATGGTTTAAGTGATAAGAGAAACCTAGCCAGGTATAACGGCACGCCTTCGGTTGGGCTTGGTATTAGAAAAAAACCAGGAGCCAATACAGTTCAGCTTGCAACCCTTGTAAAGGCAGAGGTTGAGCAAGCAAGAGCGGACTTGCCTCCTGGCTATAAACTCCACATTGCCTTTGATTCCTCTGTTTTTATCAAAAAAAGCATTGATGAGATGAAGTTTGCACTCGTCTTTGGTGGCCTCTTAGCCGCCCTTGTTATCTTCTTATTTTTAAAGAACTTTTCAGCAACCCTAATTGCTGGGCTAACAATTCCCTTGTCCCTAATGGGGGCAATGCTCTTTATTTACCTCCTTGGCTTTACGCTAAATACCATGACAATGCTTGCCCTGACTCTTGCCATAGGTGTTGTTGTTGATGATGCCATTATAATAGTAGAAAATATTTACCGCCATAGGGTTGAGTTTGGCAAGGGGCAAATCGAGGCCGCAGTGAGCGGCTCAACTGAGATTGCATTCGCTGCCCTTGCAACAACAGTTGCCCTCATAGCAATCTTTGTTCCTGTTGCTTTTATGGAGGGTGTAGTTGGTCGTTTCTTATACGAGTTTGGTCTAACGGTTGCACTTGCGGTCTCAATCTCTACATTTATTGCACTAACCCTAACCCCGATGCTTTCGTCAAAGTTTCTTACCGTCTCGACCTCCTCTACAAAACCCGCCTCAGGTTTTTTCGCTTTTATTGAGGGCGTCTACAAGAGGGTAGAAAAATTCTATGCTCGTTTACTCTCCCGCGCCCTTGCAAATCGACTGATAGTTATTATCCTTGCCCTTGCGGTCTTTGGCTCAAGCCTAGTAGTATGGAATTTTTTAGGAAAAGAATTTATCCCACCAGAGGATCAATCTCGCTTTATGGTTATCTTTACCTCGCCCGTTGGTTCGTCAATAGATTACACCGACGCAAAACTTAAGCGTAATGAGGAGATACTTCTTAGTAAGCCTGAAATTCGTGGTTTTTTTGCCGCAATTGGTCTCGGAGAGAGTGCAAGCGTTCATAAGGGGATTATGTTTGTTCGGATGACCCCAAAGGATGAGCGTGATAAGAGCCAGCAAGAGCTTTTAAAGGAACTTAGGAGAGAGTTAAATACAGAGCCTGGGATGAGGGTGTTTGTAAATCCCATGTCCTTTGGTTTTGGCTCACACCGAGGCCCTCCGCTTGAGTACGTAATAAAAGGGCCTTCAATAGAAGAACTGGCACTTTATGCAGAAAAAATAATGGACAACCTAGAGGAAGTTCCAGGCATTGTTGGTATTGACTCAAACTACGATCTAGGTCTCCCTGAGGTTTTGGTTACTATTGACCGAAACAGAGCCGCTGACCTTGGTGTTGATACCGAGACAATCGCAAGAGCCGTGAACACTCTTATTGGAGGGAGTAATGTTACTCGTTTTAAAGAAGGTGGCAAGAGCTTTGATGTAACCTTAAAGCTTCTCCCTACGCAGACAAATGCCCCAGATGATATCCTCCGTCTAAGTGTTAGAAGTAACCGAGGCGAGATGGTGAGCCTTGAAAGTATGGTAAGCATTGAGGAGACCTTATCACCGCCTGTGATAAACAGAATAGACCGTGAGAGAAGCATAACTATCTTTGGTAACCTAGAGGGTGAGAAAACACTTGGCTCTGCTGTAGAGGACGTACGCCGCATTGCAGGAGCCATATTGCCCGTTGGTTTTACGGCCAAGGTCGGGGGACAAGCCGAGCAACTAAAGGAAACAGGTAGTAGTATGGTGTTTGCCGTTCTCTTGGCTATACTAATTACGTATATGGTTCTTGCGTCTTTATTTGAGAGCTTTATTCACCCCCTAACTGTAATGGTTGCACTTCCGCTTAGTATTGTTGGCGCACTCGGTGCACTCTTCATAAGCGGTCATACTGTTAATATATATAGTATGATAGGAATAACCCTTTTAATTGGGCTTGTTACAAAAAACTCTATAATACTCGTAGATTATACAAATAGACTAAGGGAAGAGGGGGAAAAACTAAGAGAGGCTGTGGAAAAAGCAGGGCGAGTGAGGCTTAGGCCAATCCTTATGACGGCATTTTCAACGATATTTGGGGTTCTTCCAACGGCTCTTGCCCTAGGGGCAGGGAGTGAGTCAAGAGCTCCGATGGCTGTTGCAACAATTGGCGGTTTGCTTACCTCGACTTTCCTGACTCTAATTGTCATCCCAGTTGTCTACAGTCTTATGGATGATTTAAAGAGTAAATTTACCAAGACAGCTTAGTTTTTTTGATTGGGTATAAGAGGAGCTTCCACTTAAAGCACTTGTTTTTTCTGCGTTTCTCTTGTATATTGCCTCTATGAAGTGTCCTTTTTGCGCACATATTGAAGATAAAGTCATTGATTCTCGCTTGTCTAATGATGGTAATGTTACTAGAAGACGAAGAGAGTGCCTTGGTTGCACTAAACGTTTTACAACATATGAGCGTCTAGGTGATATGCTTCCAATGGTTGTGAAAAAGAACGGGGCAAGGGTTGTATTTGATAGGTCAAGGATACTGGACGGGATAAAAAAAGCTTGTGAAAAACGCCCAGTAAGTATTGAAGATATTGAACTTGAGGTCGATAGATTAGAGGGTGCTTTTATTGAGAGTGGTACTCGTGAGCTATCTAGCTCTGATATTGGTGAGGCAGTTATGAACCTCTTAAGAAGGCTGGATGAGGTTGCTTATGTGCGGTTTGCTTCAGTCTATAGAGAGTTTCGAGACATAAACGAGTTTATGAGCGAAATGAAGGAACTCGTTGATAATAATAAGAAAAAGAAGTGAATAAAAAACACATAGAGTTTATGAGAGAGGCTATTGTTCAGGCCAAGAAGGGGCGAAAGACCGTTACCCCAAACCCAGCTGTTGGGGCTCTACTTGTAAAGAATAACATTGTGATTGGTTCTGGTTATCACAGAAAAGCAGGGGGTTCGCACGCTGAGGTCTTGGGTATTAAGAAGGCCAAAAAGCTCTCAAAAGGAGCAACACTTTTTGTAACTCTTGAGCCGTGTTCAAGGTACGGCAGGACGTCGCCTTGCACCGAGGCCGTAATAAACGCAGGTATAAAAAAAGTTGTAATCGGTGCAAAAGACCCAAACCCAAATGAAAAAGGGCGAAGCATTCGTATTCTTAGGCGTGCAGGAATTGAGGTCGTAACAGGCGTACTAAGAAAGGAATGTGAGGAACTAAATAGAACCTATAATAAATTTATAACCAAAGGGCTACCTTTTGTTACCCTAAAACTTGCGACCTCACTTGATGGTAAGATTGCTACAAAAACAGGTGAATCCAAGTGGATAACCTCAGAGCAATCTAGGCGTTACGTCCATACCCTTAGGAGCGAGGTTGATTGCATTATGGTCGGAAGCGGGACTCTTCTTGCTGATAACCCACGCTTAACAGTAAGGGGAATTAAAGGGAAAAATCCAGCTCGTGCAGTATTAGATTCAACCTTAAGGGTTAGCCTGAAAGCTCACGTTTTTGCTTCAAAAAATGAAGACGTTTTTGTTTTTACATCTTCCAAGGCAAAGGCTTCAAAGGTTACGGCTATTGAGGCAACTGGAGCAACTGTTATTACCTTGCCCATAACGAGGAATGGTCTAGATCTAAAGCGTGCAATGCAGGAGCTTGGAGCGCGCGGCCTAACGAGCGTGCTTGTTGAGGGCGGTGGTCACCTCTCAGCCTCTCTCTTAAAGGCCTCGCTTGTGGATAAGGTTCTCTGGTTCTCAGCCCCTATTCTTCTTGGCTCAGAGGCAATCCCAGCCCTTGGAGAGCTAAATATCAATAAACTCACTGATGCAAAGAGACTAAAAGACGTAAGTGTAGATAAATTTGGCAGTGACACACTAACCACGGGGTATTTTTAAATGTTTACAGGTATAATTGAGGCCATTGGAACTGTAAAAAGTATTGATAAAACGAGCACAGATGGTAAGATAACTATTAGCTCGGTTTTATCTCTTAAATCATTTAGGGTTGGCGATAGTATGGCTGTAAATGGCCTTTGTTTAACCGCAACCAAGGTTGACGGTTCTGATTTTACCGCAGATATAAGTGCTGAAAGCCTTCGTGTCTCTAATCTTGGCAATCTCACAGTAGGTAGTAAGGTAAACCTAGAGCCTGCCCTTACCCCAAACAGGCCACTTGGTGGTCATATTGTTACTGGTCATGTTGATGGCACTGGAATATTTGAGGATATCTCAAGTTCTGGTAATGGCAAGGTTATTACATTTAATATACCCAAAGACCTTCTCTTAACACTTATAAAGAAAGGGTCTATTACCGTAAATGGGGTAAGCCTTACAATTGCCAGGCTTACCTCGAACGGTTTTGAGACCCACATAATCCCTCATACCCTAGAGTCAACAACCCTTGGTATTCTCTCTAAGGGTGATAACGTAAATATTGAGACCGATATAATAGGGAAGTATGTTGAACGATTTACCCAGCCATACAGCACAAAAGGTGTGACTGAAAAACTCCTTATAAAACACGGATTTATAAATAAAAGTTGAGGTATACTGATAGATGTCAATAAAGCGTATAGAAGCGGCCTTAGAAGATATTAGGGCTGGAAAGATGGTCATCCTTGTTGATGATGAAGACCGTGAGAATGAAGGCGACCTCTGTATGGCCGCCGAACTTATTACCCCAGAAGATGTGAATTTTATGGCAAAGGAAGCGCGCGGGTTAATTTGCCTAACCCTAACAGAGGAGGGTGCTGATGAACTTGCTCTCCCTCCGATGGTTGAGGATAATACCGCCCATCTTAAGACGGCCTTCACTGTCTCAATTGACGCAACCGAGGGTATCACAACGGGTATCTCAGCCGAAGACAGAGCCTTAACAATCCTCGCCGCTGTAAAGGACAATGCAAAGGAAGGTGACCTTGTTCGCCCAGGCCATATCTTTCCGCTTCGCTCACGCAGTGGTGGTGTACTCGTTAGAACTGGTCAAACCGAAGGCTCAGTTGATTTAGCAAGACTTGCGGGTTTAAAGAGCGCAGGCGTAATATGTGAGATAATGAATGATGATGGCTCTATGTCGAGGATGCCTGACCTAGAAAAATTTGCCAAAAAATACGACTTAAAGATAGTTACAATTGCTGATGTTATTGAGTACCGCCTTAAACGTGACCGTCTAGTTCGGCGTATTGGTGAAGCAAATATTCCAACCAAACTTGGCGGTGATTTCCGTGCCATTGCTTATGAGAATGATATAGACTTTCACGAACACCTTGCCCTTGTAAAGGGGGAGGTTAGTACTGATGAACCAGTCCTTGTGCGTGTCCACTCGGAGTGCTTAACAGGCGACGTATTTGGCTCCAGACGATGCGACTGCGGTGAGCAACTCGCTGGAGCCATGAAGATGATAGAGGAAGAGGGGAGGGGAATTCTCCTATATATGCATCAAGAAGGGCGTGGTATTGGCCTTGCAAATAAACTTAAGGCCTATCAGCTCCAGGACGAGGGTCTTGATACAGTAGAAGCAAATGTAAAGCTCGGTTTTAAGGCAGATCTTCGCGATTACGGCCTTGGTGCTCAGATACTACTTGATTTGGGTGTAAAAAAGATGCGTCTCATAACAAATAACCCAAAGAAGATTAAAGGCTTAGAAGGCTACGGCATAGAGATTGTAGATAGGGTTCCAATTGAACCAAAACCAAGTGCAAGTAATGTGGAGTATCTTCGGGTAAAAAAAGAAAAACTTGGACACATGATATCAAACCTTGACCAGAAGGATTAATTACAAAATTTAAGGAGGCTAACAGATGATAAAAACTTTTGAGGGAAACCTATCAGCCAAGGGGCTAAAAGTAGCAATTGTTGCTGGTCGTTTTAACGATTTTATAACCGAACGTTTGCTCTCAGGTGCTGTTGATACCCTAAAGCGGAGTGGGGCAAATGAAGATGACCTTGATGTTGTAAAGGTGCCGGGTTCTTTTGAGATGCCACTTGCAGTTAAGGCTCTCCTAAAGAGTAAAAAATACGACGCAATAATCTGTGTTGGAGCTATCATAAGAGGTAGCACTCCGCACTTTGATTTTGTTGCCTCAGAGGCAGCAAAGGGTATCTCAAAGGTCTCTCAGGAGAGTGGAGTCCCTGTTGCTTTTGGTGTTATTACGGCAGATAACCTTGAGCAGGCAATAGAGCGTGCAGGTACAAAGTCTGGTAATAAAGGCACAGACGCCGCCCTTACAGCAATAGAGATGGCAAATTTACTTAAAGAACTTTCAAAATAATAAAAGACTTCACGGCTTTGGTTTTTTTTAAGGAAAAACAAATAAATGAAAAAAGATAGAAGAAAAGCCCGAGAAGCCGCCCTTCAGACCCTCTACAGGGTGGAACTTTCCAGTGAAGAATGCGCAAGTGATATACCAAAACTCCCAACTGATGAGGAGAGTTTCTCGCTCTCAAAGGGTGCTAAGGAGTACGCAGGTGAGTTAGTTGCTGGCGTTGCTACGAGTCTCGCTAAGATTGACAAAACAATTGAAGAGTTCTCAGTTAACTGGACAATGAAGAGGATGTCTGTTATTGATAAAAGTGTCCTTAGGATTGCTGTTTTTGAGCTTCTCTTTCACCGTGAGGTTCCTTTTAAGGTTGTTATTGATGAGGCTGTAGAACTTGCAAAAACCTTTGGAACAGATGAATCAGGTGGTTTTATAAACGGAATTCTTGGTAAGATAGCCGAGGAAAAGGGACTAAAGAAAGAACCTTTAAAAAAATAGGTACACCTACGGAGGAGTTACTTGAAAGTAAAACTACTGGACTTGGCAGCTGAATACGCTGAGATAAAAAATGACGCATTACGTGAGATTAAAAAAGTTTGTGACAGGCAAGGTTTTGTACTTGGTGAAAATGTAAGAAAACTAGAAGAAGAACTTGCCAACCTTAGCAAAGCAAAATATGCAGTAGGTGTTGCCTCTGGCTCAGATGCTCTAATGCTAGCCCTAATGGCACTTGGCATTCGCCCTGGTGATAAGGTCATTACAACCCCCTACACTTTTTTCTCAACCGCAGGTTCAATCTCAATCCTTGGGGCAATCCCTGTCTTTGTTGATATAGACCCAAAGACATTTAATATCGATCCTCTCGCTCTTCGGAAAATATTAAAAGACAAAAAAGGAAAGGGTGCAAAGGCAGTAATTCCTGTTCATCTTTACGGACAGTGTGCTGATATGACTGCTATAAATAAGATTGCAAAGGAATTTAAGTTGAGTGTTGTTGAAGATGCAGCTCAGTCAATTGGGGCAACATATAAGGGGCGCGGAGCAGGCTCTATGGGTGATGTTGGTTGTTTTTCTTTCTATCCTACAAAAAACCTAGGCTGTTTTGGTGACGCCGGTCTTGTCACTGCAAATAATAAAACTCTAGCAGAAAAACTTCGCATTCTTCGGGTGCACGGAAGTGCAAAAAGATATGAGCATACGCTTGTTGGTGTAAATAGCAGAATTGATGAAATTCAGGCCGCAGTTCTTCGTGTTATGTTAAAGAAACTAAAAAAATGGGAGACTGCTCGTATAAAGAATGCAAAACTGTATGGAAGATTATTCTCAAAAGCTGATCTTGAAAAAAAAGTCAGACCACCGTTTATAGAAGAGCATAATCACTCAGTCTTTAATCAGTACGTGATACGCGCAAAATCAAGGGACAAACTTCGCGAGCATCTTGCAAAAAACGGGATAGGCTCAGAGATTTATTATCCACTTCCGCTTCACTTGCAAAGGTGCTTTAAAGACCTTGGGTACAAAAGAGGGGACTTTCCAGAGGCTGAGAGGGCGGCAAAGGAGACTCTTGCTCTTCCTATCTTTCCGTTCTTAAAGGTAAAAGAGATTGAATATGTTGTGCAGGTGATAAAGGATTTTTACGAGGTAAGTTAAAGGTCTTTTTTTTAAAGGTTATTTTTTAATTTTGGCTCTAGTCATATTTTTGGCTAGGGTCTTTTTTTTGATTCTATTAAGGTGTACTTCTTCCGCGAAGCAGAGGTGCCATGGTCACTGTGTTCTTGCCCTTTCTCTTTGATACGTACATCGCAGTGTCAGCAGAGCTTATAAGTGCCTCACGCATTTTCTGAATACTGACCCCTTTTTTTACATTTGATTTTAGAGAGGCAACCCCGATGCTTGCCGTAATGTGTCCTTTAATTTTTAAAGCTTTTGTGACCCCAGGGACGTTACGTTCAATAAAGATAAAATCCTCAATTTTTTTTCTAATTGTCTCGGCGTACCGTTCTGTTTTTTTAAGCCCTGCACCAGGGAGGATTATTGTGAACTCGTCACCTCCGTACCTCACGGGAATACACTTGAAACCCTGTACACAAGTTGCTATTACTGAGCCAACTTCACTTAGGAGGTGACTCCCAACGAGGTGACCGTAGGTGTCGTTAATCTCTTTAAAGTAATCTAGGTCTAAGAAAACAAGCCCAAGGTCTTTGTCTTTTTTCTTGGCTATCTCAAGTTCTTTTGTGATTCTGTCAAAAAAGTAACGGTCGTTATAGAGCCCCGTTAGGCTGTCCCTGATAGAAAGTTCAGCGAATTTTTTTGCATCAAGCGAGTTTTGTATAAGTGTAGAAGTGTAACCTGCGAAGACATTTAAAAGTTCTAAGTCTTTTGTGTCGTAGCTGATATCCCCAGCTCTATTTATAAGTTCAAGAACACCTATGGTTGTATTCTTTATCTTAATTGGAACGCAAATTATAGATTTTGAATTATACAGTGTCTTTGAGTCAAAGTATTTGTAGAAGGCGTCGTCCTTGCCAACCTCTTTGCTCATATAAGATTTGCCCATACGGTAGCATTTTCCGGCAATTCCTTTTTTTATATCCAGAGTTGAACCAGCAATAGAGGCTGAGCCTCGACCAAAGCAGGCAACAAAATAAAGCTCCCCAGATTTTCTAGCGGTAGCCTCTAGGACTGGATCATCAAGGAGGATGGATCCAGCCTCTGAGGGGACAAATTCATTTGCCCACTTCAGAATACTCTTTAGCATATCGCTTATGTCAACTTGCACGGGGGAGCGAAAGTACTTTAGTATTTTTCGACTAAGAACTCTCTCAATTGTTTCAGTGCTAGCGGTATTTATCTTCAAAAAAAAACTCCAAAAAAATCTATTTAAAAAATATCAGTTGCCAAGAAAGTATACTTTAACTTCTTCGTTATTACAACTCTAATGATTTAAAGTTTTTAGACTTTCTTATTTTTTCTCAACTTTATATAATACAAAAAACATACAGGAGAGTTTTTATGCCTTTTATAATTGGAACTGCAGGACACGTAGATCACGGAAAGACCACACTTGTGCGTGCCTTAACAGGGATTGAGACTGACACCCTAGAGCAGGAAAAAAAACGAGGCGTCTCAATTGAGCTTGGTTTTGCTTACATGAAAGAGGGTGATGACGTTATTGCTCTAATCGATGTCCCGGGTCACGAGCGTTTTATTCGCAATATGCTTGCTGGAACAACTGGAATTGATATGGCACTTTTTTGTGTTGCCGCCGATGATGGTGTCATGCCACAAACTCGTGAGCACCTTGATGTTTTGATTTTGCTTGGAATAACTCGCGCTGTCTTTGTAATAACCAAAGTGGATGTGGTCAAGCCTTCAAGGGTTGAAGAGGTCTCTGTGATGATTAAGGAGCTGACTAAAGATACTCCTTTAAAAAACTCAATAATTCTTACGACCTCCTTAAAAAAAAGAAACGAAAATAAAAAAGGCAATATTGAAGGTGAGACTCATGAGTGCCACGAACTAATTGACGGAGTAGAAGAGCTTAAAAAAAATCTTTTTAAAATGATGCGCCAAAGTATCCATCCTGCAAGTTTGGAACAAAAACTTTTCCGTCTTCCAGTAGACCGTTCTTTCTCTGTTAAGGGTTTTGGTACGGTCTTGACTGGGACTGTTGCTTCGGGTTCTATGAAAAATAATGAAGAAATTTTTCTATACCCAAAAGGCGACAAACTTAGGGTTAGAGGGATTGAGTCGCATCATGAAAAAGTAGACCTTGTAAGTAGTGGCCAGAGGGCGGCCATAAATGTTTCTGGAGTTTCAGCAAGAGAGGTTAAAAAAGGAGATATTCTTTTATCAGGTTTGCTCTCTAATTCAAAGTCTTTAAGCACTTCGACAATTGACGTTAGCCTTCGACTCCTCCCTTCTATGAAAAAAAAAATAAAGAACAATGCTGTTCTCAAACTTCATCACATGACCTCAGTAAGTACTGTTAGGGTGCGGCTTTTTGAAAAAAAAGAAACCACCTCTGGAGATGAAGTCTTTGCAAGAATTCATATCTCTGACCCAAAACTGTTATTTCGTTTAGATAAATTTATCCTAAGAGACCCGTCAATAAATTTAACTATTGGGGGTGGTATTGTACTACTCCCGTATTTAAATTCTATAAAAGTTCAAAGGCTTAGTCGTGTTCCTTTTTTAAAGTTAAGCTCCACTGAGTTAAAGGACGTACTCTTTGCATTAATTGAAACTACTCAAGGTTTAATCTCTGTTGAGGACGCAGTTGTAAACTTAAATACCACACGTGAAGCTCTCTCAGATTTAATAAATAAAGGTGATTTTACTCAAGTAGGTGACCTTATATTTTCTGCTAAGGACTATGAACTTCTTGCTCTAGAAGTTGTAAAAATTTTAAGTGATTTTCATAAAGAAAATCCAAGTGAGGTTGGGCTACCTTTGCCGGGATTAAAAGAAAAGATATTTGAGGTTGTAACTTGGGCGAAAAAAACAACCATTGAGGCAATATTTGATGCGAACTTTCTTGGTAAGTTGGTTGACGAACAAAAACTAAAAGCAATGAAGAGTCTTTTTTCAACCTTTACGCACACTCCAACAAGTGAGCGAGGTAATACTTTACTGGAAGAAACTTTGATAGATTTCCTTGGCCCAACAATCTCAACAAAAAAAACAGATGACTTTTTAATTCATATCTCATCAAGTCCTTTAAAGAATAAAATTAAAAAAAATGATATTGAGAGAACTCTGAAAAAATTAACTGAAAGAGGAAAAATTATAAAGTTAAAGCGAGACCTCTATATTTCGACACCTGCAATTGAGGTGGCTCGTGTAAAAGCCCTTGAATTCATTGATGCAAACGGAAGTATAGGAGCCGCAGAGTATCGGGACGTTCTTGGGGTTGGTAGAAAACTTGCGATAGAGATTCTTGAGTACTTTGACTCTATTCGGTTCACACTTAGGGACGGAGAGCGGAGAACTCTCTTTGAAAGTATAAAAAAATAAGATTGAAAATATATTTACCAAAAAAAAAATGCCAATTAAAAACTAATGAGAGATATTTGTCTTTTTTCCTTGTAGTCTTAAATTGGATATAATAAAATTTAGCTGATGGGAAAAAAAATAAAACTTACGAGCTTTGCCAGCTGTGCTGGCTGAGCCGCTAAACTAAGGCCAAAGGCTCTTGTGCAGGTTCTGCGCAAGCTAAAGATTCCAAATAATACGTCGCTTTTTCCAGAGCATATAGATGAAAATATTCTTGTAGGAATGGAGAGCGCCGATGATGCGGCAGTGTATCGTTTAAATGACGATACCGCTATAGTAAGTACTTTGGATTTTTTCCCGCCAATTGTTGATGACCCTTTTATCTTTGGTCAGATTACAGCCGTAAATGCCCTCAGTGATATCTATGCAATGGGTGGCACTCCAAGTTTTGCAGAAAATATTGTTTGCTTCCCAAAAAAACTTGGCCTCGATGTTCTAAGTGAAATTCTCTGCGGTAGTAAATCAAAGTTAAACGAAGCTCAAACCTCGCTCGTCGGAGGACACTCTATCGAGGATAAAGAGATAAAATACGGTCTATCTGTTACGGGTTTTATAGATCCAAAAAAAATTATTACAACCAAAGGTGCACTTCCTGGGAGTAAACTCCTCCTCACAAAACCCCTTGGTGTCGGAATTTTAATGAGTGCTGTCAAGGCTGGGTACATAAAAGCAGAGGATCTCACAGAGACCTTTGAATCCATGAAACTTTTAAATAAAAATGCTTCACTCGTAATGCAAGAGGTTGGGGTGAACGCATGCACAGATGTAACTGGGTTTGGTTTTTTAGGTCATTTGCTTGAGATGATTAAAGCCTCTGGTGTGAGTGCTGTAATAAATTCCAAGGAAGTTCCTGTTTTTGATTCTGCCCTGAAATTTGTAAAAAAACGAAAAGCAAGACCGCTTTCTATTGAAACAAACCTGGAATTTGTTGCCGATGAAACTGAATTTTCCTCGCAACTTGGTGAAGAGTTGAAGTCTCTTTTACTTGATCCCCAAACATCTGGTGGGCTTTTAATCTCACTGGATAAGGCAAAGGTAGGTGATTTTATCGCAAGGCTTAAGGAGTTTGGAGAAGAGGCTTTTGTTGTTGGTGAGGTCTTTGAGAAAAGCCCAGAGTATTCAATTAAAGTCGAGTAACTTTAATTTATTATAAAGTGATTTGTTATATTTTTTATTCCTGTCTTTTTTATCCTTCTTTTTACGGTCTTCTTAAATGTGGAGTAATTAATCTCTTTATAAAAAAACTACCTCTCTTCTACAACCTCATAGTGATCAACAACTGCCGCACCAATTGAATCCCCCCAGACATTTATCGTTGTTCTGCATCTATCCAAAAACCAGTCAATTGAGAGAAGCACTGCAACACCTTCAAGGGGTAGCCCAGTAGCATTTAAAACAATTACCATTGTAACGAGCCCAGCCTCAGGGATTCCTGCTGCTCCGATTGCCGCAAGTGTTGCTGTTAAAAAAACAATAAGGAGCATCCCTGCACCCATCTCAATGCCGTAGACCTGAGCAATGAAGATAACTGCCACTGCTTCGTAAAGTGCCGTGCCGTCCATATTTATTGTTGCCCCAATTGGAAGTACAAAGGAGGCCGACCTTCTGGATACTTTATTGTTCTCCTCAACGCACTCCATTGTGGTTGGGAGTGTAGCCGCTGAGCTGGCAGTTGAAAAGGCTGTAAGAAGTGCCTTTGTCATTCCACCTGCGTAGGCCAGTGGGCCGCGTCTTGTTAGGATGAAAAGAATAAGCGGAAGTATTATTAGGCCGTGGATTAGTAGTGCACTGATGACAGTGCCAGCGTACCATCCAAGGCGTGAGAGTTCTGCCCAGAGCGCAGAGCCGCCGCCCATCTCTGCGAGCCTGCCAACAATAAGGCCGATGACCCCGATGGGGAGTAAGTAAAGTACCCAGTGGATTAACTTTAAGACTGCCTCATTTACACCGTCAAAGAAGCTGATGACGGTCTTTGCTTTCTCTCCAACTGTTGTGAGAGCGGCTCCAAAGAGGAGGCTAAAGACAATGACTCCGAGTACATTCATCTGGCTCATTGCACCGACAATGTTACCTGGAAAGGCACCCTTTGATTTATCTCCCTCATCTAGAAAAACGCTTAGGATTGTATCAACGATGCCTGCGTCTTCCTTACCCATAACCTTGCTAGCGATAACCTCAGAACTCTCAACTCCAACGCCTGGGTTAATCAAGGTAACGAGTGCGATACCGATTAGGACGGCAATTGAGGTTGTTACAAAATAATAGAGGACTGTTCGAAGCCCAGTTCTTCCTACGTGGCGAATATCACCGAGGGTAACCATCGCAACAATTAGGCTTGAGACAACAAGTGGGATGACGAGCAGGTTTAGAAGGTTTAGAAAAAGTTTTCCAGCAAAATTAAATAGGGAATAAAAAGTATAAGAGAGCGAGAAGTTAGAGAATTCTTCTACAGCCTTTTTGCTTTCTACGACTGCGGCTCTTAGTTTTTCCGCGCCTCCTATAATTACATCACCAGAGCGCATGGCATAATCAAGGGTGCGAACTTTTTCTTTTGCAAGTGTTACCTCGCCCTTAAGGTTTATCGCAGTAAACATATTCTCACCCCACAACCAGCCAATAAAACCACCGAGGATTAGGGCAAATATGAGGGAGGCAAGCATTAGTCTTCTCTTGGAATCCATTGTTTAGTCCTTATGAGATTAATTTAAAGTAACCACGCTAGAACAAGTGGAATCGATATTATACTAATTAATGTACTCATTGCAACGATTGATGCTACAAGCTCGCTATCGAGGTCGTACTTATAACTTAGAATAAATGTGATAACCGCTGACGGCATCATCGATGAAATGATGACTACCTTTAATGTAACTCCGTTTAAGCCAAGGAGAGTTGCAACCCCAAGACCGATTAAAAAACCACCAAGAATCCTTATTAGCGAACCCGCAATTGTCATCCTGATCTTTGTGATTTTGATTGCGTATAAATAATAACCAAGGCTAAGTTGCATGAGTGGAATTGTTGCGGCTCCGAGCATATCAAGGGTTGTTAGGATTGAGGAGGGGATAGAGATATCAGCAAGGTTTAGACCGATGCCAATGAAAGAGCAATAAACCAGGGGAAGCTTAAAGACCTCACTAAGTCCGCTCCTTCCTTTGGCAATCAATATTCCAAGGGTGTAGACAAGTATGCTTGCGGTTATGTAATAGAGGACAGCGACCTGGAGGCCTTCAGCTCCAAAGGCTAGGAGTGCGAGAGGGAAGGGAATATTCCCTGCATTCATAAAAATCGTAGGCAGATAAAAACCCCTGAGTTTTTTTGCCCCAGTAACTCGCAGGTACAACCAGCTAATACCACCAACACCGAAGATTACTGAACACGTGACTATAGATATATTTATTAAATCAGAGACAATAATCTCTCTTTGTGAGAGCGAAGAGATTACGAGTGCGGGAATGGTTATGTAGAGGAGTATCTCAACAACTGGTTTTAGGTCTATTTTTTTAAAGAATGCAAAGAAATATCCAAGGGCAATTATTGAGAAAATAGGAAAAACAATATGAATTATTTGAGAGAAGAGTGTCATTTACTCTTTTTTTGAACCAGATTAACCTTCATTCGTATCGCCGCCCCGAGGTTTTTCAACCCAACTAACTTTCACGGAGTCTTTCTGAGTTTTTTTAGGTTGATTAACTTTCAAGCATCTCACCCGAAGTTTTTTAAACAAATAAACCTTCACGGATATTTGTCCGAAGGTTTTTTAACCCCAACCAACCCCGCATGTATATTCCCCTAAATCCAGCCCACTTGGGGGATGGCAAAATTATCCCTCAATCTCTATTAGTGTCTCATCAGGATTTACTGAATCTCCAACCTTGACGAGAATGCGTTTAACTTCACCACTTATAGCGGCGTGAACCTCATTCTCCATCTTCATTGCCTCAACTGTCATGACGGTATCGCCCTCAGAGACGCTATCTCCAACTGATACTTTTATGGCAGTTACTCGACCTGGAACAGGGGTTGTAACGTCACCTTCGCTCTGTGGTTTGTGGCGAACTGACTGTGGGATTGAATCTCCCTCAATTACGCCAGCCGTGGTTGGGAGCACTTCTGTTAGTGATTCAACCATGACCTCTTCCATGCGGTTCCCTATCTTTATAAAGAAAGGTCTCTTTCCCTCAACCTTATGGCCAGCTCCTGCAACCTTAACCCTATAGCTCTCACCGTGTACTGTGATATTAAACTCACTCGGGGCAAGGTGGTGAGGGTGTGGGCCGGTATCTTCTGGAGCTTCCAGAGGCTCTGGTTCAAGTTTCCCGTTTGCTCTTTCTTCCAAATACTCAAGGGCGACCATTGGGAATAGGGCATAACTTAAGACGTCCTCAACGCCCTTTGCTTTGTTCCCGACTTCGCGGGTAAGTTTATCAAGCTCTGGCTCAAGTAAGTCAGCTGGTCTGCAAGTGATGGCTTTTTCATTGCCTACTGCAAGTTTCCTTGCCTTTGGATCTACCTTGCCAGGGGCTGTGCCGTAAAGCCCTTTAAAGTAGTTTCTCGTCTCGCTTGTAATAACCTTATAACGCTCTCCAGTTAGGACGTTTATTGTGGCCTGAGTGCCAACGACCTGACTTGAAGGGGTAACAAGAGGGGGGTACCCCATGTCTTTTCTAACTCTCGGTATCTCGTCCAAGACCTCATCCATCTTGTCAATGGCATCTTGTTCTTTTAATTGTAGAGCTAGGTTTGAGATCATTCCACCTGGAACCTGAACAACGAGGGTCTTTGTATTAACCCCAGAGTAGACGGTCTCAAAGCGTTTGTATTTTTTCCTGACCTTTTTAAAGTACTCGGCAATATCAGAGAGAAGGCCGAGGTCAAGACCCGTATCATAAGGGGTATCTTTTAGTGCAACAACAAGGCTCTCGGTTGGGGGCTGAGAAGTACCAGACCCCATTGAGGATATGGCTGTATCAATTATGTCAGCTCCAGCCTCAATTCCTTTTAGGTAGCTCATTGCGGCAAGCCCTGAGGAGTCGTGAGAGTGAATATGAATTGGAAGGCTTATTTTTTTCTTTAATAGGGTGACAAGCTCAGTAGCGGCCTTTGGCGTTAGGAGGCCAGCCATGTCTTTGATGCAGATTACATCAGCACCCATATTTTCTAGATCCTTACCAAGCTTTAGAAAACCCTCGTTAGAGTGTACTGGGCTAGTGGTGTAGCAGATTGTACCCTCAACAGTTGCCTTGGCTTTTTTTGCGGCCTTTATCGCCACCTCAACATTTCTAAGGTCATTTAGAGCATCAAAGATACGGAAGACATCAATACCATTAGAGGCAGACTTTTCTACGAATTTTTCAACAACATCATCAGCATAATGACGATAACCAACAAGATTTTGACCACGAAGAAGCATCTGTAGCCTTGTATTTGGAAGCTTTTTCCGTAGCGTCTTTAGCCTTTCCCAAGGGTCTTCTTTTAAGAATCTAAGGCATGCATCAAAGGTTGCTCCTCCCCATACCTCGAGGCTCCAGTACCCGACTTGGTCAAGCATCTTGCAGGCACCAAGCATATCTGAGGTGCGCATGCGTGTGGCAAGGAGTGATTGGTGAGCGTCCCTAAGAACGGTATCGGTAATCTGGGCTCTGTGACCTTTGGTCGTTAGAGGGCTTTTTCTTGGTGCTGTACGCACATTTTTTGCACCAGTCTTTTTCTTAGGCGTACTTTTTTTCAAAGATACAGGAGCCTTCTTCTTTGTACTAGCCTTAGAATTTGTAGCCTTCTTTACGACTTTTTTTGTAGCTTTTGTCTTTGTATTTTTTTTTGGGGCGGGCATAAACCCTCCTTATATTTTGTTTTGTCAGCTCTTTAAATAGTCTTAGGAGCAGGGTTAAAGTTTGAGTTAAAGACCGTGGTAAGCGGCAATTGCGGCACTCACTGCGGCCACTATATCTGTTGGCTCTTCGTACTCATAGTACTTCATAAGCTCTGGTTTTCTGTCAATGTAGCCTGTATCAAAGTTACCAGCCTTAAAGTCCTCTTCATTTACTATGTTTCTAAGGTAGGGGATAGTTGTCTTTACCCCTCTGATAACAAATTCCTCAAGAGCACGATCCATGCGAGCAAGGACTTCTTCCCATGTGCCACCGTTAATGATTAGCTTTACAATCATCGAGTCGTAGCAACCAGGGATTACGTAATCTCGGTAAACTGCCCCGTCAATACGTACGCCTATTCCTCCAGGGGAGTAGTAGGCTGTAACACGCCCTGAGTTTGGCATAAACTGGTTCTTGGGATCCTCGGCATTTATCCTGCACTCCATTGCAAAGCCGTGAATCTTGATATCTTCTTGCTTTAACCCAATTGGCATTCCAGAGGCAATCTCGATTTGTTTCTTTACGAGGTCAACGCCTGTAATCTCTTCAGTTATTGGATGCTCAACCTGAATACGTGTATTCATCTCAAGGAAATAGAAGTTCAGATTTTTATCAACCATAAATTCAATTGTTCCGGCATTATTATATTTTGTTTCTTTTCCTATTCTAACTGCTGCTTCGCCCATTTTTTTACGAACAGCATCATCTATTGTAGGCGAAGGAGATTCTTCAATAATTTTCTGATAACGTCTTTGAATGGAACATTCTCTTT
>JAGLUZ010000049.1 GCA_023134165.1 Deltaproteobacteria bacterium | reverse complement strand
CAGCTTGATGGTGGTCATATTTTGTATGCCCTAATTGGGCCTTATCATAGGGTGGTATCCTTGGTGCTTGCAACTATTTTAATTGTGCTGGGGTTTTTTTCGTGGCCTGGGTGGTCTCTTTGGGGCACTCTTGTCTTAATTATTGGTATTAAGCATGCCCCGATAAAAGACCAGCATGTGCCACTTGATTTGAGAAGGCGAGTTGTAAGTTTTGCCTCACTGATTGTATTTGTATTGACTTTTATGCCGTCTCCATTTTATATTATAACCATATGAAAAAATTTAATGAAGACGAACTAAAAGAATTTGACGGAAGTGACCCAGGGAAGCCAATATACTTTGCCTATAAGGGGAAGGTTTATGACGCTACCTCAAATCCTCTATTTGTAGATGGCATGCACTTTGAGCATCCCTCAGGATGCGACCTAACAGAGTACATGGATGAGGCTCCGCACGGGGATGAGTCGCTTGAGCACCTAAAGGTGGTTGGTGAGTACACTGAGTAATTATTTTAATAGGTAGGTAATGAAGGGTTGTTAAGGTTACGCATACTAGGGTCGGGTACCTCAACCGGGGTACCCTTGATTGGTTGCACCTGTAGTGTTTGCACTTCCTCAGAGAAGCGAAACAAAAGGCTTAGGTCTTCGGCTATAATCGAGACAGGCCTTGAAAATATTCTAATTGATACTTCCCCAGATCTCCGCACTCAGGCTCTATCTAATAATATTATCAAAGTAAGTGCTGTTCTTTTTACTCACGCCCATGCTGATCACGTGCATGGGATTGATGACTTGCGCGTATTTAATATGATACAAGGCACACCGATTCCTTGTTACGGTGACGTGCGGACGATTACCAAGATTAGGGAGGTCTTTGGTTATATCTTTAATAAGGTAGAGGGCGGGGGATGGAAGCCAGAGCTTACGACAACCATCACAGAGAGCGAGAAGGCCTTTGAGCTTTTTAAGTTGCAGATTACCCCAATTGACCTTGTGCATGGGCGAGAGATTATAACGGGTTTTAGGGTAAATAATCTAGCCTACGTGACTGACTGTAGTGAATTGCCAGATGCCTCAAGAGAGGCACTTAAGGGGATAAAGGTCTTGATCTTGGGTGCTCTTAGGGAGCGACCACACCCAAGTCACTTCTCTATTGGTGAGGCAATTCAAGTTGCAAAAGACCTTGGCGTGGAGAGGGTGATTTTAACTCACCTCGGACATAAAGTAGATTACGGGTGGCAGAAGAGCAAACTACCAAAAGGCGTTGAGTTTGCCTACGATGGCATGGCCATTGATTTTGAGTAGGTTTTTCTTTTTTACGCCCTTCTTGACACCTTCTTTTTTTGTGGCATACTGAAAATATAAGTAACCAAGAAACAGTTTTGATGTGGACTATTTATGTTAAGAAAAATATTTCCTGTAAATGTAAATAAAACTGAGCGTGTAGCTCGCGTAGGCCTTGGTTTTACTTTTTTAATTCTTACTTATTTTAAAGTCCTCCCAGATGGCGTTGATTTTTACAGTGCCTTCTTTGGGGCTTTGGGCCTTGTCTCAGGTATTGTTGGACACTGCCCTGTCTTCTCACTCTTTAATATCAAGACCACTGAGTAAAGATATTCACCTCCTGATATTACATCAAAAAAAAATCAACTCGACAAAATACCAAGGTAAAGTTTCTCTACCTTTATCCTTAATTAGGGTAACTATGATAAGGCATAGTTTTCATCTTCTTGCCGTGTTGTAGCGTCTTTTTTTGGCGTATTTTATGAAATGGAGGTTTTTGCAATGAATATTCATATGAAATGTAATGTTGGAAAGAGTGAGCGAGCGATGAGGATTTTCTTTGGGGCTATGCTAATTTGTCTGGCTTTTATAGGGCTTATCCCTGATGCAGCTGGCATAATGGCAACTGTAGTTGGGACGCTCTCGTTCTTTACTGGGGCTATATCATATTGTCCAATGTATGACCGCATGGGGATGGATACTTCCAAGCCCAAGCAAGGCACCTTGGCTACGTGATTTTTTGCAAAAGTTTGTTTTTCAGACTGAGGGTTTTTTTTTAAGTGGGTACGGGTTTGTGCGAGGTTTTTTTTAGAGGCAAAGTAGCAGTAGAATAAAGTTCTTTTTTATTCACACTACTTCTTTGCCTCTAAATATTTGATGCTTTTTTTATTCCTTAAAATCCTCTATATAGCTCTCGGCAATGTAGGCGGCAAGAGCACCGTCCCCAACAGCTGTTGCAACTTGGAGGAGTAAAGTATCTCTGCAATCACCTACGGCGTAGATACCTTTTGTTGAGGTCTCCATGGTGCGAGAGGTTTTTATAAATCCTTGGTCGTCTTTCTCAACATCGGTAAAGTTTGTTGTAGGGTTTATACCAACAAAGATAAAGGCTCCGTTGATATCAATTTTTTTATTCTCTTTTGTCTTTAGGTCTTCTATTACTGCTCCGTCAACACCCATCTTAGTACCCGTAATCTCTTTAAGGACGTGACTCCAGTGTATCTCAATATTCTCTGCCTTTAAGGCCTTTTCTTGGAGTATTTTCTCTGCCCTTAGTTTATCTCTTCTGTGTATTACGTGTACTTTTTTTGCGATGCGTGAGAGGTAGACCGCCTCTTTTATAGCCGTATCACCGCCGCCAACAACGATGACACTTTGGTCTCTAAAAAAAGGCCCGTCACAGGTGGCGCAGTAAGAGACCCCTTTTCCAAAGAACTCACTCTCTCCAGGTACGCCGAGCTTGCTTGGTTTTGCCCCTGTGGCAATGATGACGGCCTTTGCCCTAATCTCACCTTCACTTGTCTGTAGTACCTTTACATTTCCATCTGTTTTGATGGACTCAACGGTCTTCATCTCAATTGGAAGATCAAAGCTCTTTGCGTGTTCTTCAAATTTTTCCATTAGCCCCATGCCGCTGACACTTGGAAAACCTGGGTAATTCTCTATGACATCACTTAGGGCGATTTGCCCTCCAACAAGCTCACGCTCTAGGAGTACGGTCTTTAGTCTTGCCCTCTGGGCATATATTCCAGCGGTTAGACCACCTGGGCCGCCACCTATAATCACAAGGTCATACATTGCTTCTTTCTCCTTTATTAAATATGAGTATAAAAAATGATAGGGAATTATAACACAAAACTACCCTCTCCAGAAGGCTGGAACAAGTAAAATTAAAAGAGTATAAATCTCAAGCCGGCCCATGAACATATTTGCCATGAGTATCCACTTTGCACTGTCTGGGACTAGGGCGTAGCTTGCCCCAGGGCCTGCTATGCCAAGGGCTGGCCCAACATTACCAAGGGTTGCTGCGGCTGAAGAGATTGAGGTTATGAGGTCAAGTCCTGTAAGGGACAAAAGTACAGAGCTTACTATGAAGACCAGAAAAAATAAAAAAGCAAAGCCCGTGACACTCTTCATAATATCATCAGAGACGACCTTTCCGTTAAGCTTTACAGGGATTATTGCGTGGGGGTGTATCAAGCGGTAAATCTCTTTATAGGCCTGTTTAATCATAAGAAGAATACGCACGCACTTTAGGCTTCCTGTTGTTGAGCCAACTGAGCCGCCGATGAACATAAGGGAGAGGAGTACGAGTTGGGAGAAGAAAGGCCAAAGCCCATAATCAGTAGTAGTGTATCCTGTTGTGGTTGTAATTGAGGTTGCTTGGAAAGAAGCGTACCTTAGGGAATCGCCCCAGCTACTATAGAAACTACTCTTTAGGTTAATCGTTATTAGTACGGTTGCTATGATTATGACGGCAATATAAAACCTGAATTCCTCGCTCTTTGTGTAGGAGCGAAACCCTTTTTTTAGAAAACCATAATGTAGGGCAAAGTTGGTTGCACCAAGTATCATGAATACTATTATTATTATCTCGGCGTAGATGTTGCCAAGACCTCCAGCACTTAGGTCTTTATTTGAAAACCCAGCCGTTGAAATACCACCTAGGGTATGGATAATGGAGTCGTAAAAATTAACTCCTGAGACCATGAGAAGGGTAAACATGACAAGGGTAAATACGATATAGACGGTAAAGAGTATCTTTGCCATATCTTGCATTCTTGGAACAAATTTATCTCCTGATATGGTCGAGGCCTCGGCCTTATAGAGTTGCATCCCACCTATACCAAGAAGTGGCAACACGGCAAGGCTTAGGAGTACGATACCCATTCCACCAATCCAGTGTGTCATCGAACGCCAGAGAAGGATGCCGTGCGGGAGGTTTTCAATACTGCTTAGGATGGAAGCTCCGGTTGTGGTAATCCCTGAGACCCCTTCAAATAAGCAGTCTGTGATGGAGGGGAAAACCCCAGATAATATAAATGGCAGAGAAGAGAAGAACCCAGCACTTAGCCACGTTACGGCTACAACAAAGAAGCCTTCTCTGTGACCGATATTCATCTTCTCTTTTTTGAAGATAAAGAAGAGCAAAATTCCAGCGGTGACTGTAATTGCCGAGGAGGAGAAGAGAGCTAAAGCATCGCCTTCTTTATAGACAAGGGAGACAAAGGCTGGAATGAGCATGGCAAGCCCAAGGGAGGTATTTACTACCCCAGCGATATGAAAGGCTGAGCTGAGTCTCAAGCGTGCCTCCTAAGTAAGAAGAATAAGTCTGGTGAAGGTTCTAGGTTATACATTAAAAAAACTCAGGCTTGACCATGAGCATCTGCTCTACTTTTTTTATGGTCTTTCTAAGGGCAAAGATTATAACCTTATCTCCGGGTTCAATAACAGTATCACCGCTTGGAAGAACCATTTTTTCACTATCCTCCCCGCTTGTTATTGCCCCGATTATAGCACCCTTTGGAAATTTAATATCAGATAGTGGAACGCCTACAATATCAGAGGTCTCCATTGCAATTGTCTCAATCGCCTCAACTCTATCCTCCATCAGTGTCTTTACGGAGAGGATATTACCCCTACGTACAAACTGCATGATATCGCTAACTGATGCGAGCCTTGGTGAGACAGCAACATCAATTCCAACGGTTGAGACCATAGAGAGATACTCTGGTTTGTCAATTAAAGATATGCACCTCTCGGCTCCGAGCCTCTTTGCAAGGAGCGAGGTAAGGATATTTGCCTCTTCATCATCAGTGACAGCGATAAAGGTATCAGCCTCAGAGACGTTTTCTTCATTTAAGAGTTCCTGATCTGTGCCGTCCCCTGATATGACAATTGTCTTATCAAGAATCTCAGCAAGGTATTTGCACCTTTCGTTGTCACGCTCGATGACCTTAACATGGTGGCCTTTTTTGCTCTCCATCTTTTCAGCCAAGTAACCGCCTATCTCACCGCCGCCTATGATAATGGTTTTGTGGCTCTTTGAACCTCCAACACCAAATAACCTTGGAAGCTCTGTTGCTCGTTTACTAGCTGTAATGGCAAAGACCAAGTCGTCTGCTTTTAGGGTTGTTGGCCCGCTCGGGATGATGGTCTCTGTTCCGCGGTAGATTGCAACAATTACAATATTTTCTTCTGGGAAGATTCCCTTTAGTTCTTTTGTTTTTTTGCCTACAAGCTTTGAGTTTTGACCAAGTTTGCAGCCAACAAGTTTTAGGTTTCCGTCAACAAAGTCCACGACATCTCTAGCCCCTGGAACCTCAATAATCTTTAGTATCCTATCGGCTGCTGCCTTTTCTGGATTTATATTTAGATCCAAATCAAGGTAGTCCTTCTCAAAGATTACGGAATAATTAATGTAGTCGGGGTTTCGTATGCGAGCTATTTTTTTGGGTACACGCGACTGCGTCTCTGCTATTAGGCAGGCAATCATATTTACCTCATCAGAGTTTGTAACTGCTATGACGAGTTCGGCCTTTTCTATTCCAGCCTCAATTAGGGTCTGCGGACTTGACCCGCTTCCTTTTATAATTCTAACGTCAAGATTCTCTTTTACGTCATCAATTCTATCCTGAGCTTGCTCAATTAGGACGACGTCTTGACCTTCTGAGGAAAGTTTCTGAGCAATTGTGTACCCAACAACACCAGCCCCTATGACTATAGCCTTCATTTTATCCCCCGTAGTGCACGTGCTTTTTTAAGGTTTTTTATGTCATCAGCCTCACTAGTCCTCGGAGTCTCTAGGATAAGTGGTACGTCTTTTATGCTTGGGTGATTTATAAAATGACCAAGTGCCTTGGAACCGATAAAACCCTCGCCAACGGCCTCGTGACGGTCACGCTTTGAGCCAAACTCGCCCTTTGAATCATTTAGGTGAATTAGTTTTAGCCTCTTTAGGCCAATCTCTTTTTTTATTTTCTTCACCAAGGCCTCTGTATTTTCCTTGGTATCTGTTGCGTATCCAGCGGCAAAGCCGTGGCAGGTATCATAGCAAAGCCCTGTCTTCTCGGCCTTTGTATTTTTTAATATTTTTCCAATTGCCTCTAAGGTTGCTCCAATCTGCGAGCCACCTCCTGCGGTATTCTCAATTAGTATCTCTGTTTTTTTTGCATTTGGTGCAGACTCACGAGCTATCTTTATGGCTTCCGTAACCTGCTTTATCGCAAACTCAGGGTCTTTGTCGTGGAAACTTCCTGGATGCGTTACTAGGTAATCTATTCCTAGGTCTCCAGAGGTCTTGAGTTCAGTTATAAATAACCCGAGCGATTTTTTAAATAAAACAATGTCCGGGGTGGAGAGGTTTATTAGATATGAGGTGTGGACTACGACTGGCCAAAGCTTGGCCTCTTTGCGAGCCTTCTTAAATGCCAAGGTCTCGGCCTCTGGAAGCTCTGTTACCTTCCAGCTTCTTGGGCTTCGGCAAAAAATTTGAACCGAGTCAGTGCCAATATCTGTGGCTCTGGCAATGGACTTTGATATGCCTCCTGCGATGGAGGCGTGGAAACCTATAGGCATAAAAATAAGGGAGTTGCTTTTTTTATTTGATTCACTGGTAGAGGTCGTTAAAGTTGAAAAAAACTATAGTCCTACATCAATATCTTTCTCATCCGCTGGGTTCTTTTTTGGAGGTGCTGTGCGAAAATACTCTGGCAAGGTGCGCCTGAAAAAAGTACCAAGAATTTTATTTAAAAAGTTTGATCTTTTCAGGAAAGGAATAACCTGTCTTTTTCTAACACCAACAAGAATTAATATTTCGTGGAGGTCGTAGTTGTCTGGGTCAAAGCGAAGCCCTTTTTTACAGACCGTTATGGCTCCTCGTTTGTTCTCAGCATGCATATAAACGGTACCTAGGTTTACGTAATACCGAGCGTCAAATGCCTCAATCTTTATGGCCCTTGTGCATAGCTCTATTCCGAGTCCAATCTTACCCCAGCGTAGAGCTGTTGTAAGGCCGTGGTAGGACATATAATCTGGATTTTTTTTCTCTAGGTTATAGGCCTTTTCAAATAAAGGGCAGGCCTCTTCAAGGCGTTTTTTCTTGTAGAGTTTTAGTCCTTTTTTAAAGAGGTCTTTGGCACTCCCGCTTAGGCCTTCGACGGTGACGCGCTCCTCTTCCTTGGCTATCTCGTCAAGTTCATCTTTTTTGTCCTCTTTCTTGCTGACTTTTTCTTCTTCACTCATTTTGTTTTTATCCGTTTTATTTTTTTATTTTAGGCTACTTGTTTGCCTCGTATATTATCCTAAGTCCTTTAAGTACCAGGAACTCATCAATTACATCTATCTCTTTGCATGTCTCTTTTGCAGCAATTAGTCCAACCTGACCACCAGTTGCAACTACCTTTGGCGAAGAGTTTGTCTCTTTTTTTATGCGTTTTATCATCCCGTCAATTAAGGATGCAAAACCATAGTGAAGCCCAGAGCGCATACAATCAGCGGTGTTTTTACCTATGACGTGAGGAGGACTTTCAATCTCCACACGTGGTAGCCTTGCCGCTCTTCCAAAGAGGGCCTCAGCTGAGATTAAGATGCCTGGGGCAATGACCCCTCCCGCGTACTCGCCCTTTTCTGTAATATAGTCAAGGGTGATGGCTGTACCCATATCAACTATTATTAATGCGCATTTGTGGGCATTAAAAGCCGCCACTGCATTTACGATTCTATCTGAGCCAACCTCTCGCGGATCATCTGTGAGTATTGGTATCCCAGTCTTTATACCAGGGCCTATGACAAGCGGGGTTATCCCCAGCGACTGCGTTATGGCAAGTGTTAGGGTTCGGTGAAGCTCAGGCACGACGCACGATATTGCAACTCCAGTAATCTTATCTCTAAAGTCGAGGCCTTCTCTGTTATTGCAGGTTTTTCCGCTACTAAGAAGCCCAAGCAGGGCAATTCCGTACTCGTCTGCTGTGCGTTTTTTTGAAGAACTAAGTCTCCAGTTGGAGAGAAGCTCACCACTACCTTCTAAATCAAATACACCGAGGAGTATCCCTGTATTACCTATGTCGAGAACTAGTAGCAATTAATAATATAACCTTTTTATCTATTAATAAATAGAGGTAATCTCGCCGGAGAGAACCCTCTTGGTTGTACCGTCATCGTTCTTAATCAGTAGAGCACCGTCAGAATCTATCCCCATGCATATTCCCTCGGTTGGGGGAGTGCCACTAACGCAGATTTTTTTCCCTTTTGAAGTAAAGTAATTAAGCCACGTATCTATAATAGAGGAAAGATCAGTGTCTAAGAAGACTTTATACCATTTTTCAACGTTAGAATAAAGAGCTCTTGCGACCTCGGCTCTATCAATCTTCTCTCCTTTTAATACGGCTAAAGATGTTGCGGTTTTGCAAATGTCATTAGGGAAATCCTGATCCTTCATATTGACATTTATTCCAATACCAAGGGCAATGTGATTTATTTGCTCTGTCTCTGAGCTCATCTCGGTAAGTATCCCAGCTATTTTCTTACCCTCGACGAGAATATCATTTGGCCACTTTACGCTTGGCTTTATAGGGCTAAATTCCTCTATTGTTTTTGCAACGGCTATTGCCGCCATAAGGGTTAGTGACTGTGCCTTTTGCGGGGCAATCTTTGGGCGAAGGATAATCGAGGTATAGATATTAACCCCAGGTGGTGAGTGCCAGTCCTTGCCAAGGCGACCCTTACCACCACTTTGGGTTTCAGCAATTAGGGTTGTTCCCTCAGTTGCACCTTCTTTTGCAAGTTGCAGTGCCTTTGTGTTTGTTGAATCAAGCTCCTTAAAGTATAGAAGATTATTTGCGATTTTGCTTGTTTTTAGTTTTGAACTTACCTCAAATGCATTAAAGGGGAGAGGTTCTGATAATGAGTAACCTTTATTTGGACGAGCCGTTATATTGTAGCCAGCCTCCCTAAGTGAGCTTACGTGTTTCCAGACAGCACTTCTTGTTACGGCGAGCGTCTCACTCATCTCTTCCCCCGAGAGGTATTTGTCCTTTACCTTAGCGGTTTTAAGGAGATTTATGATTGAGGTCTCTGTTTTGTTCGGGGTTGGCATTATTTTTTTATCTTACCTGTAATCTCAAGCATTGATATATCAGAGGAGGGGGCTGAGTGTGTCAGTGCCCCGACCGAGATTCTATCTACACCGGTCCTTGCTATTGCACTGATAGTTTTAAGTGTAACTCCGCCGGAAGCCTCAAGAATAATTTTTGGTTTTATTTTTTTTGCTAAGATGACAGCTTTTTTTATATTTGAAACTGTCATGTTATCTAGCATGATAATCTTTGCCGTTGTAGAGAGGGCTTCTTTAAGTTCAGCGAGGTTCTTTACCTCAACCTCAATCTTTTGTTTTGGGTAGGTTCTTTGTGCCTTTAAAACAGCCCCAGTTATCCCATGCCCAGCCCTTATGTGATTATCTTTAATTAGGATAGCGTCAAAGAGGCCAAAGCGGTGGTTAGAGCCGCCGCCTATTTTTACGGCATATTTTTCTAAAGCTCTGAGGAGCGGGGTGGTTTTTCGGGTGTCAAAGATTTTTGCTTGCGTACCAGTGGTTTTTTTTACGTACTTTGAGGTTAGGGTGGCAACACCAGAGAGGTGTTGTAAAAAATTAAGTGCCACACGTTCGGCAATTAACATTGAAGAGAGAGAGCCTTTTATGAGTCCTATAAGAGTGCCTTTCCGAGCAAGCTCACCGTCTTTTTTTAAGGCCTTGAAGGTTAGGTTTTTATCAACCTCATTTATGACAGCTTTAAGCACAAAGAGGCCGCATACTATTAGCTCTTCCTTGGCGATTACCTCAAAGGTGCTCTTTTCTTTTTTATCTACGATGGCTGAGGTCGTTAGGTCGACCCCGCCGAGGAGGTCTTCAGCAAGGGCGGCCTTGGCAAGAAGTGTGGCATATTCAATTAATTCTTTCTTAGCTCTGCTCATCTGTAATTACTCTGTTTTTTGTTACGTAAGATTTATTTATCTATGAGAGGTCTTTTAGCCTTTCTAGGCCAGCCTCAATCTTCTCTTTCTTATCTGTCAGGATAATAAGTTTTGCTCTTTGTTCCTCAACAACTTCTTTTGGGGCTTTACCAGTAAAGTTTTTATTTGAGAGTTTCTTCTCTATCCCCTCAGCCTCGGCTAGGGTCTTCTCTAAGCTCTTTGAGAGTCGCTTGGTCTCTGACTCTGTATCAACAACACCTTTTAAGGCAACAAAAACCTCGATATCGCCGCCAGCAACACCAAAGGCAGATTTCTCTGGCTTTGCTCCGCCAACCGCTACCTCCATTACAGAGACCTTGGCAAGGGTCTTTATTAACCCTTCTCCGTTCTTTATAAGTTCAACTGTGGAGGTGTCTTTTACTAAGAACACGCACTCTACAAGTGCCTTTGGTTTTACATTCACCTCGGTTCGAATATTTCTAATGGTGCGGATGACCTCCATTACGGCCTCCATCTCAGCGGCTTCTTTTGGGTAACCTTCCTTTGTCTTTGGAAAATCTTCCTCTAGGATGCTCTTCCCTGTTTTTGAGAGTGATGAATTTATCTCTTCAGTTATAAAGGGCATAAACGGGTGGGTAATCTTTAGTAGGTCTCTTAGTGTAGAGGCTAACACACTTACGGAATTAATTTTACGCTCCTCACCGTTATTACCCCAAAGGTCTGGTTTGATAAGTTCAACGTACCAATCACAGAGCTGGTGCCAGGTAAATGAATATATGGCTCTTGCGGCTCGGTCAAACTCGTATTTTTCAATTGCAGACTCAACCTCAGCCCTACACTCCTCAAATTTTGTGATTATCCACTTGTCAGCAGGCTGGAGTTTATCCTTTGGAATCTCAGATACCTCAAGGTAACCTGTAGCGTTACCTTCTTCAAGGTTCATGAGGGTAAAGCGAGCAAGGTTCCAGAGTTTGTTGCAAAAGTTTCTGTAACCCTCGATGCGGTCTTCGCTGAGCTTTATATCTCTACCCTGAGCCGCAGTGACAGCTAAGGTAAAGCGAAGTGCGTCTGTGCCAAATTTATCAATCATGACCAAAGGATCAATTACATTACCCTTGGATTTACTCATTTTTTGTCCTTTTTCGTCACAAATAAGGGGATGGAGATAGACCTT
>JAGLUZ010000048.1 GCA_023134165.1 Deltaproteobacteria bacterium | reverse complement strand
ATCCAGATTGAACCTCTTGGGCATCTTCTTTAAATCTCTTAAGTGACGAGATGCCACCCTCGAAGATAACGACACTATCTCTCACAAGGCGAACACTCGCACTTCTTGGTATCTTTCCGTCCAGTACAAATGAACCTGCGATTGTTCCAACCTTTGTTACCTTAAATACCTCACGAATCTCTGCCCTACCAAGTGCCTCCTCCCTAATAATTGGTTCAAGGAGGCCTTCCATGGCATTTCTTATATCATCAACAACATTATATATTACATTATAGAGCCTTAAATCCACAGCTTCGAGTTCAGCAAGTTTTGCAGCCTTTGGCTCTGGCCTAACATTAAAACCAATAACAACAGCATTTGAGGCTGAAGCAAGCATTATATCACCCTCTGTAATACCACCAGCCGCATCATGGATTATATTAACTGCTACGGCCTCGGTTGAGAGTTTACTAATGGATTCTTTTACAGCCTCGATAGAGCCCTGAACATCGGCCTTTAGAACAACCTTAAGCTCCTTTGCTTCACCCTTGCTAATCTTCTCAAAGAGATCATCAAGGCTTACTCTTGCGCTCTTTAGACGCTCAGCCTCCTGATCCTTAATCTTTCTCATTGTAGCAACTTGTCTTGCAGTTGCCTCGTCTTTTACAACAATAAAGGCGTCACCTGCGTCTGGCACACCACCAAGACCTATTATCTCAACTGGCATAGACGACCCAGCGGACTTTACTTTCTTACCCCAGTCACTGGTCATTGCCCTGACCTTTCCAGAGAAAGAACCAGCAACAAAGGTATCACCAGTTTTAAGTGTTCCATTCTGCACTAAGACAGTTGCAACAGGCCCTCTTCCTTTATCAAGTTTTGCCTCAACTATAATACCACTTGCCTTGGCATCTACACTTGCCCTTAACTCAAGCATCTCGGCCTGCATAAGGATAACCTCTAAGAGTTCCTTTACATTTGTTCCTTTCTTTGCAGATACCTCAACAAATAAATTCTCACCGCCCCATTCTTCCGGGACAATCTCAAACTCGGTAAGGGACTGCTTAATTTTTTCAGGATCAGATGCAGGAAGATCTACTTTGTTTATAGCAATAATGATTGGCACTTCAGCTGCCTTTGCATGATGAATTGCCTCAATGGTTTGCGGCATAATACCATCATCAGCAGCAACAACAAGTATGACCAAGTCCGTTACCTTTGCCCCCCTAGCACGCATAGCAGTGAATGCCTCATGGCCTGGAGTATCTAGGAAAGTTATATCACCTTTATCAAGATGTACGTGATGAGCTCCTATGTGCTGGGTAATACCACCGGCCTCACCACTTACAACATTCGTACTTCTTATGGCATCTAGGAGTGAGGTCTTTCCGTGATCAACATGACCCATGACTGTAACAACAGGAGGTCTTGTAATCTTATCTTCATCGACACCAGCATCACTATCAGTAAGAAGGGCATCTTCTTGTACCGCTACATTCTCAACCTCATAGCCGTAATCCTCGGCAATAAGTGTTGCCGAATCAACATCAACAAACTGGTTAACTGTGGCCATAATGTCAAGTGCCATAAGCTTCTTTATTATCTCACCAGCCTTAACACCAAGCCTCTGGGAAAGTTCCCCAACACTTATAACATCAGAGAAACGAACAACCCTCTTCTCTGCCTTTACCTCTGTAATCTCAGTCTTCTTTAACTCACGCCCGGGTTGAATTTGAACCTTACGACGCGTAGGTCTCACCTGATAACGTTTACCTTTTCTAAATATCTGCCTTGGAACAAATGCAGGTTGTTTGGCTTGATCTGCACCAAAGACTGTTACCTCTTTTTTCTTGGGAGCAACCTTTGAGGTCTTATCTTTCTTTGCATCTTTTGTGAAAACTTTTTTCTTAGGAGCAGGCTTCTTCGAAGGCTCTGGTTTTTTCTCAAGTGTTAATTTTTTCGAAGGCACAGCACCACCTTCAGAGGCCGTCTTTTTTGCTGTAACGGATTGCTCCTCAGATTTAGCTTTCTTCTTATTAGGGTCGACTGGCTTAGAGGTAGCCTCAGTGGCAGTGGACTCTGTAGCCACCACTTCTTTTGGTTCCTCAACCTTGGGAGCGACCTCCACCTTCTTTGGTGCCGCGGCCCTTCTCCTAATAACAGCAGGCTTAATTCTTTTCTCTACTATCTCAACATTCTCGCCTGCAGGCGTCTTTGTTTCCTTCTCAGCCATATATTCCTTTTCTTACCCTTAATTATATTTACTACTGTAGTCCAAATTTCCTTTTTATTGCTTCTCTCAACTACTATTTAGAAGTTGATATCCAATTAACTAGAGTCTCTTTACTTGGCATGGTTATAGCCACCTTTAGTACCCTAGAAAAAATTCCCTTATTCTTTAGTACACGTTCTATGCACTTTATATCTTTACAGAGATAAGCCCCTCTGCCTTTGCCAAAGCCCTCTTGACGTAAGAGGTTGCCGTCTGCAACAAACCTAAGAAGCTTACTCTTTGGATGTATCTTAGAGCACCCAATACACTTTCTAAGCGGTACTGCCATATCTAAAATAAATGCCTCTACAATTCTAACCCAAAGCTAAAACTGCTTCAACTATGGCCTCGGCTTTTTTCTTTCCTATACCTTCGACCTTCTCAAGATCCTCAGCCGTTGCATTTGCTATATCTTCAACAGATTCGTAACCAGCACTCATAAGTGCTACAGCTGTCTTTGGCCCTACGCCGTCTAGCTCTGATATTCCGCCCAGAGCCTTTGCCTCTGCAACTGAGGCCGCCTCTACTTCCATCTTTAAGGCCTCGTCAGGGGTCATAGCTGTGGCTTTTCCTTCAGTATTATCCCCGTCCGTAAGTATATCTATTTTCCAACCTGTAAGCTTTGCCGCAAGCCTTACGTTTTGTCCCCTCTTGCCTATTGCAAGTGAGAGCTGGTCGTCTGGGACAATAACCTCCATTATATGCTCTGCATCGTCAATAATAACCTTTGATATCTGAGCTGGAGAGAGTGCATTCTTTGCAAGCATAGCAGGGTCTTCAGAGAAGTGAACAATGTCAATCTTCTCGCCCTTAAGCTCTTGTACAACAGACTGAACCCTTGAGCCTTTTACGCCAACGCAGGCTCCGACTGGATCAACATCAGGGTTATTTGATATTACAGCTATCTTTGCCCTGTCTCCGGGCTCTCTTGCCGCGGCACGTATCTCTACTATACCTTCATATATCTCGGGAACTTCCATCTGAAAAAGACTTGTTAAAAAACCAGGATGTGTCCTAGACATTAATACCTGCGGGCCACGGGTATCAGCCTTTACGTCAAGAACCATACCCCTAATTCTCTCTCCTTGACGATACCCCTCACGCCTGACCTGTTCTTTTTTTGGCATAATTGCCTCAGTCCTGCCAAGGTCAATGACAATGTCACCTCGTTCAAACCTCTGGACAACGCCGGTAATTATCTCACCTTTTTTCTCGCTATATTCATTAAAGACAATATCACGCTCAGCATCTCTAACCTTTTGGATTATAATCTGCTTAGCTGTTTGTGCGTCAATACGACCAAATTCTTTAGAATCAAGTTTTAGTCCAAGGCTATCACCAAACTCAGCCTCAGGATCATACTCGTGGGCTTCTTTAAGGGAGATATCTATGTCTGGGTCTCCAACCTCTTCAACAACAGTCTTAAATATAAAAAGCTCAATCTCGCCCTCTTCTGGATTAAAGTGTGCCTCTATTATTTTACCCTGTCCAAAACGTTTTTCAGCCGCCTTCAACATGGCCGCCTCAAGCGCAGAGATTAATACGTCCTTATCAATCCCCTTATCCTTTCCTACTTGCTCTATAATTTGCGCTAAATTTGCTAGCATAACTAAATCCTCCAGACAAAAACCTTACTTTGAAGGGGTTTGTCTATGGCACTACTTTTCTTTGCCACCCGTATTTTTTAATCTCTCAGAGTCTGCCCTTGCAACAACAATGAAAAGCAGACCTATAGAAGCATTGAGGTTAAAACACTCTAAAATTCTACCTCTAACCTTGCCCTATCAATATCATCTAAATCAAAGG
>JAGLUZ010000047.1 GCA_023134165.1 Deltaproteobacteria bacterium | reverse complement strand
ATGCCAATATGGAGCGGATAATCAACCTTTGAGGAGAGAAGCCTGTAGGCCGCAATTGTTACAGGCACACTTGAGGCCTTTAGCGAGACCTTGATATCAGTAAAGTTTAGGTCTTCCAGAATTCTAATATGCTTTAAGGCACTTTGAACCATTGCCTCAGGGCTTGGGTGACCAAACTCCTCTAAGATTTCTTTCTCTAGGGAGCCGCCGTTTACACCAATCCTTATTGGAATACCACGCTCTGCTGTTGCACGTACAACATGACCAATACGTTCTTTAGAGCCAATATTCCCTGGATTTAACCGTAAGGCATCAACACCATTTTTCAGAGCCTCAATTGCAAGTCTCCAGTCAAAGTGAATATCAGCGATTAAAGGGATTGTAATGGCTTTTTTTATAGTGACCAAGGCCTTTGCAGATTCTGCGTCTGGTACGGCAACGCGAACAATCTCACATCCAGCCTCGGTTAGACGATTTATCTGAGCAATTGTTGCTTCACTGTCAGCAGTATTAGTATTGGTCATGGACTGAACACTAATTGGAGCACCACCACCAACCACCACTCCGCCAACATTTATTGCCCTTGTCTTAACTCTGCCACTCTTGTCAGCTATACCCTTGGTATTCATTGATTTTTCATGATTATCTTGTGCTTTTTTAGATTCTTTCATACCTAGAGATATTACTATATTACTAGAGATATTTAAAGGAATTAATAGACTTTAGAAAATAAGTAAAGAAAGATAGGGAAGAAAGTAAGACAAAAGAAAAGTAAGAGATAAAAAAATCTAACCTTTATTTTTCGCTATTACCAAAGAAATATTCAATTCCCAACTGTACAATCTGCAGTAACACATCAAAATAATCAGAGAGAAGATAGAGGCTAAGTGCTAGACCCAAGAAACCAATAAAACCAAGAAAGGCCAAGGGCTTACCCCACCGGTACTCGCCTTCTTTTTTAGTCTCAACTTTATTTTGATTATCTTCTAATTGGTTATCTTCCAAAATATACCTCCGTAAGCTTATCTGCTTCTTAATATCTAAGACGCCTTGCTATGTCTACTTAAATAAGAAAAAAGAAGGAGAAAAAAAGGACTAGATAGATAAAATAAAAATCAACCCTAGTACCTATGTAAATATCTGTAAAGCGAATTATACTTTTATAATAGCAAGAAGTGCAAATATTTTACCTTAGGAGGCAACTAAGATGGCGACTTTCAAGAAAGTACTAATCCCCTTTGATGGCTCTGAATGTAGTAGGCATGCAGCAAAAAAAGGCATTGCAATTGCAAAAGACGAGGGTGCTGATATTGTTGGTATCAAGGTTATTGGTTTTACCGGCGGCTTAATAGCACCCTCTGATAATCTTTGGAAGGTAATTGAAGATGACCTTTATCATAAAGCTGATGAGATTTTAGATGACCTTGAGATGATAGCAAAAGAAGAAGGCGTCACCCTTACGAGAGAGGTCAGGGAAGGCTCAATTGAGAGAGAGGTTCTTGACTTTGCAAAGAGTAGCTCAACAGACTTAATCGTTATGGGGGCAACTGGTAAGAGCGGGGTCGGCAAGTATCTTGGTAGAACCGCAGATAGGATCTTGCGAGATTCAAGTTGCCCTGTGATGGTTGTTCACTAAAGAAAACCTCAACTCGTAGCAATTGAACAGGCCTCTAAAAGCTTGGATAGCTAGCACTACCTTAAAGCGTATAGAGGCCTTTTTTTAGGTCTTTAACTGAGACTTGCAAAGCCTTAAAAAAGATTATAAGCTAAAGACGTGAAAATTATTCCACTGTCAAACCTCTCCCCCGTAAATGCCTTTAAGGCACTTGAAGACTTAGAGCGTCCTTTCATATTGCACGGCGGCAAAATCAGAGGACAAAGCAGGTATTCGTATGTTAGTGCAGAGCCGTCGCACACCCTAACTACCGATTACGACGGAACAACACTAACTGAACTCCTAAATAAGAAACAAACCCACTTATCAAAGAACCCGTTCACTGCAATCTCTGAGGCATTAAAAATAATCTCTAGTAATTCAGAACCACCTGACATGCAACCTTTTCCATTCTGCTCTGGCGGCGTTGGTTACCTAAGCTTTGATCTAAAGAACCTAATGCCAGAGGAATACCCAAAAAAAACTCTTGGAAATAACACGGCAACCAACCCTAAGTTCCCTCTGGCCTCATTTTCCTTCTACAAGACTATCTATGTTTTTGACCACCTTAAAGACGAGGGTTTCCTCGTAAGCTCTGAGGCAACAAAGAAAAACACAACCTTTAAAAAAATAGAAAAAGCACTCCAAGATTTTAAACCTTTAGAGTGTAGTACAGAGACTGATATTCTTTTAAATATTATTTCAATACAATCAACTCTACCTGAGCAGGAGTACATCAGCACAGTTACTAAGGCACTTGAGTATATTCGAAGCGGAGATATTTATCAGATTAATATCTCAACAAAGTTTACCATCAAGGTGGATTTATCCCCCTTCTCTCTCTTTAAAAAAATAATAAAAGACGCACCTTCACGCTTCCAAACTTTTATTGACTGTGGCACTTTCCAAATCATCTCAAACTCCCCGGAGAGGCTTCTCTCAGTTACTGGTAATAGAGTTCTAACAGAGCCTATTAAAGGAACTAGGGCACGCGGAAGAACAACACTTGAGGATGATGCTCTAAGGACAGAACTTTCAGAGAGTAAAAAAGAACAAGCAGAACATCTCATGGTTGTAGACCTAGAGAGAAATGACCTTGGGCGGGTATGCGTGGCAGGGAGCATTAAAGTAGAAGGGTTTAAACGAATTGAGACCTATCCAAGGCTTCACCACATGGTCTCAAGCATTAGCGGGCATCTTAGAAAGAACCTAAACCTCAAAGACGCCCTTCAGGCAACCTTCCCTGGTGGTTCAATTACAGGCACCCCAAAGGTTCGCTCAATAGAGATTATAGAAGAGCTAGAGAATGCTGAGCGTGGCATATATACCGGTGGCCTTGGTTTTATTGACCTCAGTGGTAATGGGGATTTTTCTATGGCCATCAGAACTGCCGTATACTCAAAGGGTGAGTTGACCCTCAGTGTTGGTAGCGGAATAGTAGCAGACTCAGATCCAAGGAAAGAATACGAGGAGACACTTCTAAAGGCAGAAGATTTTTTTAAAGCCTTGGGGTTAAATTATAATAAGTACATCACCACAGCAACAAAGAAAAAAGAAAAAAGAAAAAAAAAGGCAAGCAAATGACAGAGAAAAAAAGAAAAGAGCAAATATTCTTGAACGGAAAATTTATAGATGCAAAGGAGCCAGCCATCTCTGTCTTTGATAGAGGTCTCCTTTATGGTGACGGTCTCTTTGAGACTATTAGGTCTTACAACGGCAGACCCTTTATGCTCAAGGGGCATTTAGAAAGGCTCTCAAGGGGTGCGAGTTTTTTAGGCATTCCAGCCTCAAAAATAAGAGGCTTAGAGGGGAAGGTTAAAAAACTAATTGAGATAAACGGTCTTACAAAAAAGTCTGGAAGAATTAGGATAACGCTCACTCGTGGGGTTGATAAAGAAGGATACAAAACCACTGGAAAAAAATTTAACCCAACCCTAATCATCACGGCTGTAAGGCTAAAGCACGCTCCTATCTTACGCATGCAAAAAACAGGCGTAAGTATTATTACGATTAATCCAAATAAAGGGTTCTCAAGTTCTGGGCTCTCCCTTGACGGAGTTAAATCACTAAATTTTTTATCCATGATAATGGCAAGTAAGTACGCCGAAGATAAAGGCGTCTTTGAGGCAATCCTCACCAATGAGGAAGGCCATCTAATTGAAGGTACCTCTAGTAATATCTTTATCTTTGATGAAAATAAACTTATCACGCCGCCTGTCTCAAGGTCGACAAATAGACACAAGGCCAAAGGAAGTGCCTTGCCTGGAATAACAAGGGAGACTGTAATTAAGATTGCAAAAGAGAATAAGATAAAGGTCAAGGAAGCTAACTTTACCACAAAAGACCTTACGAACTCAGCTGAGGCATTCCTAACAAACTCAATAATAGAGATAGTCCCAATTAATGAGGTCAACGAAAAAAAAATATTCAATAACGACAACCGACCAATTACCGCGGTACTTCAAGAGGCCTACAAAAACCTAGTAATATAAAAAAACAGAAAAAACCAATTTTTTTCATGTTGCAACAGAGCCTGAGTTCCCTATGAATTCTTGATTTTAGGCACTACTTAATGTATATTTATCAAAGTGAATACAGAGAATAAAAATAAGGTAAATACCTCCTCAGAGACACCTCTCTCAGCTACTGAGGACTTTGAGCAGAAGATTAACGAGATAGCGACCTTTAGCTCAATTGGCAAGGAACTAACCTCTCCAATTGAATTAAAAAATGTTTTCCGAGCTTTAACAGATCAGATACGCAAGCTCATGGCTCCGTGTAATTGGTCCCTTTTGCTACTTGACGAAAGTGGTGAGAATCTAATCTTTGAAATTGCAATTGGAGAGAAGGCAGAAAAACTTCACGGGATGACCTATAAAATAGGCGAAGGTATTGCCGGGTGGGTCACAAAAAACGAGAGACCAAAACTTATACAAGATGTTAGTAAAGAACCACTCTTCTCCTCAAAGGCCGACGAGCTAACTGACTTTAAAACAAAGAGCGTTGTCTGCGTCCCTCTTAAGGTAAGAGGGAATTGCTTAGGTGTTATCGAACTCATAAATACAGCTGATGAGAAAACCTTTACTGACTCAGACCTACTTCTCTTAACCACAATTGCTGATTACGCCGCAATTGCGATAGATAACGCCAAGCTATTTAAGCAAATAGAGAAACTAACCGTAACCGATGACCTAACAGGGTTACACAACTCTCGCTACCTCCACAGCTACCTTGCAAGCGAGATTGAAAGAGCCAAACGTTACGAGTATGATCTTTCAATGGTCTTCTTTGACCTTGACCACTTTAAAGAGGTCAACGACACTCACGGTCATCTCTGTGGCTCTAAGATGCTAAGTGAGGTTGCTGACGTAGTATTAGAGACACTTAGAAAATCTGACGTGGCTTGCAGATACGGCGGTGATGAGTTTGTTATTCTTATGCCTGAGACCTCAAAAGAGAATGCAGTTGACGTTGCAAATAAGCTACGTGATGCAATTAACAAGGCCGTCTACCTCGTAGAAGAAGGCATCTCTTGCAAGGTCACCGCAAGTTTTGGAATTGCGTGCTTCCCAGATGATGCAAAGAACGAGGACGAATTAATTAATATGGCGGATGTGGCCATGTATCAGGTTAAAAATAACAAACGAGATGCCGTTGCAGCAATCTAAGGGTTAGTAAAATAAAAAGAAATCAAAAGTAGAAAAGGCCTGGAAAAATTCCCAGGCCTTTTACTATTTCACTTTAATTTTTTTAAAAAAATTATTCCCCTAAAATTGCATCCTTACATACTTTTGAAATTCTAAATTTTACAACTTTTTTTGCTGGAATCTGAATCTCCTCGCCTGTCCTTGGGTTTCTACCTACTCTTGCCTTTCTATCTACAAGAACAAGTTTGCCAAGTCCAGGTAAGGTAAATGCACTCTCTGCCTCACTGTACGCTAAGTTAGCGAGAGCCTCTAAAAACTCTAAAACTTTTTTCTTTGGTAATTCTGTCTTCTCTGCAAGTGCTTCAGCCACCTGAGACTTTGTCATTGCTTTTCCCATTACTACTATACCTCCTACTTTATTTTAAGTTATTTTTTTTCTTACCGACATTCTACTTCTAACAAGTTCAGAGACTCAATTCAAGTCTTTTCTTAATATTTCTTCTAAAAAAATAAATAACCCAACTTGTCAAGATATTTAATGGCGAAATCTCTTATGACAAGCATTACAATTTTCAATAAGACCTGCAAAGGATTTTAAAGCCTTACTCACATCCCCTGCACGTGCGTTAGAGGCAAGCTCATCAGCGTGTCTGTGTACAACCATAGCGAATTCAAAGAAATCAGACTCGCCACATAGCTCGGCAACAGAGGACCATTTTTTTTCCTCAATTGAAGACCACCCAAGACGCTCCCTTGAGATGCGTTCAACTTCTTTTAAATTATCCTCAGAGAAGGCCTCTGCAATGCGAGCTAGTAAATCCATCTGGGTTCGCATCATCTCTTTTTGTGCAAGTTTCATCTGAGGCGGTAGCTTTAGCTTAATCCTATCATCAGTAACGTGGTACTTTCGAATAGTAGAGTCCATTACCTTCTCATAAGTTGTGCAACCGCTTAGATTGAAGATAAAAAAAATCGATAAAAAAACTAAAAATAATCTCAAGAAAAAAACCTCCAAACAATTTAAAATTATCTAAAAAAAATTAAAATGTTTTTTTGCTATCAAGGAGTATTGTTACAGGGCCGTCATTTATTAACTCCACATCCATCATAGCACGAAAGACACCCTCTTTTAGGGTAATCTCATAGCCTTGCATTTTTTTTGAGAATGCCTCGTAAGTATCAAGGGCAATATCAGGGTTCTCGGCACGACTAAACGAAGGACGCCTGCCCCTACGAACGTCTCCGAGTAAGGTAAACTGAGAGACGAGCAAGACTGATACGTCCTTGGAGGAGATATCACTTAAGGCAAGATTCATCTTACCTGTATCATCTTCAAAGATTCGAAGACCAAATATCTTACCTGCGATATAGTCAATATCACTTGCGTTGTCGCCCTTCTCTATACCAAGAAAGACGCAAAGCCCCTTGGTTATCTCTGAGATAAGACAACCATCAACACTAACACTTGCACGCCTTACCCTTTGAATTACAGCTCTCATTGTTTGCCTAATAAAAATACAGTTTCATGAATTACGTGACAAAAAAATTACTCGCCTATAATCTTTACAAGGACGCGTTTTTTTCTACCACCATCAAACTCACCATAAAAAATCTGCTCCCAAGGGCCAAAGTCAAGCCGCCCGTTGGTTATAGCAACCACCACTTCCCTGCCCATAACCTGCCTCTTCAGGTGTGCATCACCGTTATCCTCGCCAGTTAGGTTGTGCTTATACTGAGTAATTGGTGCGTGTGGTGCTAGTGCCTCTAACCATTTTTCATAATCAGCATGAAGCCCGCTCTCGTTATCATTAATAAAGACCGAGGCAGTTATGTGCATTGCATTTACAAGGGCTAAGCCCTCTTTAATCTCACTCTCCTCTAAGCAAATATCCACCTCATCAGTGATATTTACAAAAGCCCGCCGTGTGGGTACCTCAAACCAGAGTTCTTTTCTAAAAGATTTCATAATCCTTATCCCCTGAAATATTTCTATTTTAAAAAATCTAAGCTGAGTTAGAGAAAAATTTGGAGCGGGCGAGGGGAATCGAACCCCCGTATAGAGCTTGGGAAGCTCTCATTCTACCATTGAAATACGCCCGCAACATTTGTGAACCTTAAGGATAAAACAGATACAAAGACTAATCAACCCCAGCCTTTGTATTGCTTCACTTTCCTAGTCTTTATCAAGCTTGAGAGCGTACCAATCAATTCCACGCGTCTTTAACATAACAATTCCGAGTACTACAAAAAGCCCGATACTTCCAAAGAGAAGTGCGTAGTCCTCCATCTGCAAGAGAGCGTAAAAATACGCATAAAGAACTGTCATAACAAGCCCAACAACCTTTGAGAGCCTACGGCTCTTTAAAACCCCAGCTGCATAAGACGCAACAAGCACAATCACAGCCGCACTTGAGATTAGGTAGGCCAAGTTAAAGCTCAGGTGTTCGGAGATAGAGATTAGCAAGGCATAAAATGTCGTAACTGCAAAACCAATCATTAGGTATTGTACTGGGTGAAGTCTTTTTTTATTTAATATCTCGGCAAAGAAAAAAGCTGTAAATGTAAATAAAATAAAGAGAAGTGCGTACTTAACTGAACGAGTTGATTTTTTATAAAGATCAACTGTATTGATAAGTTTTAAGCCAAAGGCAGAGTCCTCGGTATTATATCTTTCATTAAATTTATGTCTCTCCCCTTTCCATTCCTGCGGATAACTTCTATTGAATTGAAGTACGCGCCACTTTGCACTAAAGCCCTCATCACTAATTGTTCTCTCGTCAGGTAAGAATGCACCGTCAAAACTTGGATCCCCCCATGATGAAGATAAGGCAAGATTTGTTACCTTCCCAACTGGAACAAAGCTAATCCTCCTGCTTCCATTTAAATCAAGAGTAAATCTAAAATCATAATTATCTTTTTTAAAGTTCATTGGTATCTTTGCACTTATACCCATTGCCATGACCTCGTCTGTCTCAAGACCAGGCTTCATTGGTACGTCTTGCCCGTCAAAGACCAACCCAACTTCCTCCTGAATTCCCCTTACGTCAGAGATGCTAATTGCAATTGAGGCTCTTTTCCATAACACATTCTCTGCCCTTATATTTAATCTATCAAGAAGTGGCCTTGCAAAGGTTCCAGCAACATCAATCTTTGAGTTATAAAGAATAACCTCATAGATTCCTCGGTACCTTTTCTCTGGGAAAAGCTCACCATTTATATTTAACTCGTCTGGCAAAAAATGCATATACTTTACATTATACCGACTCTTGCCGTTACTTGTTTTATAGTAAGATTTATACGGTACAGATATAACAGGGCCAGCAATGGTCTGCGAGCCACCCCACTTGGAGCTTACCTCGTTGATGACGCTATTCTTCGTTGACTTTCGCTCACTTATAAGCCCCCTTATAAGAAGGGTCGGAATCATCAGTACAACAGCGAGCGAGAAGATAACGAGTATCTTTACACTAACTGAATTTCTCAACACACCAGATGCACGCTCTATAAGATTTTTATCATCCATTTTCTATATTGCCTCCTAAATAACTAATCCCAGTTTACAACTTTCACAACCCTAGTTCAATAGCAGTAAATTCTTTTAATTAGCAGCAACAAATAGAGGTAGTAAATTTTTCTTGTTTTAATGCAAATTTCTCGCTTTTATTCCCAAGTGGTTTCTGCTATAATTTTCTAAATTCTACTACTGATTGGAGGCTTTATGAACCCGGTTCGTTTTTCAGCTCACGAAATACTTGACATGGCAATAAGAATAGAAGAAAACGGAGAAAAATTCTACCGTGCCGCGGCTGAAGCCGCAAGTGATGAGTCACTAAAAAGGCTCTTTGATTTTCTCGCAAATGAAGAGGTAAATCACACAGCTTTTTTCACGCAACTAAAAAAATCAGCCTCAGATGATTCAAGCCCACCACCATTTGACCCCTACGTAGAAGAGACCTCGCTTTACATAAAAGCCCTCTCTGATGCAAAGGTTTTCTCTGGTGTGATAAAAGGCAGAGACCTTGGGGAGGCCGCAAAAGACACAGACCTCGCCCTTGACTGTGCAATAGAGATGGAGAAAGATTCCCTCCTCTTCTACTACGAGCTTGAGAGAATGGTTCGCGAGAGGGATAAGAAAACCCTTGAGAAGATAATCACCGAGGAGAAGGAACACCTCATAAAACTCTTAGAGGTAAAAGAAGATTTAGCTTCAAGTAAGTAGTAAAAAAAACCAAGGAAAAAGGAAAGTTCAGATGACTGAATACGTAAAGACTTTTACTTGCAAAAATTGCAACGCTCCTACAAGTGGAAGAGGTCACCTCTGTCACCCAAACTCAAATCACCCTGGAGCAGATAAAGAAGCATTTGAGTGTGAATTTTGCAAGAAGAAGGATATTGACGCACGCCACACCTGCCCTGAGATGCTGGACTCAATTGAGTATGTCTGCAAAAAATGCGGCAGACTTGCTGTCTATGATTCACTTCTCTGCGAGCCAGAGCTGATTGGATAGAGTAAGGAGGTTTTAAAAAACCTTACTCTCTAATTTGACCGTCCCCGTAGACTATGAACTTCTTTGTAGTCAACTCTTCAAGCCCCATTGGGCCAAAGGCATGAAGTTTGCTCGTAGATATTCCAATCTCTGCACCAAGGCCAAGTTCAAAACCATCACTAAACCTAGTTGAGGCATTGACCATAACCGTTGAGGAATTAACGTCCCTTAAAAATCTCTGTGCTCGACCGTAATCATCGGTAACAATAGACTCAGTGTGGAGCGAGCCGTATTTTTCAATATGCCTGATTGCATCGTCCATATCCTCAACAACCTTAACCGCTATGATTAGGTCTAAGAATTCTGCCCCCCAGTCCCCCTCACTTGCATCAGTAATCTCATTTAAGATTTTTTTTGTTAAAGGACAACCACGAAGTTCAACGCCAGCTTCTTTATACTTTTTATAGATTCTAGGTAAAAATTCCTCGGCTATTTTTTTATCAACGAGCAAGGTCTCCATTGAATTACATACCCCAGGTCTCTGCACCTTTGCATTAAAGGCAATGTCCTCAGCCATCTGCAAGTTAGCCGCAGAATCAATAAAGACGTGACAAACACCTTTGTAGTGTTTGATAACTGGCACCTTTGAATTTTCAACAACAAAACGAATAAGCCCCTCACCGCCGCGAGGGATTATAACATCAATTAATTCAGGAAGTTTTAGCATCTCTAGGACTGCCGCACGTTCAACCGTTGGGACAACTTGGATTGCAGAGCTCGGCACGCCAGCTGTTTTGCAAGCCTTTGCAAGGACGCCAGCAATTGCCATATTGGAATGGATTGCCTCACTACCGCCTCGAAGAAGCACGGCATTACCGGACTTCAAACAAAGCCCTGCGGCATCGGCCGTGACATTTGGTCTTGACTCATAAATAATTCCAATTACCCCAAGCGGGATACGAACCCTCCCGACCTGAAGTCCGTTTGGTCTTTTCTTGATACCTAAGACCTCTCCAACTGGGTCTGGAAGTGCTGCAACTTCTCTTAGACCATCAGCCATGGACTTTATGACTTTATCACTGAGCCTTAGCCTATCAAGCATCGCACTAGTAAGACCGTTTGCCTCGCCTGCGGAAATATCTTTTTCATTCTCCTCTTGGAGATGAACCTTAGCGGCCTCAAGTTCATCGGCCATAAGACGTAAGGCATTATTTTTTATATTTGAACCAAGTTTTGCAACCTCTCTTGAGGCCTCACTTGCCTTGGTTGCAAGCTCTAAGATTTCGTCTTTAATAGTCATAGCACCTCCTGTAAATTAAAATTTAAGGTTTGATTAAAACGAGATTATTCCTGTGAATGACCTCATCAAAATCTTTAAAACCAAGTACGTCAAATATCTCCGCACTCTTTAATCCCTTTATTTCGTCAATCTCAGAGGAGCTATAATTAACAACCCCTCTGGCAAACTCAACCCCGCTTGAGTCAACGCAATGGACAACCTCGCCAGAATCAAAGAGACCGTCAACTTTTGTTATACCTGAGGCAAGGAGTGACCTGCCATTTTCTAAGACTGCTAAGCGAGCACCAGAGTCCAGAAAGACCCGACCAGTTGGCCTCGTTGAATAAGCTATCCAGTGCTTCTTACTAGTTAGGCTATCATCTTTAGAGGCAACAATTGTTCCAATATCAGCTCCATCAAAGACCTTGGTCAGCGTTCCCGACTTTAGTCCGTCCGCAATAACGGTGCTTGTTCCAAGGTGTGCAGCGATATTTGCAGAGCTTACCTTTGAGGTCATGCCGCCTGTTCCGTAGTACCCAGCAGAAGAGTCAGCAAGACCTATCTTTAGAGAATCAATATCGCAAACCTCTGATATCCTTTTTGAATCCTGATGAATCTTTGGATCCTTATCACAGATGCCTTCAATATCAGTTAGTATTACTTGAATATCAGCCTCAAAAAGATTCATTGTCAAGGCCGAGAGCTCGTCATTATCCCCCCACTTTATCTCATCAACTGCAGTCGTATCATTCTCATTTACAATTGGCAAGATGCCCATCTTTAGGAGTGTTGTGATGGTATTGCGAGCATTTAAAAATCTCTTTCTGTCGCCGAGGTCGTCATGGGTTAGAAGCACCTGTGCAACATTTTTATTATTCTTTGCAAAGGCAGACTCGTAGCGAACCATTAAGTCAATCTGACCAAGTGCGGCTACGGCCTGAAGCTCTGGAATTGTCGAAGGCCGCTCCTTTAGTTTTAGCTTTTTCATCCCCATAGCAACTGAGCCAGAAGAGACAAGGACAACCTCACGCCCAGCATCTATCAACAAAGAGATGTCACGAGCAATGCTGTCCATATCGCCACCAGCGATAACAGCACTGCCAATCTTTACGACTACTTTTTTTGCGTCTTTAATTTTTCTCCGTAACCTGCTCACTTCTAACCTTCTCAACCTCTAAGCCTACGTAATTAACTAAATCTTTGACACCTTCCCCTGTTACTGCTGAGACCTGAAAAACCTTAATTTTATTTTCTCTAAAATATTCTAAAAGCCCCTCGACTTCTTCACGAGCCTCGGTGATATCAACTTTATTTAAGGCTACAACCTGTGGCCTATCTGAGAGTTCTTCCTTAAACCCTCGAAGCTCTCGGTTAACCATCGCATAATCCTCAATCGGGGCTCGACCTGTATCTGGGGAGAGGTCAATCATATGGATAAGCACAGAAGTCCGCTCTATGTGTTTTAAAAATCTTGAACCAAGGCCTCGACCCTCGTGTGCTCCCTCAATAAGGCCTGGGATATCTGCAACAACAAAACCACCAAAATCACCGAACTCAACAACACCTAGGTTTGGAACAAGCGTTGTGAACGGGTAATCTGCAACCTTTGGTTTTGCCGCAGAGATGCGAGAGATAAGAGTGGATTTACCAGCATTAGGAAAACCAATTATCCCAACGTCAGCAAGGAGTTTTAGCTCAAGTTTTAAATTAACCTCGCC
>JAGLUZ010000046.1 GCA_023134165.1 Deltaproteobacteria bacterium | reverse complement strand
AATCTAAGGTGTGATTATAACAACCTAAAGGTCTATACAGGGACAATTATTCGCTCTGGAACAGCTCCAGATTATACGGACTTTGATCTTTCATCGGCCACACAGATTAAGCCCGATAAGATAAGTGTAAAGATTGAGAATGGGATGGAAGATGTGCTTAGGCTCTCAGGGCTTGATTACCCTGATAAGACACGCATGGGGCAATTCAAGGTCTCTGTGGAGCTTTCAATTGACTGGGAAGATCCTGCAAGTGGTTTCTCTTCAGTTGATGAATTTAATGCCTGGCTCTCGGGAGTAAGCGAGACTAACTTAATACTAGAGTGGGATACAGGCACTGAGGCTGATACGGGGTACAACCATAAGCTCGTACTTGATTTGCCAAGGGTTGTGAGAAAGAGCGGTGAGCCAGAGTATGACCTAGAGAAAGACCCAATGATTACGCTCTCTTATGATGGGTTATATAGTGAAACAACAGAGTACATGATAGGTGCACTTTTACAGAATACCGCTACCGCACTTTAGGGAGCTTTTTTTATGGACGCAGTACTTGGTTTTTTAAGTGGTACTTTTTTTAGAAGTAATGACTTATCAATTCTACTTAGCACAATACAGATAAAATAAAACAAAGGAGTTTTTTTATGGCGATAATTAGTTTTGACCCAGACGGAGTAACAGATTATGTTCCAGCTTATGGAGGCAATAGAGACAGTGAGAGCCCGTGCGTTGTTGGCCTTAGGTTTGTTCCTTATTCAAGGATACAGCACTATTCACGAATTATCTCTGCCAAGACCAAAGGTAATACAGATCCAAGCAAGGTTACTGAGATTACCCAGGGTATACAGCGCAGACAATTTGTAGAGAATATAGAGGACGTATCTGGTTATTTTGTAGGCTCAAAGGAAGTAAAGGAAGCTGGAGAGTTTTATGACACAGCTGATACTGACCTTATCCTCGAGGTAATCCAAGCCATGGAGAGTTCGCAGAAACTTACTGAAGGGCAAAGAAAAAACTAACAGCGGGCTTTCGTTGGAGTTTTATTGTTAGGGATGGAAGCCCCTTTACCTGTGACAATTGTAGTAGCGTTGATCAAGATGCTAGGAATTGTTTTAATAAAAAGGCCTTACCTGAAGAGCTTAGAGCAGTTAGTCGTTACTCAGAGAGCCTTAAATCAGATATTATAGAGAGCGGAGCAACCAAGGTATTTAGCCTTGGTAATCTTCGCCTCTATGAGTGTCCAGTGAGTTACGTGTCTGAAGAGAGCTTGGAGCTACTTAGGTTAATTTTTTTAATCAATGACTCTAGTCAGCTCCTCTTCAGTGGTGGCTGGGCAGAGCAACCTCTTTGGTTTATTGAGGCCTACGAGATATTTAAGGTTGAGTTGGCAAGAGATATGCAGAAGAAAAGTTCATTAAAGGCCGACATATAATAGTGAGTGGTCAGTCATTTCTAATACTTTTGTTTATTTACTTTAACCTTTTGTAAAGAACTTTTTTTTGTTATAGTCTCCTAGTCTTATACTATTTTCCTCAACAGGAGCTCTCTATGAATAAAATTCTTTTCTTATTGGTTGCGGTGGTTTTGTTTTTACCATCATGCAAGTCATGGCTTGTTCAGCCAAGTGATGTTGGTAAGACGTTTGGGGTGGTTGAGCCTAGGGAGGTTCCAATCTATAGAGAGCCGTCCTTAAAGGCTGACAAGTTTTATCTAGATGATTTAGGAGTCTTTGTAACTGAAGATGCCGTGTGTGAAGGTAATACGAGTTGGTGGGGTAACTGTATTCTTATTATCACTGAGATGCCTGAGAAAGGTTTTTTAAAGGTTAAATTTGATAGTGGGGAAGTTGGTTATGTGAATTTTAGTTTTTTCTTTCCAAAGTACTCAAGGTATCTCTTATCTGAGGAGGTAGCTGCAGTAGAGGGTGGAACCGTAAGGGAGAGTATTTCTAGGTATCGTAGTAATCTACAAAGAGGTAGGGATGAGGTTATTGCTGCGCTTAAGAAAAGAGAGGATGCTATAAAGGAGATGCTCCTTAAGCAAGAGCTTAAAATAGGCTTGACAAAAGAACAGGTATTACTCTCACAGAATCCTCCAGATACAGTACCCTTTAAACCCATAAAAAAGGTGGCAGAAACGGTTACGGAGAAAGGAACTATAGAGAAATGGGTTTATGTTAATGATTTTAGAAAGATTAAGAAAATATATTACTTTTTAAATAACAAGCTTACGAGATGGGAGATTTTAACGAAGTAATTTTTAGTGAGTTGAAGGAGGGCTTTGATGAAGAAAATTCTTTTCTTATTGGTTGTTGTGGTTTTGTTTTTACCATCATGTAAGTCATGGCTTGTTCAGCCAAGTGATGTTGGTAAGACCTTTGGTATCTCTGTTCCAAGAAAAGTACCGATATACAAGGAGCCTTCCTTAAAAGCAGAGAAGTTCTACCTAAAAGAACCAGGAGTCTTTGTTACTGAAGATGCCGTGTGTGAAGGTAATACGAGTTGGTGGGGCAATTGTATTCTCATTATTACGGAGATGCCAGAGAAGGGTTTTTTAAAGGTTAAATTTGATAGTGGGAAAGTTGGCTATGTTAATTTCAGTTTTTTCTTTCCTAAGTATTCGTATCTAATTACAGATGAAATTGCCGCGGTAAGTGGTGAAACTGTGAGAAGTCGTATTGCACGTTATCTTAAGGAAAATAAAGAGGGCCAAGAAAAGGTTATGATGGCTCTTAAAAAAAGGGAAGAGACCATAAAGACCGCTCCGTGGCCAGAAGATATAAAAGAGTTAGTGTTTTATAGAGAACTTAAGATAGGTTTAACAAAAGAGCAGGTAATGCTTTCACAGAACCCCCCTGATAGACCTGCTTTTAAGGGGCGTAGGATGAAGAAGGTTGCCGAGACGGTAACAGAGAAGGGAATGATTGAAAAATGGACTCTTGACGATGTTATTACAAAAAAAAATAAGCTCTTTTATTTCTTGGATGACAAACTTACAAGGTGGGAGGTATTAACCAAATAATTTTTTAAATTTAATTAAGACCAAGGAAGGAAGATAAGTGATAGGAGTGAGGATATGGATTTAAGTGCGAATGATGTTGTTAATACAACGGCAGTTGATAAGGCTTTGGAGAAGACAGAGTCAGAGGTTGATAAAGTCTCAGATAGTTTTAAACGTTTTGGATCAAAGGTAAGTGTTTTCTCTGATGCACTAGATGCTCTTGTGTCTTTTAAAGATAAGGCCACAGATTTAAGTGTTAGTTTTTCAAAGACGACAGATTCTTATATGACCTCACTTGAGAAGATGGAGCTTCAGTGGGATAAGGCTACCGCGAGTGAGAGCCCAGATAAAAAGTCTATCCCTGATGGAGTAACTATGGAGATGGCCTCTATTGGTGTGGGCGAGCAGACTGGGAATGCGTTGAGGCTTGCGGTAATTCAGAGTTCTAATCAAGATATCTTGGATGCAGAGGGTAACCTTAATGACAGTTTGCATAACATTAGAGATGAAGCAAACAAAAAACAACTAGAGCAGGATAGAAAGACCCGTGATATGAAGTTAAGTATCGCAGGTTCAACGGCTGGGAATATGGCCAACATGATGCAGAACCTCATGGTTTTGACCAATTCAAAGAATAAGCACATGTTTAATGCCATGAAGGGTTTTGCAATTGCCGAGGCTGCAATACAGGGGTACAGAGCCGCAGTTGGAGCATACGCTTTTGGAGCTAAGATTGGTGGCCCTGTTCTTGGTGCCGCCTTTGCGGCCTCTGCCATTATTTCAACAGCTGTTCGAATCAAACAAATTGCTGCTACAAGCCCAGGGAATGCAACTGCCAGTATAGGTGCAGGAGGTAGTGTTAATCCGTCTTACCACGGTGGCTCTACAACTGCCTACCCAGCTCCGCAGAGGCTAGAGGAAACACCTGTACAGAACGTAACGATAAATATTCATAATCCACTAAGTGATGGCAACTGGGACTCAATCTCTGAGGATTTAGTCAGTGCCATTAATAGGGCTGGGGATAAGAATGTTGAGCTGACTATCCGAACAACCGAGGCGTAAGGTTACTTAGCAGCAAAATTATAAATAATGATGGGCTTTGATTAACCCCGGATCTTCTTTAAAGAGGCCGGGGTTATTTAATTTCCATAAAAATTTAAGGGGATAAAAATGGCAGACTGGGCAAAGATAAAGTTTTTTCATAACACATTGCTAGGCCGCGTAGGCTCAACACTCGTTGCAACCTCGACTGAATCAACAGGGGATTTTGATGTAGATTACCTCCATAACTGGCTTGAGACAAATTTTTGGCAGGCCGAAGACTCTGGACTCACAGACCCTCAGTATATAACCCTGGATATGGGGGCTAACCTAGGGGCGGAATTACTATCCAACGCAGGGTTTGAGACAGGGACTTGGGGGGATTGGGTAAAAGACAAAGTCGACGGCATAGTGGAATTTGAGAGTACTCTCGTAAATTCTGGAACTAAGGCAGCAAGGCTTTTTCAAGGGATATCACTTGGTACTAATCTATCCCAGACAATCTCTGTAACGTCTGGGGATGTTTTAGAGCTTAGTCTTTATTCTGCTGGGGACGGAACGAACGCTGGACGCTATAAGATTTATGACGTAACGAATTCTACGGACATAGTGAGCGTAACTTCAACTGGGATTACAGGTAACTCATACTCAAGGGTAGAGAAGGTTTTTGTAGTTCCTTCAGGTTGCACGTCTTTACGACTGTATCTCTATCCTGCTGGTGTTAATGAAGCGGTCGCTTATTTTGATGACGTAAGTCTCAAAGTAGACACACCAGCATCAACTTCAGTTGCCGATTATATGGCAATTATAGGTCATAACCTAAATACAACTGAAGCTACAATTACGCTCCAATATTCGGCTGATAATTTTTCAACTGATATTAATGACGTATTTAGTGAAGCTCTCTCGGTTGACACTGCGTATCTAAAGGAATTTACAAGTCCTGGGGCTAAACGTTTTTGGCGTTTAAAGATCGCAGGCCATGGGCTAGTTCCGCCCTTTATCTCACTTTGTGTTTGGGGGCTAAAGACTGAGTTAGATTATGCAACGGCTTCTTTTGACCCTAACGCTCAGAGTGTAAAGGCAAATGTAAATATCAGCCAAGGCGGAGTTGTTACAGGTCTGCATGAAAAATATACAGAAAGAAGCCTTGCTCTTAGGTTTACAGATGCGGAGAGTGATATTTGTACGAAGGTGAAATCTTGGTGGGAAGACCACGGGATTAAAAATCTTTTTGTTGCTTGGGAAACGGCTAACCACCCAACTGAGATTTATTTGTTAAGACCAGATTTGAGCTTTAATAACCCGCTAACAAATGGTGGTCTCTATAGGGATATAAGTATTAACCTTACAGGGAGAAAAGAATAATGGCGATAACCCTAACGACTGCATTTTTAAATGAACTAAATGAAAACAGTAACGTGCCATGCGTAGTAATTGAGATTGCACTAGACTCAGGTAGTATTAAGCTTGGTACGCATCCAAGTTTTTCTGATATTCTTCCTGCCCTAAGGTCTGTTTCTTCACTACAGAATAAGTTAGATCCAAAATCTGGTTACTCTACAAGAGGGCAAATAACAGCAACAATCATAGGGCGTGAAAACTTTACAGGTCTTATTCAAGATGAGTACCTTAAAAATAGACGCGTCGTAAGAAAGGACGGTTTTATTGCCGCTGGTTTTTTGTACTCTGATTATGCTGGTATTTTTACTGGTAAGATTATTGATTGGTCTAGGAAAGGTGATGAATTGACCTTAGTTATAGGCGATGATATGCAGACCGAAGGTGGTAAAAAGATCCCAGTAGAAAAGGTTGGGAACACTCAGACACTAGATTTTAGGAATACTAACCCTGTTGATATCGTTCAATCGGTACTAAAGACCCATATGGGGATAAGTGCCAGTATCGTAGATGACACTCAGTTTGATTTAGAGCAAAGTTTATGGCTCTCAGGGTGGGTCTTTGACAGAGTCCTAACAAAACCAACTGAGGCCAATAAAATCTTAAATGAGCTCCAAATTGAGACTAATTCCTTTATTGTCCATGACGGTGAAAAGATTAGTTTCAAACATTTTGCCCCTCCAACACCAGGGCAAACAATTGAGGAATGGTCAGATGATTACCACGTACTGGAGAATACTTTTTCGCAAAAATCTGGTTATAAAGATCAATTCTACAATAGGATAATTATTTATTTCGATTATATGGAGAGTGGTAATGATAAGGCCGAGGACTTTGAGTCTGCCTATATCTCGATAGATGCATCTTCTGGGGATAGCTCTGAGTGGGACGGGACAAAGACAAAGACAATAAAGAGTAAGTGGATACGCTCACTTACTTACTCACAACCAACGAGTATTACAGGGGTAACTCTCTATCACGTCTCAGTTGGTAATGGTGCTGGAAGCGGGGAGCTTACTTATAATAAGAATAACAATACCTTAAGCTGGGAGGCTCCTGGTGGAGGAGGCATTGCCGGGGCAACAATTACCCTTGATAAGGACGGCACGTATCAGCTCTTTCATACAAATCTAAATAAGTGGATTAGGATTG
>JAGLUZ010000045.1 GCA_023134165.1 Deltaproteobacteria bacterium | reverse complement strand
GAATTTAAACCAGCAAAGGGTGTCTTGCCTGAGAGAAGGGCTGGTAAAGACCTTGACATTACGAACTCATTGCCTGCAACGTCCTTTGCCGTAACCTCAAACCTCAACCTAGAGACCCTCAAGCCGTCCTCTAGGGCTAAACCAACTGTCTCTGGAATAGTACCTTCGCCATCCACAGTCTTTACAACATTACCGTCTCTATCTGTAACTGTAAACTGCCATGACTCAATGATATCGTCTGAGTCTGAGACAAAGGAGAAAACAACACCGCCCTCCTCGTCAAAATCAACCTCAACCTTAACCTCAGGTGGCACGCTCTTTACTGTTACCATATTATTTATAGTCGTTATATTCCCAGCCTTATCTTTTGCAACAAACTCACACCTATAGTCACCGTCTTCGACCATCTTTCTGGAATCCATCTCTCCAGACCACTTAAACTTTTTAGGAATTAGGCCGTACCCTCTATCACTCCTGACCATTACATCGTCAGTATCATATATCTTCATCTCCCACTCATCAATTTCTTCGTACTCAAGCATATTAGTATCAAAGGTAACTGAGCCACGTTTTTTAAGTGAGAATATATTCTGACTAAGGGTCATATTTACAGGAGGAGGCGTACTATCGACGATTATCTTGCCAACGGCCTCAAAAGGATAAGGCATCATAGCTCTATCAAGTGCTATGACATCTAAGGAATAAACGCCTTCTTGCTCAGGGGCAAAGACAAAGCCCTCATACTCACCTAGACCAACCTTCTCTAAGACCACCTCAATACCGTCCACTATAACCCTTACCTGTCTTGGCTCCTCCATAAGAGGGAGTATCTTTATACGAAGATCAATCTTCTCACCGCCCTTACCAATTGGCGGATAGGTGATAACGCGTTCAATCTCAAAAGGATTAAGGGCAGTATCTCTCATGAAAAATCTATCTTCAATACTCTTAATTAGGTCTTTAACAACCATGGAAGAAAGTATCTCTATTGACTTAACAGCACCTAGGCCAAGAATACCCTCAAAGTCTCTCCCCGTATAGGTTAGGTTATCTGTCCATATGATTGAACCATTTAGGGTGCTAACTAGCCTGCAAGACATTCCTACTACGATACTACCGTCTTTACCTGAGTAGTAATTAACTGAGCCAACCATAACAGCATCAACACCAAGGACCTTTCCCATCTCACGTACAACAAGCCTTGTTATAGCACCTGTATAACGAACCCTTCTCTTTGCAAGAAATTCTTCTACAGCATCCTTCCAAGCAATAAGCAACCACCCCTTGCTCTTAAGCTCTGAGGTAATACCGTCCATCATCATATCTGAGGCAATAGGAACTCCACTTAGGTTCTCAAAAGGAAGTATCGCAATACTCTTTAAGATTACAGGTTGATCATAAGAGTAACCATCGCCGTACCCATTACCGTTGCCATTACCATTGCTATAGCCACCACCATTATTACTAGCGTAGCCACCGCCCTTACCGTAATAATACCCGCTCCCCTGCGCACCGTTTGCTACGATTGGTACTGCAACTAAAGCAAGCAATAAAAAAGACGTCACCACAGAGAGCCTTAAAAGCCTCCTAAGTGGTAACGCCTCTTTTAGAATTATTTTTTTCATAAATTTTATTGTCATCTTAATTAATGCTCTTTTATTTATTTGAAAATACTTAAAATAAAACCAAGCTGACAATCTTTATCTGAGTTTTTTTTAGAAAAATGTATCTAAAGCACTTTTAACTGCCCTCTTTGTTAATATAGACTTGTCCTCGCTCTTCATGCCCAGGATGCTCCTGACAAAACCTGTGCCATTTGCCTCTGACTTTGCAGTCCAAAGGATTGTACCTGAACTCGTATCTAGCATCCTAACCGCAAGTGAGGCAATAGCTCTTTGTCCTCCAGACTCTAGGTCGTAAACATTACCAAGAATAACTGCTTGAACCTCGAGCCTCTCACCGACAAGCTTTAGCATCTCAGCATCAACACCAGCCAGAGTACCCTCAGAGAGACCAGCGGCTCTAAATAACTGAGAGAGAACCTTTGAGACCTCACCCTTCTCTACTATTTCAAAGGGAGCCCTTCTGCTAAGTAAGTCAATTGTAAGTGCGTCCCTGACCTTCTCACCAGCATACTTGTCCTTGGTCATATTGTTAAAGGGCAGGACAGCTATTTTTTTAATGTAATTAAAATCTACATCTGGATTAAGGTACTTAATCGTATTACCGCTAAGTGCACCAACACAGCTTGAGAGAAAAAACAGGCAGCCCACTAGTAGAAATATTTTTTTAATATGCATTCTCACTTCTCTCTTATTATACATTACAACCTCCTCACATGCAATCTTTTTTTATTTATAAATAGTATCTTTTAATAGCCCTAAAAACGCATATTAACGCGTCCGTATACTCTCTCCGTAGAGGTATCTTCAATGCCTTCGCTCGTCTCACCAAAGGAGTACCCAAAGTTTGAACTTAGCCATTTAAACGGATTCCACGAAAAAGACGCATTTGCCGTCGTAGATGTATCGGTTATGCTAAACGTCCCATTTGTGTAAATCTTTGGAAAGGGTCTCCAAGAAAACGAATAACTCTGCGTAAAATCTGGGCTTATAGTATATGCCCCTTTTAATGTTAAGTTCCTACTAAAGTTATATGAAAAATCAGACCTTACAGTAGTTGTAGAGGTATTTATGTCCCCTGAGGAACTATCTGTTGTGTTATTTGCAAGAGAGGCCGTCATTGATACGTAGACTTTTTTCCAAGGCCTCGCAGTTAAACCAAGATCATAACTTGCCTGCTCTGTTGTTGATGTTTTCTTTCCGTACCTGTCATAGCCGTCGTTAAAGGAAAGACGAGCGCCTGTACTTAAAAATACGTCTCTATATAAATCCATTGAGATAAGCCCTGATAGGCCGGTACTTACGGTAACTTTCTTACCTGCAACTGTTTGATCTGAGAAGGAAAAGCTACCAGAGCCACGCAGGGTTGGGAGTACCTTCCCAGACAGGGACAGATTAAAGTTTAACCTCTCTGAGGAGTATGAGTCTCTAGTCCTGCTCGTTGATGAGGTATCATAGGTTAATCCAGATGAAAGTTTTAGATACTCTGGATATATATCATAGCTTAGGGTTAGAGAATTTGTAAGGGTCGTCACATCAGACTCATACTCATCGCTCTCTGTTAGGGAGTTATCTAAATTCAGGCTATAACCCATGCGTAAGACTGGGCTTGCTAAATACCTGAAAGTTACCCCAAGGCCGTACTTAAAGGTCGAGTTTTCAGCCGTATTGCTCGGTGTTGAAAGTAAGTAATCAAAGAACTCAACCTCTGTAACCTCTATTGGTTGTGTGCCTGCGGCAAATTCATTGACAACTTTATAGTACTGATAAGCATCAGGATTACCATCAAAGTCTAGGTCTCCAGTACTAAAGCTAAAGACAAATCTGTCATAAAAAGTATCAAAGGCAGGAATATTACTTAGCGTAAACTCCGTCCATACATTATTATCATTACTTCCGTAGACTCTCCACCCAAAATTATAGGCAGAGATAAGTGGTTCTTCTAGTACAGTTGTACTGATATACACGTGAACTTTATGGATAACCTCTGGGGCAATAAAACCACCACCGATATGCCAGTTAGCGGTCTGCAGGTTTATTGAGGTTGCAACACTACTTGGATTAGCAGGGGTCGTAGTATTATTATCAACCAACTCTGGCTCATCAACCAGTATTGCTGGAGTTGCACCTACGGCTACTGGGTTACAGGTATCACACTCAAGCCCCTGCGTTAGAGCTACGACCTGCTCAAACCGAACAGGAAGACCAAGGGATGTTAATAGAGAATCACTCATCGTTGTTACAAAGTTCAGACCTACACTTAATTTTTTATCTAAAAAACTTCCTTGAGAGCTAACATTAAGGCTGTGATTACTAGTATCCCCCTCAAGCTCTGTTATAAAGTTCCTATCAGTCGTAAGTGAGTACGAGTAACGCATATTAGACTTAAAGTCATAGGGCAAGATAAAGGAATGACTCGTATTAAAAGAGATAGCATCTGTCTCACTATCACTCCTACGAGGGGTATCGTGATCATAGGTTGAAGAGCGGTTGAAGGTAAAGTTCAGTGGAACCAGCGTGTACTTCATCTTTGGAACCTGTAGCGTACTCCTAAAAGAGGAGTTTGTTACCCACTCCCCCTCTGTAGGAGTCGTATCTGTCCTATTGTAGGTCATTGAAAAAAAAGATAGTGACGGCGGAGTAAAGGCAAGGGAGAATACAGGGAAAAAATCCACAGAATCAGTTCCTGGGTCTCTCTCAAAGCTTTGCCACCTTAAGTCTGCATTTAGACGAAGTGTCCTAGTAAAGTGACCTTTAAGGTTAAGAGAGACTGTCTTTCCTGTTATTGAAGAGACCTCCTCAACACCATTAGTAGTAGTTGTGGTCTCAGAGAATTCATATGTGCCATCTAGTGCAAGAGCCAAAGATGGTATAGATATGCCTACTAAAAAAACAGCAAGTATCAGCACCATACAAGAAAATTTATTTTTAAGACTACCTCTCAAGTTTAAGCGCTCCGTAAGGTTTCTCTCCAACCATAATATCTGCGATATTTCTCTCTGAGATAATATCAAGAAGGGAAACGTAATTTTCTCCGTAATTTGTAACATATAGACGGTTCCGAAACTCATCCACTGCAAGCCCTACTGGTTCTTTACCAACCTTAAGGGTTCTTAACTCTACGCCGTTTTCATTTAAGAAAATAACCTTTCCTTCCGGTGAACTAGCTATAAAAAGCCGCTCTCCGTAGGCTGTTACCCCTCTACTAGGAGGGTCAAAAACAGGTACTCTGTCTGTTACTTTTCTATCCGATAAAGGGAGCGTCGAGATAAGGCCAGCAAACTCACTTAAGATAAAGAGCTTGTCCTCTCCTGTGACGATGCCAACAGGCTTTGTATCAACTTGGACAGAATGCGTAAGAGTATCGTCGATAGTGTTAATTATACTTAGAGTATTAGTACCTTCGTTTGTTACGTAGACCTCTTTTCGTACGCTATTTGAGGCAATATGGGACGGCTTATCTCCTACAGGGATAATCCTAATTAGCCTCTGCGTGGAGCTACCAAGAACTGTAACGTCATTTGAGTGGCGATTATTTATATACAACTTACCATCAAGCGAGTTCTCGGACTCACTAACAAAGGTGATATCCAGAGGCTCAATCCCAGCCATTAGCTCTACAGTTCTTTGTACCTCAAACATATTTAAATCTATTACAGATAAAGACCTAGACTTTGAGTTCACAACAAATAAAGTATCTTTTGTGGAATTAAGAGCCATCCCCATTGGACGCTCCCCTACACTTATCGCACCTATAACTCTCTCGTAGGTCATATCAATTATTGAGATATAATTTGACCCCGAGTTTGAGACAAATAATAAACTATCACTTGCTGATGGTTGCTCTGGGAATACTTTTATTGAAGGAGAAAAATAGACTCTTTTTTTAATGGAATCCCCAGGACTCCACTCAAGATTTATAACGAAACTTTCTCTCTTCTTAAGACTAATATTAAACGGTAGCACAGTCTCGGCACTTGTCTCTTGGACAGACAAGCTTGCACGTTTATTTAAATCAGCCTCTGCTCTAATCCCTTTTGAGGCACTAGATATACCAAGCCTTAACCCTGTATATGTGCCAGGCTTTACGTAGGCCTCAATAATAAGTTGCTGGCCTTTACCAACCTCAACGGCACTTACCTTAACGGGTTTTATTAGTAGTTTTGATGATGATAAGGAAGGTAGAGAGGTTAAGTGCGAGTCATCAGTCGTAAGTTCAGCTGAGGAGATAGTAAAATCAATGTCTTGAAAGTGAGAAGGACTAAGATAAAGATAGAGCAGTACCCTTGCCATAGAGTCAGGTGCACTGCTCGCAGATGTGCGCTGCGTGCTGACGCAACCAGCAACAATGGCAACAAGACAAAGGGATAAAATAAACTGGCACACTCTTTGGTGCATTATCCAAATACCTCTCGAAGAATAAATAAAAACCCCATCAAGGATAACAACCCTAATGAGGCAACGCAACCTCTACTAAGACTTATTACTAAAACCAAATGATTTTAGCATGTTAAGAGAGGGCTTGACAACCATTTTTTTAATTATTTTAATTAAATATTTTTCAATTATTAAATCAGCCAACTTCTGTCCTATTCACTAAAAAAATACTACAAAAAATGAACCTTTATTGACATATCAAAGATGTGGTACGTACCCCAGGGAAAATAAATCAACCCCCAATAAAGGATGAGGAGCGAGAAAAAGGCCCCAATTATCCACCATGAGGTGCGACTCTCATTCCATCCAAAAAACAATTTTCCGTGAATAGCAACGGAGTAGAGAAGCCACGAGATAACAAATAGATATTCAACTGAGTCCCAGACCCACCACGCACCGTGGAGCTTTGAAGAGTAATAGGCTCCGATAACAAAGAAGATTGTCTGAAGAAAAAAACCATATAAAAGCCCCTTGCCAAGGAGCCACTTCGTAAGGCTTGTGGTTGTAGGATAAGTTTCTTGATTAGCATTAGCCTTTTTTGCAAGAACTGTAGAGACGGCCGCAGAGAAGACAAAGAAGTAAAGACCAAAACATAGCCACGCAAAGAGGACGTGAAAATCAACCCAAAGACTTAGCTCTGAGATTACAAGTGGTCTTTTTAATTGGTCAAAGAAGAGACCATATGTAAGGAGTAAGATTACTGCGGAAATGCTCAGGCGAGAGAATTCGCCTTTTTTATCGAGAAAGAAGGCAAAAAGTAAGAGCGAGGCAGTTGCGGCCAAGACCTCCTCAAAGGTACCAAGAATAGGGGGATGCCCAACTGAGAGCCACCTAAGCCCAATAGATATAGATATTAATATTAATGAGGTTGCAGTTAAAACTCGGTAGGTCAAGACCGACTCACGCCGAGCAAAGACAAGCATCAGCAAAAGAACGGAACTTCCAAGGGTTGCAAGGTATGTTAAATTTTCAAAAAAACTCATATTAAATCCAAAGACAAATTGTTTATTTTCTCTCTCTCACTGAAGGCATAAGGAGCCTAAGAGCAAGCCCAATTAAAAGCAATATAAAACCAATAAAAACTACGACCTCACCTGGGTCTCTAACAATTTTCACACTTACTGCTTTTTTTACCCCTGTAAAGACAAGAGTCTTGTCACCAAATCTAATAACCTCATCAACCTTAATTATTCTGTCATAGACAATATTACCAAACCACTCAATACGAACCTTGAGTACGGGTTTGGTAATATTCATTGATATATTTTCGACCTCCCCTTCCTCGCCGTAAAACGGGTCAGTAATGAGTGTAAAACTTAGGCCGTAACTTCCAAGATTAAAGTTATCCTCAAGCCCCGGTGGAAAGAGATTTAACCGAAGCGGCCCTTTTATCAAGGTTTCCCCTCTTTGCTCTATTGTTAATTCTGGGTATACAAAATAACCATTAAGCTTTACTCTCGCTTGCCCAAACTTAACCCCGTCGTTTAACCAAAGTTTTCCCTCTTTGGCAAGTGTTACGGCTGGATAAGCAACTTCAGCTTCGAGGCCAGTAAAATAAAGCTTTTCATCCCAAAAGGTAGGGGTGATTTTTTGAACCTTAAAAGACACATTCGGGGCAAGTGAGGAAAACTTTTTTCCAGCCGAGTGGGTGACGTACTCACTCTCTTCACCAAAAAAAGACTCACCTTCAACAACAACAGCCTCACCTGAGAACCTAGAGAAAGAGCTAATTAAAACTCCAAGACCAATAATAATTAAAGCAAGATGAAAGATAAGATTCCCCTTAAAGAGGTACTTATCCTTGAGTAGACTTGCACAAAGGTTTAAAAAGAAAAAACCTGTCCAAATTACCACAGGAAGCCACAACATATAAAAGGCAGGAGGGGTGGTATTAATTACTCTAAGGAAGGTTAGAAAAAAAAGATAACCAACTGCTATCTTAAGGAGTGTTAGAGAAAAAGCCCTTGAGAAGATACGACCCAAAACTTTATTTTGCATAAGGGTTTCCCTCTCTAATCTCTCGAAAGGCACGAGACATTGGAATCTGAATCATCGCAGATGTTACGTGCGTCATTGGAAAGCCACTGAGCTTAATCGAGCAAAGCCTCTTAATAACCCGCATTGGACTAAAGCCCTCAGCACGGAGCCAAAAAAGTGCCTGCTCGCGTTTCTCAACGCTCATCATTGGATCCGAATGCTCAAAGACAACCCTATTACCATTAAAATGTTCCCATCCTTTTCCAGGGATAAGATAGGGTTTATACTCGTTATACAATTCTGTCCCAGGAAAAGGGGTCACCTGCATTGGGTGCGGCATAACCCCAAGACGGTCACAGACATCTAGGGCACGCATATAATCACCTGGGGTATCTTTCCTCCCACCCATCATAAAGAACATCATCACGTCTATTCCGTGATCCTTAATCTTCTTTACAGCCTCAAACCTGGAGCTCCCTTGTTTGTGCAGGGCGTTCCATTCCTCAAGGCTACTTAGGTTTTCAGTCTCCCACCCAACCATAACAAGTGTAAGGCCACTCTTCTTTGCAGTCTTTAAAAGCTCCACGCCTCTGGAGTGTTGAACACTTACCAAATCCCCTGAGCCTATCCACCACTTGCGCATATGCTCAAGTTCTTTATAAAGTTCAATATATAACTTTATAGACCTATCAACGCCAGCACCCCAAATGTTATCATCGACATTCCAAAACATCCAGTACGGACTCTGCGCAACCTCGGCCACAACATCATCAATTGGCCTGTGCCTTATGTTATTACCAAAGTACTGATAGACCGAACAATACTTACACTTAAATGGGCATCCTCTGGCAGTAAAGAAAGAACCCATCGGATACTTTGTCTTTAGTAGCCCTTTCTTTGGGCGAGGTAGCTTACTAAGCTCTATTTGACCACCTTTGTAAAAAGGCTTAAGCATGCCTGCCTTTAGGTCTCCAAGTAACTCCTCCCATATGCCCTCGGCCTCACCAATGACCACGGAGTCTGCATGCTCCTTTGCCTCCTCTGGGAGGACACTAACGTGCATACCACCGAGGACAACCTTACGCCCTCTGGCCCTTAACAAATCAGCCGTCTTATAAGACCACGGAGCCTGCGGAGTGAGGACAGTTATCCCAATTAAATCAGCGTCAAGGGAATCCAGCACCTTGTCATTAAATTCTTCGCGGTTTACGTCAATTAACTCAACCTCAATATCAGGAGATATTTGCTCAGTTAGGCCTGCAAGGTATTCTAGGACAGGCGGGGCAATGGGAAGGCCCTCACTTTTTTGAATCTCATCGAGCTTGGAGAGCTTCATGAGTGTGCCGGACTTAACATACTCGCCAAATGGTGGGGAAATTAGGGTTATTTTCATAGGGGTTTTAAGGGGAATAAAATCAAAGGAGATAACTCCTTTTTTTCTCTAACAATTAGATTACTTCTCAAAGATAAAAAAAAGAGACTTAACCTTAAATAAAGAAAAGACTGGCAAGGTGGCAATAAGAACAACCACCAAACCATTAAGTTAAAGCAAAATCAAAAAACCTAGCCTGCGACTTTTTTATGCGGCGCACTAAGCACGCTCATCTGTTTCTCTACTTCATCTGGTATCTGACCAAGGTCTCCGAGCTTATTAATCAGGAAGGAGTCCCTCATTATGCGTCTCATTGCCTCAAGCATATAATCTCGCTTAAAGGTATCGGTTATGGCGACAACTTCCTTAAGTTTGCCCATATAAAAACGCCTGTAACAATCCACAATAGCCTCGTCAACCTCGGCTAGGGTCATATTCTTTGGCTCTATTATGGGGTCTATCAAGTTATAGTGTTTGTAATCATCAACCTTAATATATGGCTTTAAATCAGGGTACATATCAGCATAAGGCCACGGAGCAAGGGCTAGAAAATGACAGAAATCCGGGCTATATTCCATAGAAAGCTGAAGGGTCTTCTCTATTGATTCCTTTGTATCCTCTGGGAGTCCGAGTATCATAGAGGTCTCGGTAATAATGCCGTGCTCGTCCAAAAGCTCAAGTGCTTTCTTTGCATCCTCCACCTTTATATCCTTCTTAAAGAGATCAATCGTAGACTGGTCTGAGGCCTCAATACCAACATATATATGGATTACCCCTGCCCTTCTGTATTTCTCTAAAATATCAGCGTCTCGAACTATATCCTCAACACGCGTCTCCATCAGGATGTAAACATTAACCTCCCTCTCTATAAGGAGGTCAAGGAAACGCTCCCACCTCTGGCGGTCTTGAGTCGGGTAGTCGTCAGTTAGGAGTACAACATCAACGCCGTAGCGTTTTTGTTCTTCTATATCTTCTATTAGTTTCTCTGGGTCTCTTGGTCTCCAGCTCTCTCTCCAAAACTTTCTCTGAGAACAAAAAGTACATTCCTTATCACATCCCCTGGAGGTATCAAGAGCACCGAGCTTTGAACCAGGCAAGATAAAGTAGTGGTAGTCGTCCCAGTCAAGTACGTCCCAAGCCTTTGAGAGCTTATCAAGCTCGACGCACTCCATGAGTTCTCGCTCAGGGGTAACAATAAGCTCATCACCTTTTTTATAGGCAATCCCCTTAACTTCTTTAAGGTCTGCACCCTCTGTATCAAGAGCAATCAAAAGTTCTTTAAGTGTTATCTCCCCCTCACCTCTGACAATAAAATCTACTGCTGAAGTTAGGCCAAAGACCTCTTCAAACATAAATGTTGGGTGAATGCCTCCGAGCAAGGTCTTTGCATCTGGGTGTACTTTTTTTGCGGTCTCCAGTACCTTTATTGCATCGGGAAGTGTACAGGTTATAGCACCGGTTGCAACGTAATCAGGTTTTACCTCTTTAATCTTCTCTTCAATCTCAGCGTGGGTTACCCCTTTTGTCATTGCGTCGTAAACAACTGGGGTAAGGCCAGCCTCTCTGGCAGCAGCGGCAAGATAGACGAAGTAGAGTGGTACCCAGCGACCTGCTACCTCTACCACGCCAGCGTGGTAGGGAGGGGTTATAAAAAGAATTGTTTTATTTAATTTTTCTGTCATTTTATCCTCAAAAAAAGTATTACTTAGATCTTAGGTAGGCTACAATCCACCCACCAAGAAGACCAAGTGCAGTGCCAGCAACTTCATGGATAAGTGCCATAAAGTGCGTAAAACCAGCGTCTGGGCCAAACCAATAATAGACAAAACCAAGGCCTACAAAAAAGCCCATTACCCCGCCACCAATTACAGTTACCCAAAAACCTTTATTACTCTTAAATGCTCTCCCACAAGTAGGGCAAGCACTTTCCTTTTTCTCCAAGTAAACACCTCCGTAGTAATTATTTATTATAACATTTAAGGCGAAAAAATAATATAATTTTTTCCAGAAAAAAAAGATTAACAACTACTATCATACTTTAAATAGCTAAAAGTTTACTCTATAGTATAGGACTTAGATTAAATTAAAAACTAACTCAATATTAAAAAAATTATATTCAACACTATGATAAGCTATAGTCAGAGACAAAAGAATGAGTATTGACAAGAACGCAGGCTCTGGTAAGGTTAGTACAGGTCATAAAATACAGAGGAAAAAAATGAGATTATCATCCCCAAATCCAACGACAATAATAATATTTGGCGGAACTGGAGACCTAACAAGAAGAAAACTCTTGCCTGCCCTCCTAGAGCTAAAGGCCTTAGGTATGCTCCCTGAGTGCTTTAATATCGTTGGTTTTGCCACACGACCCTTAACTGACGAGACCTACAGAGAGTTTGCAACCACAGCCTTAAAGGAATTCTCTAGCACAAGGGAAAAAGACGAGGACGTAATATCAGCCCTACTCTCAAATACGCACTTTGTCTCCTCTGCATTTGATGACCAAAGTGGTTTTAACAAACTCTCAGAGAAACTAACAGAGATTGATGACACAAACGGGATTGCAACAAATAAGCTCTACTACCTTGCAACGCCGCCTAGTTTTTTCCACACCATTGTCTCTATGCTTGCTGGGGCAAACCTCACAAACAAATCCTTTATTCCAACAAAGATTGAATCTTCACTGAAGAGCCCACCTACTCAAAAAATTATAATTGAAAAACCCTTTGGCAAAGACCTTGAGTCAGCAGAGACCCTAAACAAACTTCTCCTAAAGGAGTTTGAGGAAGATGACATCTTTAGGATTGACCACTACCTCGGAAAGGAGACTGTTCAAAATATTTTATTCTTTAGATTTGCAAACGGCATCTATGAGCCTGTATGGAATAGAAAATATATTGATCACATACAGATTACAGTTAGCGAGAACCACGGGGTTGGGAGCAGAGGCAAGTACTTTGAAGAGGCTGGCATCCTGCGTGATATGTTTCAAAACCACATAATACAACTGATTGCACTTGTTGGGATGGAGCCTCCCATAAATATGGAAGCGGAATCAATACGAAGTAAAAAAATAGACCTCTTAAAATCACTTCGCCCAATTACTAAAGATATGGTCAATACGCAAACCGTTCGCGGGCAATACCTAAAAGGCAGAGACGAAGATGATGAGATAAAGGCCTACAAAGAAGAGAATAACGTATCTCCAACATCCAAGACAGAGACCTTTACGGCTTTAAAATTATTTATCGACAATTGGAGATGGTCAGGTGTGCCGTTCTATATTCGAACAGGGAAGAGACTAAAAGAGCGACTTACAGAGATAGCAGTATTTTTTAAAGAAGTTCCGCACTGTCTATTTACTGATTTTGTTGGTGGTTGTCCAAATAACAATAAACTCATAATCAAGATTCAACCAGATGAAAGAATTATCTTTTGCTTTAATATTAAGGTTCCTGGCGCACCAGACAGATTAGAGGAGGTTCAGATGGACTTCTCTTATAGCGAGACCTACAAGACAGAGCTCCCAGATGCCTACGAACGACTTCTATATGACTGTATGATAGGAGACTCTACACTCTTCCCCCACAGAGAGGATATAAAGGCATCGTGGAGCTTTGTAACAGAGATACTTGAAGGTTGGGAAGAACTTGAAGGTTTAGAGATCTCCACATACGACCCCTTATCTTGGGGGCCAAAAGAAGCAAGCGATTTAATAGAGAAAGATTCCAGGAAATGGCGAAACACTTAGAAAAAAATAGGATTTTTTGAAAAATAATTAAATGTTCGAGTTATAAACTTTATTTAAAACCTTCACACCTGTCTGCCCGTCCCGTACCCCTTACCCTTCTAACGCCCCCTACTTCGAGACAAAAAAAGAGCCAAGAGATTTGGAGCTTTAATAAATCTCCATTGTATTATGTGGTACGTAAAAGGTATCCAAAGAATCTGAGACTCAGTTTTGTATGCGTATTGAATGCTCTACCTAAATCTAACTCTCTTAGTTGTAGGCAGTGGCAAAAAAACTACCAAGTAACTGTGACTGTCAATACGTCTGTATAAGTGCCAACCGTTGCATTTTGAAGGGCTGGTATTCGACCATACAAGACTGGCACCCACGGTTTATTGCGAGTAACCTGCCTTGCAAGTGTCCCTCCTCCTGTGCCGTCCCCAAGAACAGCTGTAAAGGCCTTATCAGAGTAAATATTATATACTAAGAGATCTGCACTAACTGTGTGCTTCATCTGTCTTGGGTTAAAGCCCCCACTATTTAAACTTGCCCCAAGAGAGAGTATAACCGGTGATGGTTTCTGGGTATCGCAAGTAACAGTGACTGTTGAGTTTGTATCCGTTGGTACAGCTAGGAATACATCATAAGGAGGAAATACCATCGAAGTTGTCGAGATATTACAAGCACCGTGCGCTTGAAGACCAAAGAAGTGCAAGAAAAAAAATGCAGCAAAAACAATATATATTCTATCTCTATGCATATTTTTTACTCCCAAATTAAAAATTTTTAAAAACGAATTAAATTACACGTCCAAAGCAACACAAGAAAGTCAGTAATTAATTCTCTATTTTAGGCTCGCCTGCGGTAAGGTCACAGACAACCTCACCAAGATCAATAAAGATATCTGTGATCTCTTTAATGTCCACCCTAAAGGTACAACTTTTTTCCTCATATTTCAAAGTACCACTATAGACTCCAGGGCTAATCACAGGCCTCTTGGTAGAGCTAACACTTAGGCATTTTCCAGCCTTAACCTCAATGTCCCCGTCCCCTTTGAGTTTAGCCTTTTCAGCGGCAAACTCAATATAGAAAAGCCCCGCACTACCGGTCTGGAACTCAATAACTTCTTTGTCAATGTTCAAGGTTCCAGCCTTAAAATCAGCAGGCTTTAAACCTTCCTTGGTTAGGGTGATGACATTCCCTGTTAAACCACTTATACGCTCAACATCAAAATCAATACAAACCCCACTCCTGTACTGCAGGTTCACCTTATGCGAGACCTTTGAGATACCAAACTCAATAGGCACATCCGCTGGGTCTACATTTATTCTATTATTAAAGAATGAGCGAACCGTTGGAACAACTAACTCGCCCTTTACGTCTGTTGATCCAATCAGGTTGCCGGCCATATAAACATCAACGCCTTCCAAATCACCTGTTCTAACAAGAGCAAAACTATCAAGTATTGGCCTACTCATAAATAAAGTTCCGACGTAACCAACTCCACCAGCAATTGAGAATGAGTAATTTTCCCCACCCCTTATGCTCCTGTAACCTGCGCTATAGATTCCGTATCTGTTTTGATATAATGCCTCTGCGTACTCAGAGTCTGTATCATCGTACCTTAACCTATAACCGTACCCTGTATTTGTTGGAAGTGGCTTCTGTACCGAGGCAGAGTACGAAGACTCACCATCCTTATTCGTATAACTTCCGTTTGCCGTGACACTACCATCAAGGTTTATATGCACGCCAAGAAATATCTCGTCGGTTGCATCAACATCTTTTGTTATAGAACGCGATATAGAAGAAAAAAGCGAGGCACTTTTATTTATAACTTTATTATATGAAAAACTTACCCTCTCAAAACTCGGCTCAATATAAACCCTTGACTTACTATAACTAAGCGAGACAGAGCCTGCCCTATTTAGAGACAAACCAACGGATGAGGTAAAGCTATGTGCAGTCTTATCATCAAGCGCACCAATCGTTAAGGTACTAAACCCCCGAGTCATCTGGGTTAATGAGAGAACTGTACTAAAGCTTTTGCTTTGAAAGGAATAATCTAACTTACTCGCAGAGCCACTTTTCCCCTCAGAAGAACTAAATGCTAAAGCACCACTTAAAACACCCCACTCATATAGCGGGCTGATTGCATTAAAGCCACCGCTTATCAAATCATCTGAAAGCTCCAGAGAGTACCCACCCATAAGATTATCGTATAGGCCGTAGTTGTGTGTGCCGATAAAGGTAAGTCCGCCGTACTCAAAGCTCTCTTCTCCGAGCTCTTCTCTTATAAAACCCAAGTTATAGGAATACTCATGAAGCCCCTTTGCAAGAAGTTTGTCTGAGTAAAAAAAGGCCTCACTAAAGGTCATCTCCGAGCCGTAGATGTCTTTGACTATAACCCTTGAGATACCAGAGCCAACCTCTGTTGTAAGATTACCAAGCTCAAACTTTCCAGGGCCAAGAGTTAGCTCTTTAACCAAGAGACCATTAACGTAAACATCAACCTCAGAAGGTGTCTCAGCAAAACCAGAGAAACTAAGGGAAGGATATTTTATAAAATAAGGATTAATCGAAAAATTCTTTGAGATGCTGAGGCCACCCAAGACGTGGGCAGAGCCAAAGGTTCCAGAGTGAGCCCCTCTATCGCCTAACACATAAGTAACCATACCGCCTCTTGAGTCAGTACGTAGTGAGGTTAGGAGCCTCACAAACTTTTCCTCAACATCAGAGCTTACGTAATTAAATGTAGAGAGACCTAGGTAATCACCTAGGCGAAGACCAAACTCCGTTGAGAGATAACTGGAGGAGACACTTGAATCAAAACGGTAAGCATAATTTAGAAACGCTGAGTCTTGCGCGGGGTAATCTATATCTTTAGAGTCTTTATGACCGAGGTTTAGCCTTTGAGGCTTAAAGAGAGAGACCTTGGCTTTTATATTTAAAGAGACAGTACTCTCATCTATTGAGAACTCCATCCCTTTAATTGACCTTAGAGAGACAAATGTCTCACCAGTAGTATAGATAATATCCCTACCAAGGCCTTTTATAAGCCTAGTAGATTCGAGGTCTTCCCTCTTTATCAATACATCTGCATCACTCGTTAGTATCAACATAAAAGAATCTACTTTCTCTGTATTAAGATAGACCTCTAAGATTACTAATTCATCAGCAAATGCCCTTGAGGGATGAAGGGCTAGGGAAAATACGATTAGAAGAAGATATGTGAATTTACTCGCTACACTTGTCCTTAGTAACATCAAGCCTCTCACTTATAGTGAGTCTGTCCGTAGTCACTTCTACATCAAGAGACATTATATCAGAACACTTCTCAGCAGGAATTTTAAGACTATGTATCCTTGTGATACCACTTAAAAGGTAAGTGCCATTTACTTCTTTAGTAAAGATTTCGTCACCTTTAAAATCAAGAGCTCGAACCTTGACCTTCTTTACCCACTGCTGGATATTGCCAGTGTTCTTTAAAGTAATATCAAAGACCCCGCTTAAGAAAGAAAACTCAAGAAACTCAATTGCAGGGAGAGCCTCCGCCGGGGAGATAAATATAGGAACACCTATCTTTACCCTGGCCCTAACACTAGCACCCCCAGCGTCCTCATCACTTTGTGGAGCTTTCATCTCTTCAACAAATATACGGTACGTTTTCTCTGTTGCCCCTGACTTTACCTTTGGGCCAATCCTAATAATACGCTCTTCACCGCCAAGTATTGAGATTATCTTTGGGAAAAAAACAATATCAGTCGTGGGAGTATAGATGTCTTTACCCTCGGTGTCTTGAGCCCAGTGAACCAAAGAAACCTGCAAGGAAAGTCCGCTATCAGACCTATTAATCACCTTTAAGGCCTCGGTTTTTTTCTTAGAATCAAAAAAAACTCGTATTGGGGTAATAGTGAAATTTGCAGCAATCGTTGACGACAAAAATAGCGTCAACAAAAGCACAATCGAGAGTATACTTATTTTTATATTCTTTAACATTTAATTTTTATAATACTAGTATATCTAAGATAAGACAACTGAAAAAAATTTAGATAAGTAGGTTAGAAATATAGAAAAATATTCCCAAAATTAATAATAACCACAAGGGGTGAGAGAGATTCTCCGCCTCGATTAGCCAAGCTCTTCAAAGTTTCCAAGCTTAGACCAGCTCACAAAAATTCCCCCACTTCAGCCCCTCTCCCCTCATGGCAATTAAGTAATAAGAAGTATACGTCTAGTACAAAATCGTAATTACAGGATCTGCAGAAGGTCCATTTGCACTGCTGTAGTTATCAACACTAACGTCTTGACCAGCGGCAATGCGACCGTGAATATCTGTCGTTACTGCAACATTACTAACAGCAGTTCCTGTGATTCCTCCAGCGGCACTTGGAAAGACTGTACCACCTGAGGTATCTGTATACAATTCGTACAGAAGTGTATCAGGAACGGCTATCAAACCAGTCATGTCTCTAGCACCAGTGATATAAACATCATAGGTAGTACCTTTAGTACAACTCCAAGAAAAGCTTGCCGGTGCCGCTGTGTCAAGCGGAGTTACTAGCTCTGCAGGGTTGTAAACACCAAAGTCAATCAAAACGAGAGCGGTATCAACCGTACAACTAGGATCAACCGTAGCTACTACATTCAGACTAGTTGTGGCTGTTAGTGCATTTGCATTAGTACTTGCCATAAATGAAACAATGACAAAAGCAAAGACTGTCAGTAAAATCTTTTTCATTTTAGTTCTCCTTTTGTTTCTCTTTATTTTTTCATTTGTTAAAAGTTATAAAAACACACCTCTAAGATGTTTTTATGCGTAGAAAATGCTCACAAAATGCATTAAAATGCAATTATAATGCCAATACTTGCAAGACATAAAAAACCTTAAAAAACAAGGCGTTAGAGAAGTGCACAATATTTATCTGAAAAAAACTATTACTTAAGTTCTTATTTTTTAAGGGTTTTTTTGAAAAAATTTCATATATGCGTAAAACAAGTAAAGAACACCGACTTAATTAGTAAAATATTAGATTAAATTCACCTATAAAAATTAAAATCATGAATAATTCTAATAACTAAAAAATAAAGTCTGGTAACTCCCTGTTAGATAAGGATAATTTTTCAAGACTAATTTTACGCAATTTAGTGTAAAATAAGAAGGGAATATATGAGAGGACTCAGTCAAACTCCAAATTTCAAAAACCAAAATGGTGACGGTGGGTGGACTCGAACCACCGACAAG
>JAGLUZ010000044.1 GCA_023134165.1 Deltaproteobacteria bacterium | reverse complement strand
ATTTGAATATTTTAACTGAAAAATTTAGAGAGATTTTTATTGACCGAAGAGTTGGTATGCCACTTCGCCCAACAATAGAATCCTTAAAGAGTGGCAAGACAAAGCTTCGTCACTGGGGTTCAAACTCAACGGTTCGTCCCTTAGAGGGCGACGCCGTCGGTGTTCGCCTCTTTGGGTTGCTTGAGTTCTCAACTTCAGTTGGTATGGTTTTGTTCTTCATTTTTTTTGCTGGCTACGTCTCGCTCATGATCTTTCAACCAACCGTAGATAATAAGCCTACTATCTACTTGGCCGCAGGCGTACTCTTTGGCATTATGCTCCCGACCATGTTGATTGGTACGATTTATTATGCCCGCTACGGCCTTGCCAAGATGCAGGTCATTACATCTATACCTGGCTATATTGCCTTTCCTTTTCTCGGCTATTATTTTGCCCCCGTCTCAACCATTATCAGTGCTCTGGTTTATGCCCTTATCTCGGCCCTTTTGTATGTTTACGTTATAAAAGGCAGGGGGGAGGTCATAGGCGAGTAAGTTTAAGTTCTTTTTTCTTTTATCTCAAACCAATCTTTGCAAATTCCCTCTCTCCTTGCTATATTTATTTTATGCTAAAAAAAATTCTGAGCATAAAAGACAAACTCACAAAATCTTGCGTAGACTCAAAGGAAGTGCCAAGGGGTAACTCAAAAGATCCTCGCCACAAACTCGGTATACGGGGGGAGGAGGAGGCTTTAAAGTTTTTAAAGAAATCTGGCTATAAGATAATCACGCGTAACCATAGTTGCCGCTTTGGTGAGGTTGATATCATAGCAACAGAGGGTTCGGTTCTTGCCTTTATCGAGGTAAAGGCTCGGAAAAATGCAAAGCATTCTCGCCCTGAAGAGGCCGTGAATGCTCGGAAAATAATTAGGATTACAAAAGCGGCAGAGGATTTTCTTATGAAAAATCCTACCTATGCTGATTACCCTGCTCGTTTTGATATTGTAGGCCTTGTGGAAAGTGGTGATGGTTTTGAGGTCTCACTCTTGCGTAGTGCCTTTGATGCGGCAAATTAAGTATTAAAATCTCAGAAATTTTACTTCGGCTTTCGACTTTTATAAAACCCTGCTCTATGCTAATATTATTTTAATGAAAAAGAAGACATTTTTTATAATAGATGGTTCATCTTGCATCTACCGTGCTTTTCATGCCATCCCGCCCTTTACAAATTCAAAGGGTTTTCCAACTAATGCCATCTACGGCTACATTCAAACCCTAAAGAGACTTATAAAAGACCATTCCCCAGACTTTATGGCCGTTGCCTTTGACCTAAAAGGCCCAACCATCAGGCATGCCCTTTATGATGAATATAAGGCAAATCGCCCGGCCATGCCAGATGACCTGGCTCCGCAAATGGAACGAATTAGGGAGGTAACAGAGGCCTTTAATATCCCAGCCCTCTCGGCTGTGGGCTATGAAGCAGATGATATCCTCGCAACGCTTGTTACCAAGTATAAAGATGAGGATTTAAAGTTCGTTGTAGTCACAACGGATAAGGATATGCTCCAACTCGTTGGTGGCGATGTGACAGTCTTTAATTTTGCTAAGAATAAAGAATACTTTTCTGCTGATGTGGTAGAGAAATTTGGCATTGAGCCAGAGCTTGTAACAGCCCTTCTTGGCCTTGCTGGGGACACCTCGGACGGTATTCCCGGAGTTCCTGGGATTGGCGTAAAGACAGCGGCAAAGCTCTTAAATGAATATAAGTCCTTTGAGAATATCTTTAAAAATTTAGAGAATATAAGCGGGAAAAAATTAAAGGCAAATCTTGAAGAATTTAAAGAACAAGCAGAGATATCAAAGGAGCTTGCAACACTTCACCATAAGGTTCCGCTGGGTATCACCCTAGATGCATTAAAAAGACAAGACCCAGATACGGCGGCCTTGGAAAAACTCTTTACAGAGTTTGAATTCACAAAACTCTTGGCTGGCCTTGTACCCTTAAAGGTACTTGTCGGTGGAGGTGGCTTAGAGGAAAGTGAGATTTTTAAGACAAATATAACGGTAGTTGATTCCCCTCGTGCCTTGACAGTTGTGATGAAGTCCCTTAAGGGGTGCGCTAATATTGCTCTAAATCTTAATTGGAATGAAGGTAGTAGTCGGGTGCCTAAGAGTGTCGTAATAAGCACTCTTGAGGATTCTTTTTTTATCCCCCTAGGTGGGAGCATAGAGAAAGCTGCCCTTGCTCAAAACCTCGAAAAACTTCTCTTTGAAAAAAAACTAAGAGTATCTACCAGTAATGCAAAAGCGTTATTTCTTTATTTTTTAAGTTTCAAGATTGAGCCTCTAGCTCTTATCTTTGATGTAACGCTTGCTTCGTATGTCTTAAACCCCACGGCCTCGCATAACCTAGAAGACCTAACATTAAAGTATTTAGGGCAAAGGTTTCCAGAAGTTAAGGACTTTGACGAGAAGACGAAAGCTTCTATGCAGTGTCGGGCAGTTCTTGAGCTTTCGTCTGTGCTAGATAAAAAATTAAATGAAACAGACCTTGAAAAACTGTATCTTGATATGGAGGCTCCTCTTGTAGAGGTACTTGCTTCCATGGAGTTTGCCGGGATAAGTGTAAATAAGGAGACCTTAAAGAAACTCTCAAAGGAGATGGAGGGAGTTATCTCTACCTTAGAGACGGAAATTTTTCAGGCCTCTGGTGAGGAGATTAATCTAAATAGTCCAAAACAACTCTCTGAGCTTCTCTTTACTCGTCTTGGCCTAAAGCCCATAAAAAAAACAAAGACTGGGTACTCAACTGATGAGAGTGTCCTAACGACCCTTGCAAAGACACACCCTGTGCCAGCCTCTATTATAAAGTTTAGACAGGTATCAAAACTTCGTGCTACTTTTGTTGAAGGACTTTTAAAGCTAATTGACTCAAGCTCATCTCGGTTGCACACTTCTTTTAATCAGACCGTTACGGCAACAGGGCGGCTCTCTAGCTCAGCCCCAAACCTCCAAAATATTCCGATAAAAGGTGATTATGCAGGAATTATCAGGGGGGCTTTTGAGGCTCCAAAAGGCTCTGTGTTGCTTAGTGCTGATTACTCTCAGATAGAGTTAAGGCTCGTTGCCCACTTGTCAGAGGATGCCGTGCTGATTGATTCTTTTAAAAAAAATCAAGACGTTCATGAACGCACAGCAAGCGAGGTCTTTGGAATAATCCCAGGCCTCGTGACTCCAGAGATGCGTAGAAGGGCAAAGGCTATAAATTTTGGGATTATCTACGGCATGGGCGCACACGGGCTTGCAAGGGAACTTGGAGTATCCATGAGAGAGGCTGAGGAATTTATAGATTCCTATTTCTTACACTATGAGGGTGTTAAAGATTTTATTGATAAGACAATAAATGACGCCCGTGAGGTTGGGTACACTGAGACTCTCTTTGGTAGAAGACGTTATATTCCAGAGCTTAAGGCCTCTACTCATCAGGTAGTTAAGTTCGGTGAGCGTGTGGCAGTGAACTCACCTGTGCAGGGGAGTGCCGCTGATATGATAAAGGTTGCTATGATTAAGGTCTTTGATGGGCTACGCACAGGTGGTTATTCTTCAAGGATGCTCCTTCAGATTCATGATGAATTGGTCTTGGAAGTCCCCCTTGAAGAACTTCCCAAGGTTGAGGAGCTTGTTAGGGATGCGATGGAGGGTGTACTTACCCTTAAGGTTCCAATAGTTGTAAACCTTGCAAGCGGTGAAAACTGGGCAAGTGCAAAGTAGGTGTTGGGCAGGGGGGAGATTTTAAGGTAAAAATACCTTGACACGAAGGCACTCTCGGCGATAAAGTTTCTTTGGAAATATCTTTAATTTTTTTTTCTGTAACAGATTACAGTAGTGATACTTTTTTTATATGGCAAGGGTAATAAGAGAAGGTTTTTTTAGGTTACTTTTTATGGATAATGAAAAAGATACTAACGTAAAGAAAGATGAAGAGCATGGTGTAGTTGAAAAACCCTTTACAACGGGCGAGGTTGCCATGCTTAGTCACGTCTCTATAAATGCCGTAAAAAAGTGGATTGCTTCTGGAAAACTCAAGGCATTTAAGACTCCAGGCGGTCACTTTAGGATTAGAAGAGATGATTTTGAGAGTTTTGTTCTTAGGTATCGTTTCCATATTAAGGGGAAACTTCCAGGGGAGAAAAAACGCGTTCTCATTGTTGATGATGAACCTGCGATTGTAAGTTTTCTAAGGGACACGCTCCTTCAAGATAGCGAAGAATATGACGTAGAGACGGCAGAGAACGGTTATGATGCTCTTATCAAGGTCGGTTCTTTTCGTCCAGATCTACTTGTGCTAGATCTGCGTATGCCAGGACTCAATGGCATTGAGGTTTGTCGCCGAATGAAGGAAGAGCTCGCTACCTCTGATATAAAGATTCTTGTTGTCACTGCTTTCTCTAGTACAGATAAAGATAGTGCGCTTATCTCTGGTGCTGATTATTGTATGGAAAAGCCAATTCATATGGAAGAGTTTAGAAGTGAAGTTAAACGGCTACTTCTCTAAAAAGCCGAGGTTGTCTTTCATCTAAGGTGTTTTAAGGCATGAAGCAACTCTACTCAAATGTGACAATAGCTGGTAAGTTCTTTGCCCTTATCGTACTCCTCTGCCTTTTAATCGTACTAAATACCTTTGTTCACCTAAGCGGGGAAAAGTCTGTTGATAGGTTTGACCTCCTTCGTCATCACTTAAGTTCTATAAAATCAAATATCGTAGAATTTGAACTCTTCTTTGATATTGTCGTTGTCTCAGGCAGCTTTGAGCAAGACAAAAAGAGCGATTTTTACAAATCTATCAAAAAGATAGATAGTGAGGTTGAGTCATTAGCAGATAACTCCTACGACCGTGTCTTCTCTATTCCTGCACTTAAGAAACTTCGTGGTACTTTCTTTGATAGCTGGAGCGGTACTAAGGGGATAACCTCCAAATTAAATTCCAAGAGCAGTGAAGAGGCCGCACTTCTTATTCATAGCGAGGTTGATAATCAGGCCATGCACGTAATTGAGCTTTTAAGTACCTTTATCTCTAGGGTAGAGCTTGAGCGCGAACTTGTTTTCAAGAGAGATCAAGACACTACACTTTTTGTATTAATTGCCTCACTACTGCTTATAGTTATTTTCTCTATTATCTTTTATTTAAAAGAGATACTCCCTTTGATGAAAATATTTCTTCTCCTTAAAGGTGCGGCAATTGATGATCCAACAAAAAGACCATCTGAAGGTTTTTTAAGTAAGACGCTCTCCACTGAGACGGCTCGTATTTTAATAGAGAAGATGGCTAGGTTAAGGTCACTCATCTCAGAGAAAGAAGAGGTGATCTCCACTGCGTACGAAGATACAACGCAAAAGGTTGGTGTGTTAGGAGACGTTGCCAGGACAGTTGGTATGTCACTTTCTCATTACGAGGTCTTTATGACTGCAATCTCAGGGGTATTTAATGCAACAGAAGCCTTTGCTTCAGCTGTTTACTTAGCCCATGAGAACTCATTAAAGCTACAGGTCTCAAAGGGGTTTTCATCTTCGTTCTTCAGTGATGGAGAGGACGTCTCTATGGAGGGACTTTTAAACGACAGCAATGTTACCAAAAAAACACAGGTCTTTGACGATATTAACGATTATCCTTGTAAAGGTTTCAAAGCTCTTCTTATTAAAGAACGTGTTGGTGCTCTTATTGCTATTCCAATTATTCACGGTGATTCTGTAAAAGGTTTTTTTATGGTTGCCTTTAAAGAGCAGTCTTCTTTTAGTGAAAGAGACGTAGAGTTTTTAAGCGTTGTCGCTAGTTTTATGGGTGTTGGCGTTGGCTATGCAAAGGTGTTTTATGAGGAACACCTTATAAAGCGTTTCTTAGAGAGAACCTTTGATCAAGCTCCATTTGGTCTTTGTGTCTTTGATGCTGATGGTCATTGTACGCTTGCAAATAAGGCCGCCTCACAGATGCTCTCTGGCTCTGATGATAGTGATCTTGTTGGAAATTATAATCTCTTCAAGGATGACGTCTTGGATAGCTCAGGGGCTCTTGTGATGGTAAAGACTGGTTTTGAGGGTAAGGCCACAGAATTTGAGGTTGAGTACGGTGTCCTGAATCCAGGGCGAGGCGGAGTGAGGAGTCTTTCAGTAAAGAGTTTTCCTATCTTTGATTCCAGTGGCAATGTGCCAAATATTGGGCTTATATATAAAAAAAATATGGAGAGGAACTAAGTATGGGTTTCTTTAATTCATTTAAGATATCAAATAAACTTGCGATTGTCTTTACAACTCTTTTTATGATTATGGTTATTGGTGGCTCTGTTGGCATCTACAACGCAACCAAAATTGCAGAGGTAACAAAGTTCCTCTACGAAGAGACCTTTGAGAGATCAAGGACTATTCAGAGTATGGAAAAACGCTTTATGGGGCAGAGCCATGAGCTTCTCCTGCATATCATAGTGGTTGATAAAAGCTCCAAACTCTTCCTTGAAGAGCGTATCTATGATCACAGAAGAGCACTCGTAAAGCTTATTCAAAAATTTAGTGTCTATGAGATGAATGAAGGGGCAAGTCTGATACTTAGGTCTTTTACTGGCTCTCTCTTTGATTACTGGATTATCCAAAATGAGGTTATCTCGCTCTCAGCCAGAGGGCATACCATGGCCGCGGCAAGGCTTGTTGAGGGACGTGGAAAAAAATCCTATAACGAGACAGTTAAGACACTAGAGAGTCTTCTAGAAAAAGAGAACCAGATGGCTGAAGGGGCTTATCGCAGGAGTGAGAATATAGCTGATAGCGTTACACTGATGACTATCTTCTTTACATTATTTGCGCTAATTGCGGCAACTGGTCTGTGGCGGCTACTTACAAATTCCCTAGTAAAACCAATCCTAGAGATTGAGGAGAGTGCTGTAAAGATGGGTCAGGGGGAGCTTTCCCATCGAGCCCCTGTTACAAGTGGTGATGAGCTTGGTCTTCTTGCCGGTGAGTTCAATAGTATGGCAAAAAATCTGGAGGCCTACTACGCAAACCTTGAGCGTACCGTTGCCAAACGCACAGAAGAGCTTGGGGAGGCAAACCGTATTTTACATGCAAAGAGCCGTGAGCTTGAGGAAAAAAATGAGGAGCTTGCAAGAGCAAGCCAGATGAAGAGCCAGTTCCTTGCAAATGTCTCTCACGAGCTTCGCACACCACTTAATTCAATTATTGGTTTCTCTGAACTGTTGCAAGAGAAGAGTTTTGGTGATCTTAATGAAAAACAAGGACAGTATGTTTCTTTTATCCATAGCAGTGGTGAACACCTTCTTGACCTCATAAACTCTATACTGGATCTCTCAAAGATAGAGGCTGGACGTTTGGAGCTTATGTGTGGTGAGTTCTCACTTGTGGATATCCTAAATGAAGTCTTTGGAACAATACGTCCTTTGGCTATAAAAAGGGATATTACACTTACGTGTAAAGAAGCCCCAGCCTCCCCGATAATATACCTTGATAAGGGTAAGTTTAAGCAGATACTTCTAAATCTACTCTCAAATGCCGTTAAGTTTAATGTTGACGGCGGTGCTGTTGAGGTTGATTGGTTTGTCTTGGAAGAACCAATAGGTATGGAGATGCATAGTTTTCTTAAGCTCTCGGTTCGCGACTCTGGTGGTGGCATAAAGGCCGAAGACATAAAGAGGTTATTTAGGGAATTTGAACAACTGGATCCTTCAGTTACAAGAGATCACGGAGGGACAGGACTTGGCTTGGCACTGACAAAAAAACTTGTTGAACTCCACGGCGGTACAATTTACGTAGAGAGTGAGGTTGGGGTTGGGAGTAAGTTTACTATAAAGCTTCCGCTTGGCACTGAGAGGTTAAAGGTTGGACAATTTCACCAAGAACAGGTTGGTAGCCTTTCTAACCCTAAGACAAAACCTTTAATTTTGGTTGCGGCAGAGAATGGTGAGGTGCGGGTGGCAATTAGCGAGTACCTAAGTGGTGGAGATTACGTCATTATCACAGCCACAGACGGTGAAGACCTCCTAAGGCTTGCTAGAGAGAGACTACCTTTTGCAATTGTAACAGGGATTAACTTACCAAAAAAGGACGGCTTAGAGGTTATTCGTGAATTAAAGTCAGCCCCTGAGACAATTGATATCCCTGTTGTAATTGTATCTTCTTCTGAGCACAGGGACGCGGGGATTGCACTTGGTGCAGTGGATTTTATGGAGAAACCATTTGATAAGAATAGACTTCTTGGCTCCCTTGAACGAATGAGCTTTGTTAAAAAAGCTCATCGACTTCCGATGAGTGTACTAATAGTCGATGACGAGCCAGATGTGCTTCGTCTCCTTGGTGATATCTTAGAGAAAGAAGGGTTTGGTGTATTTAAAGCAAGTAGCGGTAAGGAGGCTGTAAAGGCCGCAATAGAGCGTCAACCAGATGTAATTATACTTGATCTGATGATGCCTAAGATGAGTGGTTTTGATGTGATGGACAGATTAAAAGAACACCCTGTTGCAAAGAATATTCCAGTTATAATCTTTACTGCCAAAGAGATTACAATAGAAGATAAGGAAAGGCTTGGAGGCGGGGTGAGTAATATAGTTGGCAAGGGGGGCTTTGGTAAGGAGAACCTCCTTGAAGAGATACGCCTCCTTGAAGCGGCCTACCCAGAGCGAGCAAATATGGTTGACCCAGTGACTAAGCTCTTTACAAAGCGTTACTTTGATATAACCTTTCCCCACGAGATATCAAGGAGCAAGCGCTACGGTCATATCTTCTCACTTTTGCTCGTTGATATAGATGATTTTACTGTCTACAACAGCGTAAATGGCAAGAGTGCCGGTAATGACGCTCTGACGCAGATGGCTCGTCTTCTGATAGATCAACTTAGAAAAGCTGACCTTGTTATAAGGCACGGTGGTGATGAATTTATGGTCTTTTTGCCTGGAATTGGTATAAAAGGTGCAGAAAAAGTAGCAGAAAAGTTGCGTACAATAATAAAATCACACCGATTCCCAGGGTTAAGAGGGGGCGGAGCACTGACCGTTAGTATCGGCGTCTTGAGTTATCCGTTCGTAGGGATAGAGGATAATATCTTAGAGAAATTAGACTTGCTCGTAAGGAAAGGTTTTATGATTGGCGGCAATAAGGTAAGTGTCTTTGAGGTGCCTGAAGATCCTGAAGATAAGGACGAAGAGACCGAGGATCAAGGGGGTAGCGGTGAGCTTTAGGGTGCTAGTAGTAGAAGATGATTTTATGAATAAGGTGCTAGTTAAAGAGATGCTTACCCTAAATGGTTTTATTGTTATTGAGGCTGGAGACGGCAAAGAGGCTGTGCGAATGGCAGTTAGTGAATCCCCAGATGTAATACTGATGGATCTTCATCTTCCTGAGATGGACGGGATTAGAGCCATGAAGACGATTAAGGAAGATAAGGGGCAGAGAATGCCTATTATTGCTTTAACAGCCTCAGCAATGCTTGGTGATGAGGAAAAAATTTTAAACTATGGTTTTGATGGTTACGTCCCAAAACCAATTGAGCTAAAGCGTCTTGTGAATAGCGTGAAAGACGCAATCAAACTTGCCTCAAAAAAATAAAGTACTAAACGGACTAAGAAGGTTTTTGTGATTTAATTTTTTTAGTCAACTCCGTAATCTCTAGGATAGTTTTTTCTGGTGACTTTAATAGCCCGTACCTTTCAACCTCAAAGGCCTTTGTTATTATTCCAAGCTCTCTTATCCCACTTCT
>JAGLUZ010000043.1 GCA_023134165.1 Deltaproteobacteria bacterium | reverse complement strand
TTTTGCAAACTCTAAGGCCGTCTCGGTCTCTTTTCTCTTAAGTCCTTTTTTCTCTAAAATCTTCAAGACTTTTAGATAAAAGTCTGGGGTTTTTCTTGAATCTTTCTTTGAAAATCTCCTCTGTGTGAGTAGGAAAAAAATAATAATTAAGACTAGAGCAGGGAAGAAAAATATTTTATTTGAATCAAAGAAGTTTCCGTCTTGGTCTTTGTCCGAGGTGGTAGCTTTTTTTTCTCTTTCTTTAAGTGCAAGAAGCAGGTAGGCCTTTAGTGAAAAGAGGGTGCTTTCAATGCCTCTTCCAAGACGCATCTGTTCCTTAAAATCAAAGCTGATGATGTTTTTATTCCACCTCCATTTCAGGGTATCGAGATAATAAGTAAGCGCAGAGAACTCTCCTGAAGTAGAGAAACCGCCGCTCGCAGTGGGGTCAAAGCTTGTCCAACCACGGTCTGGAAAGTAGGCCTCAACCCACGAATGTGCGTCTTGTTGGCGAACAATATAGTATTTTCCAAACCCGTTCCACCCGCCTTCCAGGTAACCTGTGACAAGCCTTGCAGAGATATTTAGGGTGCGAAGCATGATGACCATTGCACTTGCGTACTGCTCGCAGTAGCCTTCCTTTGAGAAGAATAAAAAATCATCAAGCGGTGTTTCACCGCTACCTTTCTTTGGGTCTAGGGTGTAGTCGTAGCCACCTCGTAGGTGGTGCTCAATTTTTTTTGCTTTTTCGTAATCAGACCTTCCACCTTCGGAGACCTCTACTGCGAGTTTTCTTATGCGTGCTGTATGCTTAGGAAGTTGCAGGTACGCACGCTCTTCTTCTCTAGTAAGAGCCTGTGCTGAAGCACTACTATTTGGCACAGCCCAAACCGTGTACCTAAGTCGCTTATACGGGGGGTAAGCTAGGGTTAGCCCGCCTGAGTTATCAGACCAAAGAGTATTAAAAGAACCAGCGAGCATTGTCCATCCCTGCATAGAGAAGATAACCTTTGTATCAAGTGGTTCAAGCATAATTGTTTGTTTTATTAATGTCCCACTGAGGCGCTCCTTTGTGTTGTTTAAGAAAAGTCCTGCTTGATTTTTTTTTATCTTAACAGCACTTGTGAGCGTCTTTGACCATTTTTTTCCGTCGTAATGATCATGGGTCATTCCCTTAAAATATGCTCTAGGCACATTCCCTCTATCTCCATCAATACCAACTCGCATGATTATTGTTGGGTCTTGTTTTACCTCCCCAAGCGTCCCAAGCTCGACCTCTTCAGAAAAAGCAGTTGATTTTAGTCCCGTAAAGCTCTTTATTTGAAAGAGCCCAACCCCCATTCTTGGGATTATAAAGAAGAGCCCAAGGGTTAGTATAAGTGAGACTATGGTCATGGCAAAGGTTATGAAGAGAAAGTTTAGGCCAAAGACTCCGTTCGGGGGTTCGGTTTTTTTCCTACTCCACTCAAGGCTATCACGCCTCATATTAAAGACAATCATTGCCCAGATGCTTAGTACTATAAAGATTGTAAGGAGCGGGAAAAATAAGAGGCTTACAGTTGATGCGGCACATGCTAGGAGTTCAAAGAATACGAGTAGGAAAAAGAGGGTATAATCACGTGAGGTCTTTAGGTCAAGGAGTTTTAGGGCTAGGAGTATGGTCATAAATTTGGCTCCGGCCCCGATTAAAGACTGTGATATCAAAAAATAATCAGCTATAAAAAAAGCAAAGACCAATGCGGCCGTAAGGTTCCACAAAGCGTGGGAGAGCTTGAAGCGGCTGCTCCTGTGGAGGACTAGTGCCGCGGCGAGACCAGCACCAGCAAAGACCTTAAAGGCTTTTCCAACCTCTTCAACAAGACCGAGGGCTAAAAAACCAGTTAAGGTCATTAGGGCGGTTATTGCAAATATGTAGGATGAGAACTTCATTTTATCTTAGAGGGTAAGTACTCTTACAGACGGCTCACCTTTTCCCTCTGGTTCTATCATGGCAAGTGTGCTTAGGATTAAGTGAAAAGCAGAATCCCCAGTGCTTGGCGAGATTTTTTTTGATATTGTTTTTAATCCAACAGAGAAACCATTATTTATGTAATAGACCGTAAGCGAGGCCGCTTGGGTAACGCTCTCTTCAAAGGCCTTTTCTCTTTCCTCTTTGCCGCGGAGGTCTTTGCCAGAGGTATTACTAAAGATGATTAAAATCTTTTTCTCTGTCTCGTCCTCAAATTCCTTTAAGAGCAGATTGCCTGTCCGTGCTAAAGCTCGCCAGTGAATACGCCTGGCCTCATCTGTGCTTAGGTAATCGCGAACTCCTCGAAGCTCTCCTGAGCTTTCTTTCCTTGCAAAGAAAATGTCTTTGTTATCCTTGCTAACTTGACCGCTTGCATTGATATTTTCTGGAGTAATCTCACGAATCTCTGGGTAGACAAGAACCTCAGCGTCTTGGAGTATTGTCTTTCCTTTTATAAAAAGACCAAAGGGGAAACGAGTCTTTATTGTAAGAGCGTGGAGTTTTGCAACCCCTCTTTTTTTGAAGGTATAGTCGTTAATTAAGAGCTTTTCTTTTTTTGCATCAAGCTTTGGGGCGTATGCTCCGCTAGAGGTAAAGCCTTGGTTCTCGGACTCGGCAATGAGAAAGGAAAAAGAGGGGAAATATTTTTTAAAATTAAAGACCCTTATCCTAATTGGCCTTACTATACCTTTAAAAGCGTAGCGAGGAGCCTCCCGCTTTGCGTGCAGTTTCCTAAGAGTGGCTTCACTCATAAAGCCAGAGATGACAATTAGGGAGAGGAGCATAGCAACAACCAGGTAGAGCAGGTTGTTACCTGTATTTATTGCCGCTATCCCGATTAGGATAAGAAGTACGATGAAGCGTTTTCCTTCTTTTGTGAACTTTAAAGACCGCGGAAGCAGGTATAGCTTTGCCCTCTCACTGAGCTTTGGTTGATTGTCATCTTTTGTGTTTTCTTTGTTTTTTTTAGAAAAAAATTTACCTGCAAGCATTGTTAGCCAAGGTAGTGGGGTTGATATGAAGGGACGTATGGGCATTTTTTTTAAGGCCTCTTTTTTATATTCACAAGTATAGTTACCCTCAAGGGTTAGGGTAATTTTGAATGGACGGTTGAGTTTTTTTATAAGGGTACTTTTATCTCCGAGAGAATCTCCTCAATGATTAGGTCTCCTTCGGCTCCTTTCTCTCCACTGTCAGTTCCGCCAGAGCCGTAAGACGAGGTAATTACACGGTGACCAAGTGTTGCTACAGCCACGGCCTTTATATCATCTGGGGTGCAAAACTCTCGCCCCCTTATAAGAGCCAAACTCTGAGCAGAACGTAGAATACACATTGCCCCTCTTGGACTAGCTCCTAGGCGAACCTCCTTATGCTCACGCGTCGCTCTCACAATTGAGACAATATACTCAGTTAAATCTTTTTCAACTGTAACGGTCTCCCTTAGGTCTTGAAGTTCCCGAACCTCATTTGAGCCAAGTACCGGGCTTAGGCTCTCTGGGGTAAGCTCTTCTTTGCCTCTGGTTATTATCTCTTGCTCAATCTCGCTACTTGGATACCCGAGCCTTATGCGCATGGCAAACCTATCAAGCTGGCTCTCAGGAAGAGGGAAAGTACCTGCATAATCTAGCGGGTTCTGTGTGGCTAACAAGAAAAACGGGGCTGGAAGAGCGTAAGTGATATTCTCTATTGAGACCTCGGCTTCGTTCATGGCTTGGAGGAGCGCACTCTGTGTCTTTGGGGTTGCTCGGTTTATCTCATCAGCTAGGACGACATTTGCAAAGATTGGGCCGTGCTTGAACTCAAAGTTCCCTGTGGACTGGTTATAGATTGTAACCCCAAGCACGTCTGAGGGAAGGAGGTCGCTTGTAAACTGAATTCGTTTAAAAGAAGCGTCAATGCTTCTTGCAATCGAGTGCGCAAGGGTGGTCTTACCAACCCCTGGGACGTCCTCAATTAAGAGGTGACCTCTGCTAAGGAGAGCCGCTACGGAAAGTTCAATGGCACTTCTCTTTCCTCGGATTACTCGCTCTAGGTTCTCACAGAGTGCTGATATTTTATTTTCTGCTTCTTTGTAGTTCATCTGATTCCTTGAATTTTATCAGATTAAGGAAGTATTATCAAACTTGCAGATGGCAAGCCCTGTAAACTTAGAGGTTTTGAACTTGAAAGAATAACCCCCAGTGTGGTAGAAGTGTAGCAATCTTTAATAGTGTTTTTAATTTTTTGCTTGAGAAAATATCTAATAAATTTTAGCGGGGTTTTTTTATTGAATAACAAAGACAGAAAAGAGAGGGAGGCTACAAAGGTCTTGGCCTTTGGTGTTGAACCCTCAAACAGACTCTTTAGGCTTCGCCTTTCAAGGTATGAGGCTCTGAGCGTAACGCTTCGCTCCTACGTAAATAAGCAAGACGCAAACGAGGAAAAACCTCTTAGGTTGCTTGATATTGGCCTTGGTCGAGGGCGAACGCTTCGCTACCTTGAGCCACATAAAGAGATTAAGGCAATAGAGTTTTTTGGACTTGACTTAAGTGTGAAACGGCTTGAAAATGTTTATAAGGCTAGTGAGTGGAGGCTTCTTCGAGCTGACGCCTGCAAGAACGCACCGTTTGTTGACGAAGCCTTTGATGTAATTGTCATAGAGCAACTCTTGGAGCACGTCCCAACTCCTGATTTTGTTGTGGCCGAGGCGTGGCGTTTGCTAAAATCAGGTGGGCTTTTTATTGTTGGTGTCCCGACCTTTCCACCCGTGATCGAGACCTTTCGCCGCTTGATAGTGCGTTTTATGAAGAGCGTCTTTGGTGTAGAGAGAGGCCACGTCGAGAGCTTTACCCTTGGCTCGCTTTGCCGCCTTATTGAAGGTGAGGGAAGATTTAAGGTTGTAAAGAAACAGGGCTTTAGAATTTTATCTGGTGGGGTCTTTTCTCCGCTTGAGGATAAACGCTGGTGGTGGAGGTTAAATTCCTTTTTTGGTAACCTTCTTCCGTGGCTATGTACCGAGGTACAGGTGAGTGCCGTTAAAAAAAGCTAATCTTTTTTTGTTTTTGCGAGCGAACGGAGTGAGCGTGG
>JAGLUZ010000042.1 GCA_023134165.1 Deltaproteobacteria bacterium | reverse complement strand
AAAGAGTCCCGTGCATTCAAGGACAATATCAACATCAAGTTCTTTCCATGGAAGCTTGGATGGGTCACGCTCAGCTAAGACGCGTATGCACCTTCCAGATACGTTTATACAACCATCACTGCCAGAGACCTCGGCTGGGAGCACACCAAAGACAGAGTCGAACTTTAGGAGGTGAGCGAGGGTTTTTTCATCTGTGATATCATTTATAGCAACAAACTCGATATCCTTATCATCAATACAGTTCCTTAAAATATTTCTTCCGATACGGCCAAAACCATTAATTGCTACCTTTATAGGCATTATCTGTGAACCTCCGTAAGTGTTTTATAGTTACTTTGTCAATTTATTTTTATTTGAATCTTAAAAGATAAGGCTTAATCGTATTTTTTAATTTCTGTCGCAAGCTCCTTAAGGGTGAGTTGTCCTGGAGCTGTGGATTTTGTAATAGAGCCAAAGGTTAGGGCAGAGCCAAGGAATGGGAAAAAGACCCTAGAGACTTGTCCTGCCCTGCCCATGGCAATTAGAGCAAGTGCTTTTTTATTTTTATAATTTGAAAGTAGGGTTGATAGTCTTTTGATATCTTCACTGGACCTGGCAAAAGTTGCAATCTTTACGATACTTGCTCCGCTATCAATTGCGTTCTTTATAATACCCTCTAGTTTCTTTAATCCTGGTGTCTTGTTGAAGTCATGGTGTGAGATTATTATTTGTTTCTTTTCTTTGCGAGCAAGGCTTGTAACGAGCTTTAATATTTTCTTTGAAGAAAGCTCAATATCGATAAAATCTACAAAAGGGATAAGGGCAGAGAAGAGACTAAGCCTTTCCTTGTCAGTAATTATTTTTTCTCCGCCTTCTTTTGTTGAGCGTATCGTAAGGATTAGAGGAAGCCCTACTTTGCGTATTTTTTCAAGTTTCTCTTTAAGGTCTTCTTCTCCTCGGTCTTTAAGCGTGTCAAGGCGAAGCTCTATTATCCTTGCCCCGTCTTTTTTTGCTTTCTTTATAAGTGCAATCTCGATTTTGCCAGTTACTACACCGACGATGGTCTTTCTTGCATTTATTTTAAGACTTAATTTCCTAGACAATGGTTTTTCCAGTAAGGTGGTTTTTTTGCAAAAAAAGGTTTTTTTGAAAGTCTTTAATCTCTTGATTTTCTTATGTTGTATCTTATACAAATAACTTAAAACGCTAGAAAAATCAAGCGAATATCAATTCTTTAAGGTTATCAAGAATAAAAAAATCATAAAACTTCTTGAATTGTCATTTTTTTTTGTTAAGATAATAAAAGTAATGTCAGTATAAATCTTATAAGATTTTCAAGGTTCTTTTACTGATATTGTTTTTAAATTACACTTAAATCTGAGAATATTTTTGTTACTTTATAAAAGGTTGGTAGGATTATATGGTCTTTGGTTTATTTGAAAAAAAAGAATATTCGCGAGCTGAAATCATGGAGGCGGCTGGAAAGTTTCGCTCCAAGGGTAAGCATAAGAAAGCAATTGCAGAGTATCAGAAGATACTAAAGCAAGATAGCGGTGATTTTGATGTGGCTGGAAGAATAGCCCCGCTCATGGCTGAGACAAAACAACCAGAGGACTCTTGGAAGCACTTTAAGATTGCAATCGCTGGGTATATGAAAAAAGGGTTTTATGATAAGGCCCTTAGTATGGTAAATATGGCAACCCGTTATTTGCCGCGCGAGGTCGAGGCTTGGGAGGCCTTTGCTCGCCTTGAGATAGAGGTCAAGAAACGCCCAGAAGATGCAGTTCAAACCTTGCATACAGGGCATCTTAATTTCAGGAAAAAAGAGTTACTTCCAAAGGCTATTAGGCTTCTTCAAAATGCATGGAAGGTTGAGCCTTGGAACTTTAATGTTTCTTTTGACCTGGCAAAGATACTCCTTCGGGAGGCAAAAAAAGTTGATGCAAAGAAAATCTTTAAGGGTTTAGAGGAGCGAGAGAAAGGTGGAAAACTTAGAAAGGTCAGGTGGGCTCTTTTTTGGATGGAACCTGGAGCTGGTGGTTTTTTTAGGTGGATGAAGGCTGCAACTCTTGGACGCTAGAAAAAAAATGGCTTTGAGAGTTAGCAGGTAATTTTTAAAATTCAAATATTTTTTAAAAGTATCGTAGGCTATCTTGCGGTGCTTTTTTTATTTTGAAGTGGCGCGAACGGTTAGGGGGGATCTTTTAAATATGTTAATGGAGAGAAAGTTACGGCGGTGATGGTGGCTGGGAAGGCGACCCCGGCTTGGAGAGAAAATTTAGAGCCTACATCTCGGCCATTAATTTTTTTGCGGCTTTTTTTGATTCCATAAAGGCTTTACCCATAAATTTTTTATGAGCTTTATCCATTATTAGGAGGATATAGTAACCGTCCTTTAAGACTGAGATTGCAATCCTTGCTTTCTCCGTGGTTATTCCGATGGTATTTATCTCCCCCATTCTTTGTACTCTTTTCCCGGCCTGTTGAATTAGGTTTAGGATAATACCCTTGTGTGCACCAATGGCATCAAGCTCCAAGGTTTCTTCTGAGGAGAAGGAGTCAACGGCCTCACCCTCCCAGTCAAGCATTATCGCCCCTTGCGCATCCATCGTGGTAGTTAGTTCTTTTAAAATTGTTTTAAATGGCATGTTTTTGTTTATCGTCCATGACTTTTTTAAGTGCCTTAGACGCAGTCACGAAAATTTAGGTTATTTGATCTCTGCTTTTATATCATAATATTTATAATACATGGGAGAAAACCTCAAATCTTTAAAGCTTTACGGATACAGTCTTTGATACGCCAGGCTCTTCCATTGTTATGCCAAAGAGCGTGTCAACCATCTCCATGCTTCTCTTATTGTGCGTGATGAGTATGAACTGACTCTTCTCAGACATCTCACGGACAAAGCCATTAAAGCGGTCTATGTTGGCATCGTCAAGCGGGGCGTCAACCTCATCGAGTAAGCAAAACGGACTTGGTTTTACGAGGAAGATTGAAAAAATAAGAGCTGTTGCCGTAAGGGCTTTTTCGCCACCCGAGAGGAGGGTTATGTTTTGTTGTCTCTTGCCTGGGGGTTGAGCTACTATCTCAACACCACGCTCAAGGACGTCGCCCTCTCCAGCAAGTTTTAGCTCAGCCTTACCGCCGCTGAAGAACCGAGGGAAGTTCTTCTTGAATTCTTCATTTATGGCTTCAAATGTTTCTTGGAATTTTTCCCTAGTTGTTTTATTTATGCGAGTAATAGCACCTTGGATACTATCGACTGAACGCAATAAATCTTCTTGTTGCTCAAGTAAGAAGTCCATGCGGCCGCTAAGTTCATTAAATTCTTCAAGGGCAGAGAGACTTACCTCTCCCATCTTCCCAACCTTTTCTCTAAGTTCATTAACGCGCGTGCTAACTGCCTCAGTCTCTAACGCAAGAACCTCTTCGCTTGGGACGTAGTTATCAATACCCATGCCGTACTTTTCAATTGTTTTCTCTTTAAGGTTGCCTATCGCAAGCTCAATCTCCCTTGAGTTAAGGCTAAGCTCGGCTTTTTTTGAGGATATTACCTCAATACCTTTCTTAAATTCCTTTACCTCAGCCTCAGATGTTTTAAGGTTCTTTGAGAGTTCACTAAGAGCCTCTTCCTTTAAGACGTCTTCTCTCTTTAGAGTCTCCATACTGATTAGAAGCTCATCAAGGTTACTTTTATGCTCGCTAGCAAGACCCTCTTTCTCGCCCCTCTCAGTTGTGCCTCCAGCAATCTCTTCTGTTTTTTGTAGAGACCTATTTGTAAGGTTCTTAAGTGTATCTTCTTTACTCGTTATCTGTGACCCCGTGTGATCGTAGCGTTCCTTTGCTGAAGCAAGAGAGACCTTTATCTCAGTGGCCTCAGAGCTGATTACGTCTTTACGCTCTCTTAGGGCAGTGACGCCGAGGCGACCTCTTATGACAAGCTCTTCAATCTCTTTAATCTCACTCTCAAGCTCAGTACGCTCTGTTGCAAGGGAGGATTTTTTCCCCTCCAACTCGCGTGTGGTCTCTTCGTTACGAGTAATATTTCTATCAAGCTCAGATATTTTTTCATCTAAGCGAACGGTTTCTTCTGAGATTATCTTTAACTCACCTTCACGGTTTACACGTTCCAAATCCTCGGCATGGAGCTTTTTGGTTGAGTCCTCAAGATGCACTTTGGCCTCTGTAATCTTTAAAGTATTGCTCTCTATATCTTCTTTAACGAGGTTGTGATTAAGCTCTATTGTTTCAATTAGATCGCCGAGTTCCTTTATCTCTTTTTTCTTGACTAAAAGCCCCCCTCCTGCACCGTTTGAGTACCCGCCAGTGATGACACCTGAGGCGTCAATCATCTCTCCTTCAGGGGTTACAAGGGTATCGCTAATGCCGTTACGCATCCAGATAGTCATCGCAGAGGTAAAGTCATCTACGAGCAAGACGTCTCCGAGGAGCTGGTTCATAACAGGGCGGTAACAGCTCTTGACAGTGACCTCATCAAGGAGTCTTCTTGTTCCCTCAGGGGCAGGCCTCGTAGAAAAAGTCGCCTCTAAGGCTTCAGATTCAAATAACTCAGGATGCCTTGGGTCTATGACAGGGACAAAACTCCCTCTGCCACTTGCGTGTGTTTTTAGGTATTCAATTGCCTCAACACCTTCTTTTTGGCTCTCAACAATGACGCACTGGAGTCTGTCACCAAGGACAGCTTCAATGGCCTTCTCACACCCAGGGGCGGTCTCTATTACATCAGCCACTAGGCCGTGTATACCCTCCATAGTACTGCTGTTAGAACCTTGGTAACTGCCTCCGTCACTAAGGTTGCCGTGTTGTAGTATTGTTTTTGCACCGTCTTTTATGCCGTCAAAGTTACGCTCCATCTCTTTAAGGGTCTTTAGACGAGCCCCCTTGGCTGTAAGCTCTTCTTGGAGTTCTTTGAGTTTCTCTGAGTTTTTTATGTCTTCTGCTTCAAGGCCTGAGAGGTTTTCTTTAGCCTGCGCTAGATTTGCCTCAAGTTTTTCCTTAGAGTTTAAGGTCTCGCTAAGTGAGTCTTTGAGTTTTTCCAGTGGAGCTTGTTTTTCATTAAATCTACTCTGGGTCTCTTCTTTTTGCTTTCTCTCTTGAGCAAGTTTCTCCCTCAGGCCGTCTTCTTCACGCAGGCAACTTTGTAGGGTATGCTTTATCTCGCTAAGCCTTGTTGTATCTTCAAGAGAGCGAGCCTCTGAGATTCTAAGGGCGGCCTCTTTCTCACCAAGTTCAGAGGAGAGGGTATTTAGCTCTTCCTCTTTGGTAGCTAGGTTTCCTCGTTCTGTATCAAGTGTAGTCTGGGCAGTATTGATATCACCTTGAAGCCTTCCAAGGTCGTCTTCTGTAGAGATTGCCTGCCCTTTTAACTCATTGATTTCATTAGATAATCTGTCGGAACTTCTATTAATTTCCTCAACACGCAGGAGGGCAAGTTCCATTGAGCGTTCAGCTTCTTGAATCTTTCTCTCAACAGCAAAACTCTTCTCACGCATTCCCTTAAATTCCTCTTCTTTTTTGAGGTAATCTAGATTTTTATCTTCTGTTGTAGCCTCCAGTGCATTTGCCTTTGCTTGGAGTGAGACCTCTTCGTCATTAATATTTGCAAGTGTTTTTGTGTGCTCGGCAAGTTCACCAGCCATACGCTGAAATTCGGTGTGTGAGAGATATAGGTCAAGTTTTGTGAGTTCGTCCTTTATTACACCGTAACGCTCGGCTTTTTTTGCTTGGCGATTAAGCGAGTTAAGTTGGCGTTTTACCTCACTTATTATGTCACTAACGCGTGTTAGATTTTGTCTTGTAGCCTCAAGTTTTTTTAGAGAAGCTTCTTTTTTTG
>JAGLUZ010000041.1 GCA_023134165.1 Deltaproteobacteria bacterium | reverse complement strand
CAACCATGAAGGAAATACTCGGCGGTAAGGGTGCAGGGCTTGCCGAGATGACAAACATAGGGCTTCCAGTTCCAGCAGGCTTTACCATCGCAACCAAGATCTGCGACATCTACTATAAAAATAAAAAAACCTACCCAGCGGGGCTAAAGGCCGAGGTCGCTACTCACCTAGCGCGGCTTGAAAAACTAACGGGGAAAAAACTTGGAGACTCCGAAGACCCGCTCCTCATCTCGGTTAGGTCAGGGGCGGCCTGCTCTATGCCAGGCATGATGGAGACCATCCTAAACCTTGGACTAAATGATATCTCAACCGAGGGGCTTGCCAGAAAAACCTCTAACAGAAGATTTGCCCTAGACGCATACCGCCGTTTCATCATGATGTACGGCTCCACGGCAATGGGTATTGATAAAGAAAAATTCGACGATGCCTTTGATAAAATAAAAGAAAAACAAACTCGCACTCGACTTAAAATCACCTCAACTCAGGTCTCGGACACAGAGGTAAATGAGGCAGAATTTGAGACCTTAATTAAGACCCTTAAAACTATCTATAAAAAAGAAACTGGGAAGGAATTCCCCCAGGACCCGCAGGCTCAACTCTGGGGTTCTATTAATGCAGTCGTTGAGTCTTGGATGGCTGATAAGGCCATCAAGTACCGTGAGGTAGAGAAGATAACAGGTCTTTTTGGTACTGCCATAAATATCCAACAAATGGTCTTTGGAAATAAAGGTGAGGATAGCGGGAGTGGCGTTTGTTTTACCCGCGACCCAAATACCGGAGAAGATATCTTCTACGGTGATATCCTCATGAATGCTCAGGGCGAGGACGTCGTAGCAGGCATACGTACACCGCTTCATCTAAATGACCTTGAGCGTTCAATGCCACCGGTCTATAAGCAACTCAAAGCTGTTAGAAAAAAACTTGAGAAACATTTTAAGGATATGCAAGACATCGAGTTTACTATTGAGAATAATAAACTCTACATCTTGCAGACAAGGGCTGGAAAGAGAAGCCCAGCCGCTGCATTTCAGATTGCCATTGACATGGTAAAAGAAAAACTCATCACAAAGAAGGACGCACTTCAAAGGATTACAGCCAAAGACATTGAAGGGCTTTTCTACCCTATTATTGATTCAAAGATATCTGCCGAGGAGTTACGCAAAAAGTACTTTGCCTCAGGCATACCCGCAGTCCCTGGGGCCGCCGCTGGAGTTGTAGTCCTAACAGCTGAACTTGCAGAATCAGAGGCCGCAGAAGGCAAAACCGTAATACTTGTTAGAAAGGAGACAAGCCCTGAGGACGTAGGCGGTATGCATGCGGCCAAGGGAATCCTAACAGCCAGAGGCGGAAAGACCTCTCACGCCGCTGTCGTTGCCAGAGGGTGGGGCAAGTGCTGTATTGTTGGGTGTGAGGATCTTGATGTAAATTACAAGACAAAGACAGTACGCTTCGGAAGTCTCGTCGTAAAAGAAGGTGATGAGATTACCCTAAACGGATCAACAGGCAATATTTACAAAAGCTCTTTGCCACTAACTCAACCCGTACTTCCAGCCTCTTACGATACTATTATGAAATGGGCTGATGAGATACGCACCCTTAAGGTTCGGACAAATGCTGATACCCCATACGACGCCGAGAATGCCGTAAAACTTGGAGCTGAAGGCATAGGGCTTTGTCGCACAGAGCACATGTTCTTTGATACAGACAAACGCAGACTTGCAATCCAAAAGATGATTGTAGCCTCTGATAGCACCTCACGCAAAAAAGCACTAGCCGAGCTCCTTACCTTTCAAAAAAAGGACTTTGCAGGTATCTTCACTGCGATGCACGGTAAACCCGTAACAATTAGGCTCCTTGACCCACCTCTACACGAATTTGTACCGCACCACGAAAAAGAACAAAAGCACCTTGCCAAGGCACTTGGCCTTCCCTTTGACGAGGTTAGAACCAAGATAGAGAAGCTCTTTGAGTCCAACCCAATGCTTGGTCACCGTGGTTGCAGGCTCTCCATTACATATCCAGAAATACTCCAGATGCAGGTGCGTGCCATAATGAGTGCGGCCTGTGATTGTACAGCCAAGGGCATAAAAGTTGCCCCGGAAATTATGATACCTCTTGTAATGGCGGCAAAGGAACTACGCATCCTTAAGGCCGAGGCAAAGGAAGTTGCTGAGGCAGTGATAAAAGAAAAGAAGGTAAAGGTCAAGTACTTAATTGGCACAATGATTGAGGTTCCAAGGGCCGCCCTAACGGCAGGTGAGATTGCCAAGGAAGCCGAGTTCTTTAGCTTTGGTACAAACGACCTGACACAGATGACGCTTGGCATATCGCGTGATGATGCTGGGCGTTTCTTAACGGAATACGTTGATGAGACAAAGGCTGGGGTCTTTCCAGAAGACCCTTTCCAGTCAATTGACCGTGAAGGTGTTGGGCTACTTATCCAGAGTGCGATTAAGAGTGCAAGAGGTGTAAAGAAAAACCTTAAGATTGGTATCTGCGGAGAGCACGGCGGAGACCCATCGAGCATTGAATTTTGCCACAACAGTGGCTTTGACTACGTCTCGTGTTCGCCGTTTCGTGTGCCTATTGCACGCCTAGCCGCCGCGCAGGCCGCAATACTTAAGAAAGCACCAAAACGCTAAGAACCTTTAAATACCTAAAATAACAGAAAGCCTCTCCATTTTTTGGAGGGGCTTTTTTTATTTTGATAGATAATTTTTTATAAAATCTCCCCTAACCCCTCGTCAGTTTTTTTACTGTTTTCAAGGTGGGGGAAGGAATAATGGTGGGTGTTGCTCGACATGCGAACTTTTTTTATTTTTCTCTCCCCTTGGGGAGGTGTCCACTGTGTAAAACTTTTCAAAAAACTTCCCCCTTTGGAAAAGGGGGATTGAGGGGGCTTGATAAAGTTATCCCTCCTACATTTAGAAATCTTTATAGGTTCCTAAAGACTACTTCTAAAACACCCTCCATATTTTTAAGAACCTCCCTACTCGAAAATCTCAAGACCTTACAACCACGACTTTTTAAGTAGTCATCCCTCAAAGCATCTTTCTTTAATCCAACTTTAGAGTAATGTTGACCGCCATCACACTCAATAACAACCTTTACCTTTGGGCAATAAAAATCTACTATGTAATTTCCTATAACCTTTTGCCTGTGAAATTGAAGCCCCTTAAGTTGCTTTCGCCTTATCTTTGACCAAAGAGCATTCTCAGCATCCGTCATACTAGCTCTGAGCTTCCGAGCGTATTCTTTAAGTTTTTCGTGCCGAGGCTTCAATTTTAATCTCTCTTAAAAGAATACTAAAGGTACAGACACACTTGTGAAGCCCCCCTAGCCCCCCTTTTCCAAAGGGGGTAAATAAATAATTTAAAATTGGTGAGCGATGCCACCCTACAAAGCTAACGATGGTCATTTCTTAAACAACTTTCTCCAAGGTCTATTAATGAACATTCCCTCCCTAAATATTGCATCTTCAAAATTTTTTTCTACTTTATCAGAACGAGCCACCATTTCTACATATTTATTTTGTAACCCTACCTCAACGGTTTTTCCTTTCCTACAAGTAACTCTAATTTGCCCTGCAAGTTCTCCCAAAGATTCTCTATATTCGATTAGCTCTTCAAGGTTTTTTTGAAGCCTCGGAAAATAAAGATTAACCAACATAGTCATATTCTGAAAGCTTTTCTCATTATCTCCACTACACTCACTTATCAAATCATTCAGTTCATTATAATCAATTTTGCCTTGCATAGCTGGTATATAGGTTAATCCATAAACACCAATGGCATTTATCCATGTAGTTGTATATATATAAAGCTCTTCGAGCTTTTTTCTGTTAAGAGCACGTTCTTCCTTCTACATATTCAGTACAAAGATTACAATTCCAGAAGCAATGCTACCTGTTAGAATAATAGTAATTACTGACGCGAACATTACTTCTCCCTTTTTCACCTCCCCCCAAGTGGAGAGGATAAATTATAAAAACCGAGACCCTGAAACAAGTTCAGGGTGACACATTTTAGACATATTATTACTTTAAAAAAACACTAAAGGTACAGACAAACTTGTGAAGCCCCCCTACCCCCCTTATCCTAAGGGGGAGGCAAAATTCCAAAGCACATTATAAAATTCCCCCTAATTACTCGACTGTTGCCAACCCTTATCCTAAGGGGGGAAGAAATTCAAAACAACAAAAATCACCTACCCCGCAGCTGGCCCGCCTTTTTTCGTGTTCTCGCTCACCTTATCCTCAAAGGATTTAAAGTTCTCTTTAAAAAGAGAGACCAAGTGAAGGGCTTTTTTGTCATAAGCGTCTTTATCTTTCCACGAGTCTCTGGGATTTAAAATTGCGTCTGGAACATCTGGGCATTCAGTAGGATAGGTTAGTCCAAAGAAAGGGTCGACCTCTGTTGGGGAGTCCTTGAGTTTACCGTCAATCACATGATTAACAAGTGCTCTTGTGTGCTTAATCGAGATGCGCTCGCCTGTGCCGTAAGGCCCTCCAATCCAGCCTGTATTAACGAGCCAACAACTTACCTTATGTTTCTTTATCTTCTCGCCAAGTAGCTTTGCATAAACTGACGGGTTTCTAACCATGAAGGCTGCGCCAAAGCACGGACTAAAGGTTGCCTTTGGCTCGACTATGCCAAGCTCAGTGCCAGCGACCTTTGCTGTATAACCAGAGATAAAGTGATACATTGCCTGCTCTGGGGTGAGCCTTGCCACAGGCGGAAGCACACCAAAGGCGTCGCATGTTAGGAAGATAATATTCTCTGGGTGGTTGCCCATTCCACTTGGCTCGTGGTTTGGGATAAATGTAATAGGATATGCGGCTCTTGTATTTTCAGTTAAAGAATCGTCGTCCAAATCAATATCCCGTGTGCGTGCATTAATCTGCACATTCTCGAGTATTGTCCCAAAACGCCTCGTACACTGGTATATCTGGGGTTCGGCCTCCTCTGAGAGTTTTATAACCTTTGCGTAGCACCCGCCCTCAAAGTTAAAGATACCTTTATCATTCCAACCGTGTTCGTCGTCCCCAATCAGGCGACGCCCTGGGTCAGTTGAGAGTGTTGTCTTTCCTGTCCCAGACAGGCCAAAGAAAAGAGCCGTATCCCCACGCTCGCCTTTATTTGCAGAGCAATGCATCGAGAGTACGCCGTCCTCTGGGAGCAAATAATTTAGAGCACTAAAGATAGATTTCTTTATCTCCCCAGCGTAGCTTGTCCCGCCGATTAGGATTAATTTTTTCTCTAGATTAACAAGGACAAAGGCCTCAGAATTTGTGCCGTCCGTCTTTGGATTTGCCTTAAAACCCGGGGCATTTATAACTGTAAACTGTGGGATAAAACTCCGAAGCTCGGCGTCATTTGTCATGCGTATAAACATAATGCGCGCAAAGAGCGAGTGCCAAGCATCGGTGGTGATTACCCGAACCGAGACCCTATGGGCTGGGTCTTTGCCAGCGTAGCAGTCCTGAACATAGACATTTTTTCCCTGAAGGTAGGCATTTAGCCTAAGTGAGATTGCCTCAAAATGCTCCTCACTAATTGGGCGATTACTCTCCCCCCACCAAACCTTGTCCTTTGTAGTGGACTCCTCCACCACAAATCTGTCCTTTGGAGATCTGCCCGTAAAGTCACCGGTCCTAACGACCAAAGGGCCACGAAAAGAGAGCATTCCAATGCGTTTTTTTATCGCCTGCTCGTAGAGTATCGGAGGCACGCATGACCAATAAATATGACCAAGGTTTACGAGTCCGTGTTTTTCAAGGTCATAGTCTGTATTATGAATGCCACCAATCACAAAAATACCTCCAAGCGTAAGTTTTTTTCTTCACACTTAAGGATAAGATATTTTATCTACTCTTACAATGAAATTTTCTAAATTTTTTAAAAAATTTGGGAATTCTAGGGGGGTTTTAATTTGAGGTGGTAAGTGAATTAAAATTGTTACGAGCGTTGGTTATTCTTTTATGGGTTGTTTTTTACCCCCTGCATCAACATTTACAAAGGTGATATTGGTCTCAAAGACAAGAGCCTCGCCACTTGTCCCGCCCGACTCTATTGAATCACTAAAGACTTGAGCATTGTAGGTTGCCGAGGTCTTGCCTTTTTTTATGCGGTTTATATCAAACCTCAAAACCGAACCAAGACGGATGCTCTCACGGAAGGTAACATTATCCAGGGCAATAGTAACAAACCTATTGCCTGGGAAATCCAAGTTAGCCGTAATATAGGAGTACTCATCAACCCACTGCAGGAGGTATCCGCCAAAGAGAAAACCATAGTGATTTAAATGTCCCGGAAGTACGAGTTTGTGATTTATCATCCTAAGCGGGTGTGGTGGCAAGTGTCCTTGCACCAAGCTCGTTATCTATCATAAATATCGCAGGCCCGGTGTCTCCAGCAAGTTTTAACCTGTCAATTATATCCTTTGCGTTCTGCTCTTCCTCTACCTGCTCAGTTACAAACCACTGGAGAAATGTCTGCGTGGCATGATCGCCCTCCCCTGTAGCCTTGCTCATGAGCGTATTTACAAGCCCTGTTACCTCCTGCTCGTGAGCCAGAACCCCCTCAAATAACTCCAGAAATGAACCAAATTCAGAAGGCGGTTTACCTACGGCCTCCATTATTACGCGCGCACCTTGGCTATCCAAATACGCATAAAACTTTTGCACATGAATCACCTCTTCCTGAGCCTGCAAGTAGAGCCAACTTGCCGCCCCTTTTAGCCCCTTGTGCGAGGCATAAGCCGACATTGACCAGTATAAATAGGCCGAATACAACTCGGCATTTAGATGTTTATTTAAATCCTCTGTCATTTTTTTACTTATCATTTTCCCCTGCCTTTCGTGAGCTTATATTTTTCAAACGCTCTCTTTTTTTCTATCTTAAATAGATTGTATCGCCAGCCCAAGCGTTAGTCAAGGGGCTATCCGTCCTTTCCCTTTCCCCTTCCCTTTTCTAAAATAATACCAGGCGTTAAAGGCACAGAGTATGATTGTAAATAAAAGGAGGAAGGAGTCCGGCAGGGTAAAGTATATGAGCTCCTCAAGATAGTGGATGATAAAAGAACCCGCATATACAAGCTCCGGGTCATGTTGCCTCCGCGCCCAGGCCTCGACATGAGTTAGAGGACAATACCATCCAAATGCGTGCAAGACCAGGGCATAGCCGAGCCCAATGATGTGAACGACCTTCACCGCCCTGTACCTAACGCCCGCAAAGGCCCCGAAGAAAAGGAAGACTATCCAGAGGAAGTGAACGAGTACGGCTATGTCGGCTATGAACCTGTAGAGCATAATTTATTTTATCCCCTTGAAAGGGGGCGGTCAAGACCCACCGATCTCTTGGCGAATGTAAAGGGGGGGAGGTGAATAATCTCCTCTCCCCTTGGGGAGGATTAAAGTGAGGGGGATATTTTATCTGGTTTTTATAAAAGGGGATGGGGGAGTTGAAGGAATCGCTTTTTAGTGATAACATAAACACACTGAGCATATAATAATAGCTAGTCAATAAATATTGTCTACATTTGATTAAGGTTGAATAATGAAGAACGAATCCATAACACAAGAAATAATAGATACCTTCATCGCTGAAATTTCCAAAAACACTTCTATTGGAAATGAATTGGGAAAGCAGATTCGAGAAGCTTTAAACTCTACAGAGTTTAATAAGGATAAGCTACGTGAAATTTTAGAAAAAGGTGATATACGTGAAGATTCTTAAGCTTGAAATAAAAAATGTCCGTGGCATTAAAGAACTATCCTTATCTCCAGAAGGTGAAAACATAGTAGTTTATGGACCTAATGGGTCCGGCAAGAGTGCTATTATCGATGCACTTGATTTTTTATTAACAGGCAAGATTACACGGCTAACCGGTGCCGGGTCTGGCGCTATAAACTTTAAGGAGCATGGGCCACATATAGATCACGAGCCAAAAGATGCGATCGTAAAAGCAACAATACAAGTTAACGGAACTAATGACCCTTTCAAGATTGAAAGAAGAATGTCGCAACCAAAAAAATTAATTTGTCCAGATGACAAACTAGAAATCTTAAACAATATTCAAGATGTGGCTAGCAAAGGACAACACATTCTTTCACGCGCCGAACTATTAAAATTTATTGCTGCCGAAGCAGGCACGCGCTCAGAAGAAATCCAGGCACTACTTAATTTAAATGAAGTTGAAAACCTTAGAAAAACTTTTCAAAAAGCTACGAAAGAAGCAAAAAAAAATGTTTCAAATAACGAATCAAATTATCTAAAGTCTGCAGAAATAATCAGTACCACATTACCGTTAACCACGTTCTCAGAAGATGGAGCGCTAAATGAAATCAACACATTAAGATCAACCTTAAAAGGAGATAAAATAGAAATATTACACCCTGAAAAGCTACAGGAAGGAATAAATCCTGTAAGCATCCACCCGAAAATTCGTGTTGATTTTGAGATATTGCAGGAGAACATAAAGGCTATAAAGTCAATTATCAACGAGGATACGACAAGTGTATTCGAAAATGAAAAAGAACTAAGGAAAGCTGTCAACACACTCAAATCCGATACAAAACTTAAGCGAAACTTATCAGGCAGTGATCTCATCAATAAGGGTATTGCTCTTATTGACGAATCTGGTGCATGCCCACTTTGCCTGACTGACTGGGAAGCAGGGCAACTAAAAACACTACTAGAAAAAAGGTTGTCCGAAGTCAATAAAGCAACAAGCTTTAAGAATAAGATAGACAGTTTGAAAACTAATATCATAGCTGAAATTATGAAGCTTCAAAGATGCATCGGTAGCTTTATTACGGCAAGCAAAGAACTCAAAGAAAATGATGTGGTTGTTTTTTTAGAAGTGTGGGACAAGAATATTGACTATATATTAAACACTCTAAAAAACGCATCAGAGTACACCTCTGATCCTAAATCTAGCTTCAAAACGTTATTGGTTCCAGACAAAATTGATGAAAACTTGGAAAAAATTCTGACAAACAAAAAAGACTACAAAGAATTAACCCCGGAGCAAAAAGCATGGGATACACTTACTGCAGTTAAACCAGCACTTGAAAGATATATTGAAGATAAAACAAAACTAGAAGCCTCTAAAATAGTATCTAGCCAAGCATCCATAATAGAGGAGGTGTACAATACGACTAAAGATGCTGCCTTGGATAAATTATATGAGTCGGTAAGTGAAGATTTTATAAGTTACTATAAGCTCATTCATGGAGATGATGAAAAAGATTTTAATGCTGTGTTAAAACCAACAGGCCCAAGCTTGAGCTTGGAAGTAGATTTTCATAAGAGAGGGCTTCATCATCCGAGAGCGTTACACAGCGAAGGACACCAAGATAGTATGGGGCTTTGTTTATACCTCGCATTAAACAACAAACTTTCTTCCGGAAAAATAAATTTAATTTTACTTGACGATGTTGTCATGTCTATAGACAATGCTCACCGCAGAAGTATATGCGGCCTCTTAAATGAACATTTCTCTGATAGACAATTTATAATTACCACACATAATACAACGTGGGCTAGACAACTTAAAACAGAAAATATAGTCACAAAAAGTAATCTTATAGAATTCAAAAAATGGACTGTTAAAACCGGTCCACATTACGGTAAAGAGGAAGATGTCTGGGAGAAAATTGAAAATGATTTAGAAGAAGGGAACGTACCAAGTGCCGCCCATAAATTGAGACTTCATTTAGAATATTACTTTGAAAATGCCTGTGGAAAATTACGAGGTAAGATTCCTTATAGAGAAGATCACCTGTGGGACTTCGGTGACTATCTTATAGGCTCTAAACAAGCATATTTAAAATATCTAAAATCAGCAAGGAAATCTGCTAACAGCTGGGAAGATAGTGGTAAAGTAGAAAAAATAGATGAACTTAAAACAGTTGCAGATGAAAGCATTGCCCAATCTCAAGTTGAGCAATGGGGAATCAATGCAAATGTACATCATTCTAAATGGGATGACTTCTCCAAAGAAGACTTCTTGCCTATAGCTGAAGCTTTTAAAGACCTTGAAGGAATATTTAAATGTTCCGGGTGCCAAGGTTTACTTTCTGTTAGCTTTAAAGAATATTTACCTCAGAATATAACTTGCTCTTGCGGAGAAGTATTTTGGAACCTAGTCGAAAAATAATACCCCCCTCAACTCAGTCCTCACCTCTCCCCATCCCAAAAAAAACCCCAGGCGGTGGCAAAAAATTCCGCTTGCAACAGGTTTCTTGGTTTTTTTTTTAAAAAACACAGGTTTTTTCAACTTTAATGCGTCTTTTATGCGCACTTTTTGCACTTAAAAAGTCAGGTTCTGCGTCCTTTTGCACTCTTTTTTCATGCTTTTTTTGGGTAAAAAACACCCACCCACACCACCATATAGGGTACAAAATCCTCTCCATTCTCCCCTGCCTAATGCCCTAAGTAGCACAAAAAAACCCTTCATTTCTCCGCACTTCGCCCTTTTTTCCGCCCTTAACTGCGGTTTTTAGCCACCTTGCACCCCCACCATATCTAGTTACCCTCCAAAAAAAAACCACCTCATATGGTGTTTTTTTGCTTTACAAACCGCAAAATCTCTGTTAAATTTTATCCAATACCAAAACGATTTTACGTAACTCACAAAACTCAGGAGGCATCCCCGCTAGGGTTCAATGAAGATTAAAAAACTCACCATCCACGGCTTCAAGTCCTTCGTAGACAAAACCCAATTCCTCTTCCCCAACGGCACCAGCGCAGTTGTTGGCCCAAACGGTTGTGGAAAATCAAATATTGTCGACGCAATTCGCTGGGTGCTTGGCGAGCAAAACGCCCGTCACCTGCGTGGAAAGCACATGGAGGATCTCATATTTGCCGGCTCTGATACGCGTAAACCCGTTGGTATGGCTGAGGTTACGCTAACGCTCTCAAACGAGGAGGGCAAAGCTCCGGCTCGCTTCGCCAACTTTACAGAGCTTGAAATCCAGCGACGCCTCTACCGCTCCGGTGAGAGCGAATACCTTATAAACAAAGTTCCCTCACGCCTAAAAGACATTGTCGAACTCTTCACAGATACCGGTGTTGGCACTCGTGCGTACTCAATAATTGAACAAGGTCAGGTCGGGTGGCTTGTTACGGCAAAGCCAGAGGAAAGACGCACCCTCTTTGAAGAGGCCGCTGGGATAAATAAATACAAGACAAAAAAAGAAGCTTCTCTAAAAAAACTTGAGGCTACAAGACAAAATCTAACACGCGTTAGTGACATAATAAGTGAGGTAAAACGCCAACTTAACTCGCTTAATCGCCAAGCAAAAAAAGCCGAGCGTTACGGTGTAATAAAGGACGAAC
>JAGLUZ010000040.1 GCA_023134165.1 Deltaproteobacteria bacterium | reverse complement strand
TACAATAAAAGAGGTCTTGCCACTCCTTGATGGCTACACAAAGGCCACTCGCCGAGTTGAGCTTGATATTAATACCCTCCCTCGCCCTGTAAAACCAGTTGTACCTTTTATTGAGGCCATCCATGACCGCCTAAGTGTAGAGATATCTAGGGGGTGTGTTCGAGGGTGCAGGTTTTGTCAGGCTGGGATGGTCACGCGCCCGCTTCGTGAGCGTGACCCAGAGGCAATAGTTGAGATTATAAAAGAGGCTCTCGCCAATACTGGCTATGATGACCTCTCTCTTTTAAGTTTATCTACTGGGGATTACTCTTGCATAGAAGATTTACTATCAACCCTTATGACGACCTTGGCTGATAAAAAGGTTGCGATTTCCCTACCTTCGCTAAGGGTTGGCACCTTAAATGAAAACTTTGCAAAGGAGATAAGCAAGGTTCGAAAGACGGGCTTTACCCTTGCCCCAGAGGCCGGAACTAGCAGGCTTCGAGAGGTTTTAAATAAAGGCATCACAGAGGAGGCCTTATTAAAAGGTGTCTCAGATGCTTTCTTATACGGATGGAAATCTGTAAAGTTGTACTTTATGATTGGGCTTCCAACAGAGACAGACCATGACATCGAACAGATACCTATGCTTGCGAAGAAGGTAAGGGATCTCGGACGTAAGGTCTCTGGCAAACGCCCTGAGGTCGGCGTTAGTGCGGCTACATTTATCCCAAAACCATTTACCCCGTTTCAGTGGGTTCCTCAGATGGCACCAGATATTGCAAGAAAAAAACTCAGCTTTTTAAGGAACGAGGCTCGCAGTAAAAAACTTGGTTTTAAGTGGCACGACGCAGTGATGAGTGAGATGGAAGGTGTATTTTCTAGAGGTGATAGGCGACAGGCAAAGGTCATCTATAGTGCATTTAAAAAAGGTGCAAGGTTTGACGGGTGGACAGAAGAGTTTAACTCAGAACTTTGGAAAAGTGCCTTTGAAGAAGAAAATATTACTATGACATTTTATACAGAGCGTGAGAGGCCTTTTGATGAGGTTTTGCCTTGGGATCACCTCGACCTTGGAATAACCAAGGAATTCTTAATTGAGGAGTACAAACTTGCCCTTAAAATGGAGAGTACAGATGATTGCAGTAAGGGAAGGTGTACGGAGTGCGGGGTCTGCGACCATAAAGTAGTAAAAAACATACTTTTTAGAGATAAAACCTTAGAGAAAAAACGCAAAAAACAGCCTCTTATAAGTGCCAACCCTCTAAGGGCTCGCCTTAGTTTTGAAAAAATAGGAGATATGAAGTTTATCGGTCACCTTGATACATCTAGGGCATTATTTAGAGCCATAATAAGGGCAGGTTTGCCGCTTAGGTATTCTCAGGGTTTTCATCCTCACCCAAAGATTGCACTCCTAAATCCGCTTCCTCTTGGCATAGAGAGTCTGGACGAGTATATGGATTTAGAATTAGATATTCTTGGTTCTGGTCAAGGCGGGGGTATATCTACAGATTCCATAAAGGACAGATTAAACGCTACCTTACCAAAGGGGCTAAAGATTACTTCTGCAAAATATATACCCTTGCAACTTCCTTCCCTCTCTGTTATGATGAAAGCTCAGAAGTATATTGTAAACCTAAAGGACGGCTCTTCGGGGCTTAATATAGAACCAGCTAGAATTAATGGGATTTTACGGGATTTTTTGAATTCAGAGGAGGTAGTCCTCCGAATAAAGAGAAAGGGTAAAGAAAGAGAGATGGACATTAGACAAATACTAGAGGATATTGAATTCAACCCCTCTGAACTTACCCTAGGTTTTACTCTAATCAAAGGCGAGGGAGCAGGGATAAAGCCAGTTGAGGCTCTATCTCATCTCCTTGGTCTGTCACTGCAAGAAACCTCCCTGATTCCCATCACAAAGACAGCTACCGTCCTAAATAATTAAAGAGAGGACTGCCGAGTGTATTTTAGCACTTTTTGTATAAGTGCGAAGATTTCACAATGAGTAGTGGTGTGATTAGCTATGCAACCAAGAAGACGTTACAGGTCGTCAAGACCAAAAAAGATTGAAAAAAGCAATAAAGTACGGGAGTTTTTTCTAGACTCAAACCCCTTTGAGAGAAGACTTGCTCTAAGCGAGGGGGAGAGGCTCAAGCAGTATTATGTTGAGCGAGACGGAGACCGAGGTATTAGCGGTAATATCTACAAAGGAACTGTCGTGAGTGTCCTTCCCGGGATGCAGGCGGCCTTTGTTGAGATAGGTCTCGAACGGACAGCCTTCCTCCATGTTAGCGATATAATGGATTCCCCTGATTATTTTCGTGGCTTTGACGATAGTAGTGCTGATAGTTCTGGCGACGCAAGAGGGGAGAAAAGAACCTCAAGGCATGACCAGCCAAATATTCAAGATAAGGTAAAGAAAGGACAAGAGATAATGGTTCAGGTGGCAAAAGAACCTATTGGCTCAAAGGGTGCTAGGATTACCTCTTACGTCAGCCTGCCTGGACGCTACCTTGTGCTTATGCCAACCTACGACAGAATCGGGGTCTCAAGAAGAATCGGTGATGAGCGAGAGAGACGCCGCCTAAAGAAGATTGTATCAAGTGTTAAACCCAAGGGATGCGGTTTTATTATCAGAACAGTCTGTGAGGGGATGACCGAGGAAGAGGTGAAGTCTGATATGGACTTTCTCCTAAAGCTTTGGAAGATAACACTTGATAAAATGGAAAAATCCAAGAACCCGTCTGTTATCTATGAAGAACCAGACCTAACCCTTAGGACAATAAGGGATTCATTCTCTAAAGATATAAAAAGAATGGTAATTGAGCCAAAGGAAGAGTTTGACCGAGCCGCAGCATTTGTTGAAGAGTATATGCCAGACCTTAGGCCTAGGATTGAACTTTATGAAGGTGGAGAGTCGATGTTTGACTCCTACGGTATTGAGGTAGAGCTTGCAGAAGCCCTAGAGAAACAAGTCTGGCTTCCTTCAGGTGGTTCAATTGTAATGGATCAGATGGAGGCTCTAACCGCAATTGATGTTAATACTGGAAAATACGTAGGAAAGAAAAACTCTGAGCTTACGATTTTAAAGACAAACCTAGAGGCGGTGGGCGAGATAGTCCATCAACTGATGCTTAGAAATATCGGTGGTATTATTGTTATTGATTTCATTGATATGGATAAGATAGCAAACAGGGAGAAGGTTTACAGAACCCTAAAGGATGCGCTTAGGGTTGATAAGGCAAGAACAAATATTTTAAAGGTCTCTGAGCTTGGCGTCATAGAGATGACTAGGAAGAGGACTCGCGAGTCCCTCTCTCAGACATTGCTTGAGGCTTGTCCGTACTGCGACGGCGGAGGCCTTGTTAAGAACAAAAGTGCCATTGCAATGGATATCTATAGAGACCTAACAAGAGAGCTTGAGAGGCGGCGGGCAAAGGTCGTACTTTACGTAAACCCAAGTGTCGCTGAGATACTTCGTGAAAAGAACGGTGTTCTTGATGAGATGAATAAACGCTTTAAAAAGCGAGTCACTGTAAAGACAGTAGATGTATTTCATCAAGAAGAGTATGAGTTAATTTAGATCGCAGAAAAAAACCATTCTTGACAAAGACAATCTAAGCAGATATCTTTAAAGTTAGTTAACTCTAGACTTTACGGGGGCTTTTTGAAACAAAATAAGTTACTTATAATATTCTCTTTTATCTTTTGTCTGCTTCTCTTTGGCCTCTCTGACGCTCTTGCCAAAAGCTCACCAGCGGGTAAGAGCATCTTTAAGACAAAGGGGTGCAGCTCGTGCCACCGTAGAAAGGGGCCTTCTGTAGATAAAGAATTCTCTGATCTTCAAAAGAAAAAAGGCCCGGATCTTTGGTTTGCAGGAAGTAAGTTTAAGGCTGGTTTTCTGGCAACGTGGTTGGCTAATCCAGTTCCAATAAGACCAATGAAGTTTTACTCCTTAAGGGAGGAGAGTGTCAGGGATCATCCAAAACTTGAGAAAGAAGATGCCGTAAGTGTTGCTAAATTCTTAATGACCCTAAAGTCAAAGAAGGTGAAGCTCGGGGTGGTTAAGGCCAAGAAGAGTGCCTCGGGTAGGATTATCTTTGAGAAAAAACAGGGTTGTTACGGATGTCATAAATTTAAGAAGGGTAGAAATGTTATCGGTGGTCTAAGTGGCCCGACCTTAATTGGCGTTGGTAGTAGGCTAAATCCTGATTGGATATACGCATTTTTAAAGAACCCCAAAGACTTTCACCCAGTAGGTGCGATGCCTATCTATAAGGGTATCCTAAGTGAGGCTGATATGCTCACTCTCTCTCGCTATTTGGCAACCTTTAAGTAATCTTATCAAAAGGAGCGCTTTACCGCTATGGTTAACTTACGCGCTTTCTCTCTCATAATATTTTTCGTCCTCTATTCTCTATTAATTCCTACTGACTCTTGGGCTGCTGTAAAATTTGTTAGTGCAAAAGAGAATTACGTATTTTACTGCGTATCATGTCACGGGCCAAAGGGGCTTGGGGACGGAATAAACGCAACAAAGACCCAGCCCGTTACCCCAAGAAACCACACCGATGCTATAAAGATGGAGCGAATTAGTGATGAGGAACTTTTAAGCGTTATAAAAGACGGTGGTAGGGCTCTTGGTAAATCAACTATGATGCCCTCCTTTAGCTCGACCTTAACAGAGGTAGAGATTCTTGCACTTAAGGACTACCTAAGAGAACTTTGCAAATGCGTTGGTAAGTAGTTCAAAGGTAATAAAAAGAAAAAATTGGAGTTTCTTTTTAGGTTTTGAGGTCTTTTGATTATGGCATTTATCCTAAGCGTACTTGGTGTTGTACTTATCCTCGAAGGTATCCCCTACTTTGCCTTTCCTGCAAAGGTTAAGGAATGGTCTCTTGCTATGCAGGATATTCCTCCAAAGGTACTACGCATTCTTGGCCTTGCCTCTATGGGTGCGGGGCTTTTTTTATTATTTGTAATTAGGTATCTAGGCTCTTAGAGTAGACAGAATTTTTGTTCAATGAGGTTTTATTAAAAAATGAAAGTTTCGACTAGAAGAGATTCCAAAAATTATAAGCGAAGGTATCTGCCTGCTGTTTGTGTGGTTTTTCTACTCGTCACCTTACTCTTTGGTGGTTGCTTTGCAAATGCAAAGTCAGCGAGTGATAAAGCTCCTATTAAGGTTAGAGTCCTTGTCCTAAAGGGCAAGACAGGACTTGTCTTAAAGGGAGTTAAGAATAAGAACGTTGTCACCTTAAAACTCTCAAGTAGCGGCGTCTTAATTGACGGAAAAAAAGAAAAATTGCCCTTTAGGTTTCACCCTGAAAAAAAGGTCGTATATATTGATGGTTTGCCTTACAGAGGCGTACTAGAGATACGCAAAGAGAGTGGAAAATTAATTGTCATTGATGAGTTGTCTATTGAGGCCTACGTGGCTGGGATAATAAATCACGAAATATCATCAAAGTGGAACAAAGAGGCAATTCAGGCTCAGGCTGTTGTTGCCAGAACCTACGCACTGTACCGCATGAAGGAGAGAGAGGGTAGAGCCTACGACTTGGTTGGAACACATATGGATCAAGTCTATAAGGGGGCTGGCAAAGAAGACAGTGCATCTTGGCAGGCGATAAGGGCTACAAAAGGTCAGGTTCTTTACTATGACAAGGCTCCAGCCCTAGACCTTTATCACTCAAATGCTGGGGGCAGGACCGAGGCCTCTGAAGACGTCTGGGGCGCACCTCATCCGTACCTTAAGTCTGTTAAGAGTAAGTTTGATAAGGTCTCTCCAAGCTACCAGTGGTCGCTTTCCCTAACCGGAGAGAGGCTTGGTGAGTTTCTTAAAAAAGGCGGGTATAAGGTAGGGGTCGTTAAGAAAATAAAGATAAAGAAAAGAACAAAGAGTAAGCGTATAAAAAAACTCCTAATAAAAGGCACGCTCGGTGAGGTTACCTTAAGTGGTGAGGATATGCGTAAGGTAGTTGGGTATGCGACACTTAGGAGTACGCTCTTTAAGGTTCGAAAAAAAGGTAGTGATTTTAACTTTAAGGGATACGGCTCAGGCCACGGCGTTGGCCTTAGTCAGTGGGGTGCAAAGGGCATGGCTGATAACGGGTATAGTTATAAAAAAATACTTAGGCGTTATTATCCGGGAACAAAATTAAAAAAACTGTATTAGAGGTTGGATTTTTCTTTGAAGATATTTAATTTATCAGAGAGCGTAAAAAAATATTATATCTACACCGAGCTAACACTCTACTCTCTCCTTGGCCTTATGGGACTAACAGCCTTTCTCTCTTATCTTGCTGTTGCCTCTGCCCTAGAGTCCTCCACAGTACCGCTACAAGAAGCGGCAACCCCAATCATTACGCTTGCAATCTATGTCTATGGTTGGCAGTTTGTTCTGCTCTCAGAGTATAAGGTCGCAGGCATTATTATAAATAGTCTATTTTATTTTTTCTTATTCTTTATCCCTATCTTTGGTTTCGTTATTAAAAGAAATGGCCTTCGCTACCTAGTCCTGCATTTTTCGTGCGTCTTGATGGCTATCCTTCATCTGCGTATATTCTTTGTGGTCAGACGAACACTTGAGGTCTCGGCAAGCGTTTAATGATGAAGATAACGGACTTTAACTTCAATCTCCCAGAAGAGCTAATTGCTCAGCACCCACTGAAAGACCGCTCGGCTTCACGCCTGATGGTCTTAAATAGAGAAGGCGAGACCCTTGAGCATAAACACTTCACTGATTTATTTGATTACCTGCAAAGCGGAGACCTCCTCCTCCTTAATGATACGCGCGTTATACCAGCCAGACTCCTTGGAAAAAAATCAAGCGGAGGACGAGCTGAGATTTTTTTAGTAAGATTAATTAGCTCTACAGGTGAGGCAGAACGCTGGCAGTGCATGGTAAAGACCTCAAAGGGGGTAAAGGCTGGGGCTCGTATTTTTTTTGAGAACCCTGAGGGTACCTTAGAGGCTTGTGCCATGGAGAGGGCTGAAAATAATCTTTGGATATTTGAACTGACCTCAAAGGACGGCAAGGTCAGTGAGGTTAGAGAAAGAATAGGCAAAGTCCCGCTACCTCCTTATATTAAAAGAGACGCAGGTGATACGGAGGTTTGTATTGAGGATAAGGCTCGATATCAGACTGTCTTTGCAAAGGTTGACGGAGCTGTGGCGGCACCTACTGCGGCTCTTCATTTTTCAGAAGATTTAATTAAAAAAATTAAATCCAAAGGAGTTCTCGTATTTTTTTTAACCCTACACACAGGCCTTGGTACATTCCTCCCGCTTCGAGCGGAAAATATTAGTGAAAACAAACTCCACTCGGAATACTATAACCTAGGCGTAGAAACCTTTGAGGCTGTAACACTCGCAAAGAAAGAAGGCAGGCGTGTTGTTGCCGTTGGCACGACCGTTACGAGGGCAATTGAGACAGTCTTTAAAGAAAAAAACTTGGCTCTTGCTAAACCTGTCTTATCTGGGGAAACAGATATTTTTATCACCCCAGGGTACAAATTCTCCGCAGTCTCTGCTATGATAACTAACTTTCACCTCCCTGAATCTTCACTCATAATGCTTGTATCTGCATTTGCAGGGAAAGACTTTATCCTAAAGGCCTACGCAGCAGCTACACAGGAGCGGTATAGGTTTTTTAGCTACGGGGATGCAATGTTAATTCTGTGAGAATGCTAAGAGCATGTTATTTTATTTAACCACGTAAGGGGTTCTAAAGATGTATGGATAGTAGTGCTGATAAGAAAACCTTTTTAATTAAGTTACTAGAATATTAATTTTGTAAGGATACTAAAAAAAAATAATGACCAATTCAGAATATAAAAATTTTGAGCTAAAAAACACAGACCCAAGTGGTGCGCGTAGAGGGGTAATTCACACAGCACACGGCAAGGTTGAGACGCCTGCTTTTATGCCTGTTGGCACAAAGGCCACGGTAAAGGCTATGACCCCGGAAGAGATATCTGAGATGGGTTTTGAGATGATACTCTCAAATACTTATCATCTTTTTCTCCGGCCCGGGCATGAACTTATAGGTGAACTCGGTGGCCTACATAAATTCATGAACTGGCAAGGGCCAATACTAACAGATAGTGGTGGTTTTCAGGTGTTTAGCCTTGCAAAGCTTAGGAAGATAACTGAGGAAGGTGTTGAGTTTAGATCTCACCACGATGGGGCAAAGTGTTTTTTAACCCCTGAGAAGGTAGTAGAGATTCAAACTACTCTTGGCTCTGATATTATGATGCCACTTGATGAGTGTCCTCCTCACCCTGCAGATTTTAAATATTTAAAGGACTCAATGGAGATGACACTTCGGTGGGCAAGACGCAGCAAAGAGGCAAAGGCCGTGACTGAGCCAACGCACGCTCAGTTACTCTTTGGAATAGTTCAAGGTGGAATGGAGGAGAGCCTTAGGAAAGAGAGTGCCAAGCGAACCGTGGAGATTGGTTTTGACGGTTACGCAGTAGGCGGGCTAAGTGTTGGGGAAGAAAAAAACTTGATGTATGACGTAGCGGCACTTACGGCCGAGGTACTTCCAAAGAACGCACCCAGGTATCTTATGGGCGTTGGTACGCCTGAGGATTTGGTCTTTTCCGTTGAATCTGGGATAGACTTATTTGACTGCGTCCTACCGACACGGATGGCAAGGAACGGAAGCCTCTTTACAAGTGAGGGAAAATTAGTTATAAAGAATAGTTGTTACTCTAGAGACGAAGCTCCGGTTGATGCTCGGTGTGGTTGTTATACTTGCAAAAATTATTCAAGGGCTTATTTAAGGCACCTGTATAGTGCAGGCGAAATTCTCGCCTCTAGGTTAAATACCATTCACAACCTTTATTACTACTCTGATTTGATGAGGCGTATGCGCATAGCAATTGAAGAGGGAAAATTTGAAGGCTTTAAAAAAGATTTTTTAAAAGAGCGTGGTAAGGCTTGATTCTTAGACCAAGTGGTAATAAAGTAAAAAAGAAGAGAATGAAAATTTTTTAAAAATTTGGAGGCGTTAACGTGTTTACTACATTATTTACAGGTGTTGCATATGCAGAAGGTTCATCAGCTGCTCCAGCCGGAGGCGGGCTTGTGGGTTTTATGCCCTTTATAATTCTTATATTTGTTTTTTATTTTTTACTAATTAGGCCACAGCAGAAAAGAGCAAAGGAACATGCTGTGATGCTCCAAAAACTCCAGAAGGGAGATAATGTTTTAACCTCCGGGGGAATCTTTGGTCGGATTACAAATGTAAAGGATGATGTCATTACAGTTGAAATCGCCGATAATGTCCGCGTTAAAGTTCGAAAGAGTTCTGTTCAGAGTAGAAAAGTAGACGGCGACGGTAATGATACCAAAGCCATTAAAGAGAAAAATGATAAGTAGTATTTGTTTTTCTTTTAAAAGTAATTTAGTTCTAAAAAAAGATTTAATCCCAGAGAGGGATTAAATCTTAAAAAAGAGAAAAAATTAAAGTAGCATACGACGTAACACACGGAGTCTAATGATGCAGAGTATTTTCTCACGCCTAGCATTGCTCGGCGTATTCACAGCCCTAGCACTAATCTTATTTATTCCCTCACTGCCTTCGTCGGTAACCTCGAAGCTTCCGGGGTTTTGGATAAATAATATTCCAAAGATAGTTCTTGGCCTTGACCTTCAAGGCGGAATGCACTTGGTCTTAGAGGTTGACCAAGAGGGTGCGATAGAGAATTATTCTCAGAGGCTCTCAGGTACGGTCGAGACCTTGCTTAAGGATAAGGGCGTACCCTACATAAATGTTCGCTCCACAAGTAGTGGAAGTGTGCTTATTGGTTTCTCTGGTGATTCTGTTAAATCAGATATTACTGCACTTATGGCAGAAGAGTATCCTTTCTTTGCATCGCCAACTGTAGAGGGTGGTAAGCTTGTCTTTACTATCACCGAAGAGGAGCGTTCGAGGATAAAGGAATGGGCAACTGAGCAGGCACTTGAGACAATTAGAAATAGGATAGACAAGTTTGGTGTGGCAGAGCCTCACATCCAACGCCAAGGCAAGAGTGAGATTGTTATCCAGCTCCCGGGGCTTAAAGACACAGAACGCGCCTTGGCTCTTATCGGTAAGACGGCTGTGCTTCAGTTCCGTTTGTTGGATGAGCAAAATGACCCTGTTGCCGCAGAAACAGGAGGAACACCTTTTGGCTCTGAGCTTCTTTACCAAAAAGAAACTGATTACCAAAGTAATGTGGTTGTAAATACACCAATGCTTGTAAAGAAGGAAGTCCTTTTAACTGGTGACGTTGTAACGGATGCGCGCGTGATGTTTGATAGCCAGCGTAATGAGCCTTACGTCTCTATCGAATTTGATAAAAATGGTGCTAATATCTTTGAGCGTATTACAGGTGAGAGTGTAGGGAAAAGGCTCGCAATCATCTTGGATGAAAATATCTACTCTGCCCCTGTTATACGTGAGCGTATTAGCGGCGGGAGTGCCTCCATTAGCGGTGGATTTAGTTATGAAGAGGCCGCTGATTTGGCCATCATCCTAAGAGCTGGCGCACTTCCAGCCCCTGTAAATATTGTACAAAACGTAACGGTTGGTCCGTCCCTAGGGCACGACTCTATTGAGGCTGGAATAAATGCGATAAAGATTGGCGGCATACTGGTCTTAATATTTATGATTCTCTACTACAAGGTCTCAGGCATTATCGCCAATATCGCTGTATCACTAAATATCATAATGCTTCTCGGGGCAATGGCCTATTTAAATGCAACACTAACGCTTCCAGGTATCGCTGGAATACTCCTAACAATTGGTATGGGTGTGGACTCGAACGTGCTTATCTTTGAGCGAATACGAGAGGAGTTGCGTGCAGGGAGAACCCCTCGCAGTGCAATTGACGCAGGCTATGAACGAGCGTGGTGGACTATTGTTGACGCACATGTAACAACACTTATAACAGCCCTTGTTCTCTTCCAATTTGGAAGCGGCCCGATTAAGGGTTTTGCTGTAACCCTAAGCCTTGGAATTATTATAAACCTCTTTACTGCACTCGTTGGTACAAAGGTCTCCTTTGATATTATGAGTGAGAAGTTTAGGATAAAGAAGGTTAGTATCTAGATTGTATTAACAACGCTTATGCGTAAAAGATTATTTTTAAGGGGAAAGAGATGGAATTATTTGTAAATAGTACAATAGATTTTTTAGGTAAAAAGAAAGCCGCTCTTGTTATAAGTCTGATATTAATTATAGTAGGTGTGGTGGCAGCGGTATCAATTCCGCTAGGTAAGGCAAACCTTGGTACGGACTTTGCGGGAGGTGTGGCCATCCAATACCGCTTTGAAAATCCCTTTGAGATGGAGCAGGTAAGAGAGGCTCTTAAGAGCGGCGGTTTTGAGGATGCAGACCTTCAAGAATTCTCAGGCACAACCAAACTCCTTGTTAGGGTAAAGCGAGCCGAGGGAAACCTCTCAGCCTTGAGTGCATCTATCGGAGATGTCTTTAAGACCTCAATGGCAAGTAATCCCTATACCATTGACCTTGTAAATGAAGTTGGGCCTACTATTGGTGCAAAGCTCCAAAAGGACGCACTATGGGCAATTGCGGTCTCATTATTTGGGATACTTCTCTATGTGGCTTGGCGTTTTGAGTTCCGCTTTGGTGTCTCAGCAGTTTGTGCTACCTTCCATGACGTGTTAGCTGTTCTGGGTATCCTATTTATCCTAGATAAAGAGATTAACCTATTAATCGTAACTGCTCTATTAACTGTTGCTGGGTACTCACTGACCGATACTGTTGTTGTATTTGATAGGATTAGGGAAAACCTGCGCGTTCGAAATAAGGAAGATTTAACACCGCTTATTAATAGAAGCGTAAATGAGGTACTTAGTCGTACGATTGTAACCTCTGGAACAACCTTGATTGTTCTTGTTGCCCTTATTGTTTTAGGTGGTGAGGTTATTCACGACTTTGCAGTTACCCTAGCATTTGGTGTTGTGGTTGGTACTTACTCCTCGATATTTGTTGCAAGCCCGCTTCTTCTTTTGTGGAAAAAAGGCGGAAAATTGATTAAAGAATAAAGTTGTATTTTTTTAGATTTTACTTGCCCTGCTCAGGACTTTCCAAAAGATACCTTGACCATCCGTGCATTCATTGTTACAATCAAGACTTAATAAGTATATGAAAAGATAACTATTTGGGTAGAGGCTTTACGCCTGTCCGTAATTTACTCTCTCCGAGATTGGTACTACAAAATGAAAAAACGTTGGAAGGTAAATCCCCCCGATAAAAAACTTCAGGACACTCTTAGCAAAGAGCTTGGCATACTGCCCCTTACGGCTCAGCTTTTAATAAACCGTGGCCTTGTCGACAAAGACAAGGCTTTTTCTTTTCTCTCGCCCTCTTTAAAGAGCCTAAGCGATCCGTTTACTATGAAAGGGATGACCGAGGCTACAGAGCGAATCGGCTCTGCTATAATTAATAGAGAGAAGATTGCCATATACGGTGATTATGATGTTGACGGCACTACAGCCGCGGCACTGCTTTATTTGTTTTTTAAAGAAATTGGCCTCGATAAAACTATTTATTATATTCCCTCAAGGCTCGAAGAGGGTTACGGATTAAATACTACTGCAATTGAGAAGCTTAGTTCAGATAAGGTAGGGCTTATCATAACCGTTGATTGCGGTATCTCAGACGTCGAGGCTGTGGAATACGCCTCTACTTTGGGGATTGATTGTATAATTACAGATCATCATGAGCCAGTGAAAGTTTTTCCAAAGGCTGTTTCAATCTTAAACCCAAAGCAGGAGGGATGTGATTTTCCATTTAAGGGGCTTGCTGGTGTTGGGGTGGCATTTAACCTTGCGGTTGCCGTTAGGTCTAAATTACGTAAAGATGGTTATTTTTCAACAGACAAGAAGAGGCAAGAGCCAAACCTAAAGCGTTACCTGGATCTCGTAAGTATCGGTACGGTAGCTGATATGGTTCCCTTAGAGGGCGACAATAGGATACTCGTAAGTATAGGGCTAAAGGAACTTCGCTACACAACACGCATTGGTTTAAGGGCACTCATGGATAAGGCTCTTAGAGGAAAGGCAGTTGGCTCTGATGATGTGGCTTTTACAATTGCCCCTAGGATAAATGCCGCAGGCAGGCTTGGAAGTGCAGAAAATGCCCTTAAACTTTTAATCTCTGAGGATATCACAGAGGCTGACGCCCTTGCTCACAGGCTGGAATCTTATAATACCTCTAGGCGAACCCTAGAGGATAAGACCTTAAAAGAAGCCCTAAGTCTGCTTGATGCAACTGAGGGTACAGAGAATGACCGAGCAATTGTATTGGCTGGTGAGGGTTGGCATCCAGGTGTTATTGGAATTGTCGCCTCTAGGTTAATTGAGCGATTTAATAAACCAACTGTCATGATAGCTGTAAATGATGGTATTGGTAAGGGGTCAGTTCGAGGTGTTAAAGGCATAGATGTTTTAAGTGGAATTGTAAATTCGGCGCATTTATTAAGTAGGTTTGGTGGTCATAAGGCCGCGGCTGGCCTTACAATAGAGGAGAAAAATATAGAGACCTTTAAGGCCGAGTTCTTAAGTTTTATGAATTCAGCGGTAAGGGACGTAGACCTTTTGCCGCTCATAAAGATTGACGAGGAAATCTTACTGGACGAGGTTAATGAGGGGCTTATCTCTGAGATAGATACGCTCTCGCCTTTTGGGGTCTCCAACCCAAGGCCACTTTTATATTCCTCAGGGGTGCAGATAATAAATTCTGAGGTCGTTGGTGAGAAGCACTTAAAACTTAAGATTAAGCAAACTGGGCGACTTCTTGATTGTATTGCCTTTGGAATGGGGGAGAAAAAAAAGTATAAAGGCTGTGGTTTTGAGGTTGCCTTTTACCCTGTTTTAGAGGAATGGCGAGGGGTTCACACCTTGAAACTTAGGGTCAAGGATATTCGCCCAGAGGCTAAGGGCAAGTTGTAAAGACCTAAATAAAAAAACAACAACCCCAGCCCCAGCCAGTAGTAGCTATTTGTAGAATAAAATAATTTAAGGACATATTTCATGTTAAGTATAAAAGATATAATTATAGGTAATATTTATGAGAAGCAACTCTTAGTGGAAAAGTTAATCTTGAGTTCTATGCTTTGTTTTATTTTTTCGTTTTCAGTTTTTTATCCAAGCGGGCTTGGTGCAAAAAGAACAGTCAATGACCCCACCTCAAAGGTCACGGGTGTTAACTACGTAAAAGAAGTTCTAACTGATTATAATACCGGGCTTAGTCTCGTTGAAGAGGGAAGGCTTGCAGGCGTTATAGTAAGAGAGAGTGCAAAGTATAATTTAGACCCTCTTTTTATATTGGCACTCATAAGAACCGAGAGTACATTCTATAATTGGTCAAGGTCTGGAAAAGGTGCTGTTGGGCTGATGCAGATTCTACCTAATACAGGTAAGTACGTTGCAAGGGAGCTTAAAATTGACTGGAAGGGCGCGCGTACTTTATATAATCCATACCTAAATGTTCAGATGGGTGTGCATTATTATTCAGAGTTAAAAGACCGTTTTAGCGAAGATACCATGAGTGCACTTGTTGCCTATAATGCAGGGCCTACGTATCTGTCTAAAAAAATAAAATTTAAAAAGAAAGTGCCAACTGGGTACGGAAAACTTGTACTTGCTCACTATGAAAACCTAAAACAAGGAGTTAGATTTTAATTATGTTTTGTCCTAAAAATAAGGAAAAATTTATCTTTGACTTTAAGAAGCGTAAAAAATTAGTACAAGACGAGGTAAAGCCTGTTGAGATAAAACCAAACTCCTCAGTTGATGACCTCATAAGAAGAATGGGTGATACGGCCTTTCAGGGAAAAAATCTTTCTCTGGCTGTGGATGTTTGGGAGGATATGCTACGTGATAAAAAGTCACTTGTTTTTTTTGGTCTAGCCGGGGCCATGGTGCCAGCCGGGATGCGAGAGGTTCTTGTTCATCTCCTAAAGCACCGCTACATTGATTGTCTTGTCTCAACAGGGGCAAATCTTTTTCACGATATCCATGAAACACTTGGATGGAGTCACTGGAAGGGAAGCCATATGGCCGATGATAATGAGCTTCGAGAAGCAGGCGTTGACCGCATGTACGACGTCTATGCCTTTGAAGAAGAGTTCAATACAACGGATGAATACATATATAATTTTGCAAAAAGTTTGGATGTTCGCCCATACACAACGCGCGAGTTTTTCTCGCTCATGGGAAAAGACCTTTCAAAGAGAAAGAAGAAAGAAGGGATCGTCTCGGCTGCTTATAAGTACGGAGTGCCTATTTATTCGCCGGCCGTTGCAGACTCCTCAATTGGCATAGCCCTTGCCCTAATGGACGGAAAAGATAACTTTATCTTTGACCTAATTGGAGACGTAAAGGAGACTGCTCATCTTGCCTCAAAGGCTGGCACCTCTGGGGTTATCTTTGTTGGCGGAGGCACACCAAAGAATTTTATCCAGCAAAGCGAGGTTACGGCCAGTATGATGTGTAAGAGAAGTCCAGGCCATAAGTACGCACTTCAGATTACCGCAGACTCTCCGCACTGGGGCGGCTTAAGCGGATGTACCTTTGAAGAGGCACAGAGCTGGGGGAAGATTGCAAAAAAATCAAAACGAGTAACTGTAAATAGTGATACTACAATTGCACTACCTCTAATTGTTAGTGCACTAACTGAGCGGCTTGCTCGCTTCAAGCGTAAACCCCCGTCTATGGACTTAGAAGGTTCTTGGAAAGTAAAGAAAAGGCTTTGGGACTGACCCCTGTTGTCTCGGTGATTTTATGAAAGAATTCCCTGATTTTTTAGGCCTTGACCCTAAAGATACTGAAGAAGTACTGAACCCGCCTCGCTTCTCTATCCTCCCAGTGCCTTATGAAAAAACAGTATCTTACGGAGTGGGTGCGTCTAAAGGGCCAGCGGCGATACTCTTAGCCTCCACGCAGGTTGAACTCTTTGATGAGGAGCTTGGTACTGAACCGTGGCGCCGTGGTATTGAAACACTCCCTCCACTTGAAGTATCTAAATCTCTCCCAGAAACAATGGTTGCTGAGGTCTATAAAAAAACTTCTGATATTTTAAATTCAAAAAAAATCCCGATTATTCTTGGCGGTGAGCATAGCGTAAGTATCGGGGTTGCAAGGGCCCTTAAAGAAAAATACCCAAAGATGGGTGTGCTTCAATTTGACGCTCATGCAGATTTACGTGATTCTTATTTAGGAAATTCCTTTAATCATGCCTGCGTTGGAAGACGCATCGCCGAGTTCTCTCCTCTTACTCAAGTAGGGATAAGGAGCATGAGCAGGGAAGAAGATGATTTTTTAAAATCTCTTCCAAGCGGAATGACCCTGCCAAAGGTTAAGACGTATTTTGCTCGAAATATTCTTCGCTCCGATATAGAAGAAGTAACAGAGAGTATAATAAAGAGCCTCCCAGAAGACGTTTTTATTACAATTGACCTAGATGTTTTTGACCCCTCTATCATGCCTGCAACTGGAACGCCTGAGCCCGGAGGCCTTGGTTGGTACGGCGTCTTAACGATACTTCGCTCTGTTGCAAGGGAGAGAAATATAATTGGTTTTGATGTGGTCGAGCTTGCCCCAGTAGAAGGTAGCATTGTCTCAGATTTTCTCGCCGCAAGAATCCTCTATAAGTTGATAGCATACATCGCTGGAGAGGACTCCTAACCTGCTTTTTCTTTACGCCTAACTATTTATATGTTATTAATTGTCAGTAAAAAAATTTTGATAATGATGGAGGATTATGTCTGTGAATTTTGTTCCTAAGAAAGTTTTTTTTACAAAGGGTGTTGGTATACATAAAGAAGAACTCCATTCCTTTGAGTTGGCCTTAAGGGATGCGGGTATTGAAAAATATAACCTTGTAACGGTCTCTAGTATCTTTCCCCCAAACAGCAAAAAAGTAAGTAAAGTTCAAGGGCTGAAGATGTTAAGCCCAGGGCAAATTGTTTTCTGTGTAATGAGCAAACTCTCAAGCAATGAACAAAGACGCCTTGTTGCCGCCTCTGTTGGTTGCGCCCTACCAGTGGATAAAGACCTCTACGGCTATCTAAGCGAGCATCACGCCTACGGGCAAACAGACTCTATTGCAGGTGATTATGCTGAAGACCTTGCCGCTGCTATGCTTGCCTCAACACTTGGAATAGAGCTTGATGAGAACCTTGGTTGGGACGAGAAGAAAGAAATTTATAAGATAAGTGATAAGATTGTCAAGACCACAAATATAACGCAGTCTGCAATTGTTAAGGGGGATGGTCGTTTTACAACGGTCGTAGCGGCCGCGGTTTTTGTAATGTAATTTTTTAGAGAGCAAATGTTTTTATTAGCTTTGCTCTGTACTTGCTTATATTCCTAATAAAGTATATGCTTACTTGTGATATGTGATTCGTAATTTTCTTTAATTCCTGCTTTTTTCAAGAGAGGTCAGAGTGGAGCTAGAGGCACTTAAAAAAATATATGCTGGGTATTCTGGCATTTACGACGCTCTTTTTAAAAGATTTTTTTATCCCCGGATTCGGCATGCAATCTCCACAATGAATATTGATACTGGAGAGAAGGTGCTAGATGTTGGTGTTGGTACAGGTCTCTCGCTCTCTCTTTACCCAAGTGGTTGTGATGTAGTTGGGATAGACCTTTCTTCTGCAATGCTTAGGAAGGCCAAAGAAAAAGTAAAAAAAGAGGGGCTCTCGCATATCGAACTTTTAGAGATGGATGCGATGAGCCTTAAGTTTGCTGATAATTCTTTTGATAAGGTATTTATCTCTCATGTGGTAAGTGTGGTCCCAGACCCGCACCGAGTGATGAGTGAGGTTCGTAGGGTCTGCAAGGACAGGGGAAAGGTCGTAATCGTAAATCACTTCAAGAGTCGCAATAAGATTGTAGCGAGATTTGAAAAAATAATTGACCCAATTAGTAGAAAGATAGGTTGGCGTTCTGATTTTTGTGTGGATGAATTTATATCTTTATCTGGGTTAAAGATAGATAAGATATTAAAATTAAAGAAAGTTGATTTTTGGCAACTTATCTTTGCTACTAATTTTAAGGACGAGCAAGATAGCCCTATTCCAAAAGGCCGTGCCTAGTCATCTGTGTTACTCACAAAAATAAATTTTAAAATTTTAAGATTTTGAAGAAGCCTACTGAAATTTTCAACCCCCCCATGATTAGACTGATGACTGAGGGTGATTTGGACGCAGTCATGGAGATTGAGAATGCGTCATTCCCTCAGCCGTGGTCAAGGGAGCTCATGGCTCGTGAACTTAGTAATCCAATCTCATACCCTTTTGTAAAGACAAAGTCCCTAAAAGACGGCAGTGAGGTGCTTGTTGGGTACCTAATTTTTTGGCTCGTCTACGGTGAGGCTCATATCTTAAATATAGCTGTTAGGTCTGACCTTCAGGGTAGCGGTATTGGCTCTCGGTTACTCTCCTTTGCTCTGGATTTTATGTCAAAGCGAGGGGTGGATCTCATCTCCCTAGAGGTTAGAAAATCCAATACAACTGCGATATCAATCTATAATCGTTTTGGTTTTGAGGAAGTCTACGTCCGAAAACTTTACTACGGTGATGAAGACGCCGTGGTTATGAGCCTTAATCTGGGTGTAAAATTAGAGGAATAACTTTAAACTTTAAGTTCTAAGTTTTAAAATAATAATTATGAACTCTACTGTTATTTATAATAAAAGTATTGCTACTGACGTGCATTTTTTACTACGTCTAAAATGGAGCGAGAAAAAAATCCCAACTCCAGGGCAATTTGTCATGGTTAGTGTTAGTGACGCTTCGACCTCCCTTGACCCGCTACTTAGGCGACCCTTCAGTGTCTTTGATGCAGGTAAGGGTTGGATAGAACTTCTCTACCGTGTAGTCGGCCGGGGGACTTCTCTTATGAGTACCCTAAAGAAAGGGGACAAGGTTGATGTCCTTGGTCCGCTTGGGAAAAAATTCCCTACACCAAAAGAAAAAAATAAATTAATTATGGTTGCCGGAGGTATCGGCATTGCTCCTTTTTATCTTTTATCAAAAACCCTAAAAAACTCAAAAAAAGATGCTGTACTTTTTTTTGGTGCAAGAACAAAAGTAGATGCAAGGCTATCGGCTCCTATAAAAAAACTTGGCATTAAGGTCAAGGTCTCAACAGAGGACGGAAGCCTTGGTAGGGCTGGTTACGTGACCGATGCGGTCTTGGATTTTATAGAAAAAGATTCTGTGATTTATGCCTGCGGCCCAATGGGAATGTTAAAGGCAACTGCAAAACTAGCTAAAGACGCAGGCGTACTTTGCTACGTCTCACTTGAGAGCTCTATGGCCTGTGGTATAGGGGTTTGCCTTGGTTGCGCTTTAAAGGCTAGTGAGGACGTAAAAAAAACAAAGGACAAGGAATATGTCCTTGTTTGCTCTGAGGGGCCAGTCTTTAATAGTAAGGATATAGAATGGGAAAAGTTATAAAAAAATCAACTAAAAAAACATCCACGCAACTTAGCGTAAGACTTGGTACCTTAGAGCTTGCTAATCCTGTCATTACGGCCTCAGGTACTTTTGGTTACGGCCTTGAGTTTAAGGCCTATATGAATATAGACAACCTCGGGGCTATAATTACAAAAGGACTTTCCTTAAAACCTAGAAAAGGTAACCCTGGGCCAAGGATTGTTGAGACCCCGTCTGGGATGATAAATGCAATCGGTCTTGCAAATATTGGGGTAGAGGCTTTTATTAATGAAAAACTCCCGCTCCTAAAGAAAACTAAGACAAAGATAATTGCAAATATTTTTGGCGAGACAGTTCGTGAGTACTCAGAGCTTGCAAAACGCCTGAGTGACGTAGAAGGGGTCTCTGCTTTAGAGATAAATATATCTTGCCCAAATGTAAAGAAAGGTGGAATGAGTTTTGGAACAGATCCAAAAGAGGCTGCACGTGTGGTTCGGGCTGTAAGAAAAGCAACAAGACTTCATGTTATGACAAAGTTATCTCCAAATGTGAGTGATATAAAACAGATGGTTCGATCTGTTGAGAGTGCAGGAACAGATTCAGTTTCTTTAATCAATACGATACCTGCTATGGCAATTAACGCAGAGACAAAACGCCCAGTACTTGGTAATGTTATGGGAGGTCTCTCAGGGCCTGCCATTAAGCCTGTTGCTTTGAGGATGGTCTACGAGGCCGCAAGCGTTGCAACTGTGCCACTTGTTGGTATCGGTGGGATTACTACGGCAGTTGATGCTATTGAATTTATCTTAGCCGGTGCAAGTGCAGTCCAGATTGGTACGGCAAGTTTTATTACCCCTTCAGCCTCAGAGTCCGTTGTCTCGGGACTTAAGGAATACGTAAAGAAAAACGGAGATATAAAAAAACTCATAGGTGCATTAAAAGTCTAACTTTTCTTCTAATGAAAAATAGTTTTTTTAACTAAAAAGAAAAAAGGGCTATCCTCTTTTAAAGAGAAAGCCCTTTTCTTATTTCTTACTTTTTTTGCGGTCTGTATTTATTTATGCAAGGTCAAGCACGCTGATACTTGCGGCAACTTTTTTTGCGATATCTGTTAGTGCCTTGGCCTCAACAGAATCTGGCTTTGCCTCTACTATTGGTTTTCCCTCATCGCCGCATTCCCTAACACTAAGGTTAATTGGGATAGAGCCAAGGAGCGGGACATCATAGCGTTTGCTTGTCTTCTCTCCGCCGCCTTTGCTAAATATCTCAGTCTCTTCATTACAATGAGGGCAGACAAAGACACTCATATTCTCAACAATCCCAAGTATCGGTACTTTAACCTCGTTAAACATCTTTATAGCACGCCTGGCATCTATTAGGGCAACGTCTTGAGGGGTCGATACTATGACCACACCTGTTAACGGGATAGTCTGAACAAGTGTTAACTGAGCGTCACCAGTGCCTGGCGGGAGGTCTATTACAAGATAATCAAGCTCACCCCACTCAACATCCATTAGAAATTGTTGCACGAGTTTCATAACAAGTGGGCCACGCCATATAAGCGGGGTTTCTTCGTCAAGCATAAAACCAACGCTCATGAGCTTTACTCCGTGTGCTTTGTGCGGGATTAATTTATTTGCCTCTGTTGTTGCGACCTCTTTGTGTATGCCCATCATCATTGGAATGGAGGGGCCGTAAATATCAATATCAAGAATACCAACCTTTGAGCCTTCTTTGGCAAGTGCAAGGGCTAGGTTTACGCTAACTGTGGATTTACCAACACCACCCTTACCGCTTGCAACGGCAATGGTATTCTTAACATTTGGTACGCCTTTTTTATCAGGTAGTCCTTTAGATTTTGGCACCTCAGCCGTGACCTCAATATCAACCTTTGTAACACCATCAATTGTCTCTACTGCTTTTCTTGCAGAGTCTTCTAGCTCTTTCTTTAGTGGACAGGCGTGAGAGGTGAGAACAAGGCTAAAGGATACTTCCCCGCCTTCGATACGAATATTGCGTATCATATTTAGGGAGACTAGGTCTTTATTTAGGTCTGGATCCATGACGCTACTTAGGCTATCAAGGACTTGGCTTTGAGTTATTTTTTTCATGGTTCTTCCTTTATTCTTTTTTACGTAGCGGCGACTTAATTGAGAGTTTTTTTGAACTCACTTAAGTTGGTCAATAGCTTTTTGCCCCTGCTTCGGGTGTTTTTACAAAAAAATAACTTTGTTAAGAGTTTTTTTGAACTTACTTAAGTTGCTTGGTGACTTACGAAGTGGCGGCTTTGTTTAAAGCCTCCATGAGTGCCTCTAGTGGGGCTTTGTCACGATTTGCGGCTACCTCAATTGAGGTAGCTCCTCCGCAACAAGAATCTATATTGAAGTTAGTAAAGACCGTTATTGTCTTTGGATATTCCTTAATTACATCATTTACTATCTGGGAGGCTATAATCTGTGCCATTACCGTCACCTCTGTTTTCTGTGTTTTTTTACTCTCTAGTTGTTTTCTCGGTAATCCTAAAGTTTTTTTTTAGGCGTTCTCAACAGCTTCATTTAGTTCTTTTACAATTACCTCAGGGTCAGTGCCGTGCATAGTACAACCAAAGGCAATGTCCTCTGTCTTTGCACCAGGGCAGGTAAAACAGCCATTGCCAAAGAATTTTTTGAAGATATCCTCTGTTGCGGGGTATTTTTCCATAACCTCGCCAATTGTCATCTCTTTTGTAACCTTTGCATCACTCATCTTAAAGTCCTCCTATAAATGCTTTCTTCTTTAGTTGTGTTTTAAATTCTCTTAATTAGGGTTTTGCCTGAAAGGCAGGCCCTACCTTTATGGTCTTGAACATATTCACAAGAAACATTACTACTGATACGCCTTGGACTAGGGAGAAGATGTGGAGTGGGACAAAACCTACCCCCTGAGATTGTAACCACCATCCAATTGCCATGCCAATTAGGCCAATATTAGCTACCCACAAATGCACCACAGAAAGCTTGTCACTCCAGAGTGGAACACCACTGAAACGAGGTAGAATGTGGTATGCAACACCAAATATCATCATTGACATCCATCCAAGTAGGTTGAAGTGTGTGTGAATTGGCCTAAGCGGGTAATTTGGCCCTGCTATAGTCATTGTCACACCAAGGATCATTGCGAGTGCAAAATATATCATTGCGCATTTTATAAAATTTACTGTAACTTTACTCACTGTATATAACCTCCTGATTTTTAAATTTTTTTGAAGCCCACCGGACTACCAAGTTGCTCACTTACATCTTTTTGGCATACATAAATAGACTTGTTGCCTGTGTTGAGAGCCTTATTCTGGTTTTGGTAGGCACGCATCAACAGGGCAAACCTCAGCGCATGCTCCGCATTCTGTGCATAGTCTTGGGTCTATCTCATAAGGGCTACCCTCGCTTATTGCCCCTTCTGGGCATTCTGGTAAACAAAGACCGCACTCTACGCATGTATCTATAATATAAAAGGTCATAGTAGTTTCTTCAATGATATTTATCAGTTTGGTTGGATTTTGTATTTATTATACTTATTAAAAAGCCCCCGCGGAGGGTTGAAGTACTAAAAAATAATGCTTATTCCATCCGGGGGGCTTAAAAAAAGGTTCAGCTAGCTCTGGTTTATTAAACAGAGAGGACTTCCTTAATCTCAGGCACCTTCTCTTTTATGGCCTTCTCAATCCCCATCGCAAGTGTTATCTGTGCACTTGGGCACCCTGCACATGCGCCCTGCATCTGTACGCGGACAATGCCTTTTTCCACGTCAATATCAACTAGTTCAACATCACCACCATCAGCCTGCAAGGCGGGTCTTATACCGTCTAGGGCTTCTTCTACTCTTTCGTTTAATGTCATTATTTGACCTCCAAAGATTTTTCTTGTATTTATAATAGCAGATTATAGTAGAGCTTTCAAATGGTATAAATGACTTAAGTCATGTTTTTTGCGTGTTTTCTTTGATATAATCAAGAAATATTCCAGAAAAATTAGAGGGGGTGAGCGAGGGTGTTTTTCACTTAACAAAGTTCTTGACAAAATAATGATTTTGATTGTAAACTGTACATCAAGTTTTGAGGTTTCAGAATTACTAATGATCGCTTAGTTGCTGGAACAAAAAAAATAAT